>JAAEOI010000309.1 GCA_024244665.1 Bacteroidota bacterium | reverse complement strand
GAGGCGCGTCCTTCACCACCACCCATTGGGTGATCGACCGGGTTCATGGCTACACCACGTACGCGGGGACGACGTCCTTTCCAGCGTGAGCGGCCAGCTTTCCCACTTTTCTCAAGTCCATGGTCACCATTGGATGTGATACCAATTGTGGCACGGCAGGAGGTCAGAACCATCCTCGATTCCCCGGAAGGAAGCTTGATGATGGCATATTTTCCATCCCTGGAAGTGATGGTCCCGTAGGATCCGGCACTCCTTGCAAGCATTCCGCCCTTACCAGGTTTCAGCTCTATGTTGTGTATATCGGTTCCCAGCGGAATATTGGCCAGCAGCATGCTGTTACCTGTTTCCGGAACCACTTTGTCGCCCGATACAATTTTCTGTCCCACCTTGAGTTTGTGAGGAGCAATGATATAACGCTTCTCGCCATCGGTGTAAACAACCAGCGCGATCCTTGCTGAACGATTTGGATCATACTCAATGCTCTTTACCCTGGCATCCATGTTGTCCTTATCCCGCTTGAAATCGATCACACGGTATCTTTTCTTGTGACCACCACCCAGATAGCGCATGGTCATTTTACCTGTATTGTTCCTGCCACCACTCTTCTTGATGGGCTTGAGAAGAGACTTCTCAGGCTTTACACCCGGTGTAAGATCATCATAAGCAGAGATCTCTTTAAAGCGCTGACCCGGTGTTGTGGGTTTATACTTTTTGATTGCCATCTTTCCTAAATGTTGCTGTAAAAATCAATTACTTCACCTTCTGCCAGGGTCACAACAGCCTTCTTATAGGAAGGAGTTTTCCCAACTGAGACTCCGGACTTGGTGTAACGCTGCTTGCGCTTGCCTGGATAACGCATGGTATTCACTTCTGAAACCTTTACGCCATAAAGCTCTTCCACCGCTTCTTTGATCTGCAGTTTATTGGCATTCTTATCGACTACAAAACCGAACCGATTGAAGTCCTCCCCCTGGGCAGTCATCTTCTCGGTTACTATGGGTTTAATTAAAATATTCATGATCTGTACGATTCAAAGCATTTATGCATTCTTCTGAAGAACATCAAGTGAACTCTCTACAAATAACACAGCTGAAGCATTCATTATTTCGTATGTGTTTAATTCTGAGAGGGTTATAACTTTTGTTTTCTGCAGATTTCGCGACGACAAATATAAGTTATTATTTCTTTCGTTGATGACGAAAAGCGACTTTTTATCGTCGATCTTCAAATTTTTCCTGATGCTTGCAAACTCGCTGGTCTTGGGAGCATCCATGGTAAAATCTTCTAGCACCATAACCTGCTTGTTCTGTACCTTGTAGGCAAGTGCAGATTTACGGGCCAGGTCTTTCACTTTGCGGTTCAGTTTGCCACCGTAATTTCTGGGCCTGGGACCGAAGGCGCGGCCACCACCCCTGAACAAGGGATTCTTGATATCCCCAAAACGAGCGGTACCTGTTCCCTTCTGACGCTTAATCTTCTTGCGGCTTCCCCTGATCTCTCCACGCTCCTTTGTTTTGCTGGTACCCTGGCGTTTGTGAGCCATAATCTGCTTCACATCGAGGTAAATGGCGTGATCATTGGGTTCAATCCCGAAGATCTCCTTGTCCAGTTTTACCTTCTTACCGGTACTTTTCCCGGATATATTTATAACTTCTAATTCCATCACTTCTCAATAATTAAATATGAACCATTTGATCCGGGAACGGAACCCTTGAGAATAAGGAGATTGTTCTCGGGAACAATCTTGACAACCCTCAGGTTCAGAATCTTCACCTTGCTATTACCCATCTGGCCGCCCATACGCATTCCTTTGAAAACTCTTGAAGGATAGGAGGATGCACCCAGTGAACCGGGAGCTCGCATTCTATTGTGCTGACCGTGGGTTGCGTCGTTCACACCTTTGAAGTTGTATCTCTTTACCACACCCTGGAATCCTTTTCCCTTGGAAATGCCTGAAACGTCCAGCCATGTGTCATCGTGAAAATAGTCCACGTTGATCACATCACCCGGTTTCCAGTCTTTCACAAATCCTTTCAGCTCAATAACCTTTTTCTTGGGTGTTGTATTGGCCTTTGAGAAGTGTCCCTGCTCGGCCTTGGGGGTATTTTTCTCCTTTTTCTCGTCAAAGGCCAGCTGAACTGCAGCGTACCCGTCCGATTCAACGGTCTTCACCTGAGTAACCGTACAAGGACCAGCCTGTATCACGGTACAGGGGATGTTTTTTCCATCTTTGTCGAAAACGGAAGTCATTCCGATTTTCTTACCAATTAATCCTGGCATCTTATTCTGTTTTTACCTGTGTTAGACTTTTATTTCAACTTCAACTCCACTGGGCAGCTCAAGCTTCATGAGTGCATCGATAGTTTTTGGAGTAGAACTGTAGATATCCAGCAGTCTTTTGAATGAACTCAACTGGAATTGCTCCCTCGACTTCTTGTTTACGAAAGGAGACCTCAATACAGTATACACACGCTTGTGGGTGGGGAGCGGAACGGGTCCGCTAACCACTGCACCGGTGGATTTTACTGTCTTTACAATCTTCTCGGCTGACTTGTCAACCAGGTTGTGATCGTAGGACTTCAACTTAATTCTAATCTTCTGACTCATTATCTTTCAATAAATTATGATAAAGCTTTTCCTGTTACCTTTTCAAGAACCTCTTTAGCAAGGTTCAGCGGCATTGGCGCATAGTGACTGAACTCCATGGATGAAGTGGCCCTTCCCGAAGAGAGGGTCCTGAGCACGGTTACATACCCGAACTGTTCTGACAGGGGCACTTTGGCTTTGATCACCCTTGCACCTGCCTTGGAATCCATTCCTTCTACCTGTCCGCGCCTTTTATTAAGGTCGGAGATCACGTCACCCATGTATTCTTCGGGTGTGACCACCTCAATGGCCATGACGGGTTCAAGCAACACCGGGTTCGCTTTGGAAGCGGCGTGCTTAAATGCCTGGCGTGCACAAATCTCAAAAGCGAGTTGGTCGGAGTCAACCGCGTGGAAAGAACCATCTACAAGGCGCACTTTCAGTCCCTCGATGGGGAAACCTGCAAGCGGTCCGTTTGACATGGCATTCTTAAATCCTTTTTCCACGGATGGAATGTACTCCCTGGGGATTCTCCCACCCCTTACTTCGTCAACAAACTCAAGCCCCTTATTCTCATCGGACGGACTGATGAAAAATACAATATCTGCAAATTTACCACGTCCACCGGTCTGCTTCTTGAAAGTTTCGCGGTGCTTAATCTCTGTGGTAAGTGCCTCTTTGTAGTTCACCTGCGGGGTGCCCACATTGCACTCTACCTTGAACTCGCGCTTAAGGCGGTCCATGAGAATCTCCAGGTGCAGCTCGCCCATTCCGTTGATGGTGGTCTGTCCGCTCTCAATGTCGGTGCGAATCTGGAAAGTGGGATCTTCCTCGGCCAGCTTATTAAGCGCAAGACCGAGCTTATCAATATCGACCTGGGTCTTGGGCTCAATGGCGATCCCGATAACAGGATCAGGGAAATCAATGGCTTCCAGGATCATGGGTTTTCCCACCGATGTGATGGTATCCCCGGTCCTGAGCTCTTTCAGTCCGACCACTGCGCAGATATCTCCAGCTCCAATTTCCTTCTTGGGATTCTGCTTATTGGCATGCATCTGGTAAATGCGGCTGATGCGTTCTTTCTTGCCGGTACGGTTGTTATAGGCCATCACCCCTTCCTGTAGCTTACCTGAATAGACACGCACATATGCCAGGCGGCCTACGAAAGGATCGGTGGCAATTTTGAATACGAGTCCGGTCAGCGGCTCATCATTCTTGGGCTCCCTGATGATCTCCTGGTTATTCTTGGGATCGATTCCAGAAACAGCACCTTTATCCAGGGGGCTGGGAAGCAGGTCGCAAATGGCATCCAGCATACGCTGAATCCCCTTATTTTTAAATGCAGAACCGCACAACACCGGAACAATTTCCATGTTGATTGTGGCCCTGCGGGCATACTCCATAAACTCTTCAACAGTGATGGAATCCCTGTCCTCCAGGAATTTATTGAGAAGGGTATCATCGGAGACACAAACGGCCTCAACCAGCTTCTCTCTCCACTCTTCAACTTCGTCATTCAGATCCTCGGGGATTTCACAATACTCGTATTTCATCCCCATCTCCTCATCCTCTTTCCAAACGATGGCTTTACGCTCGATGAGGTCAACAATACCTCTGAAATTCTCTTCTGATCCAATAGGAATCTGCATGGGAACCGGGTTGGAACCCAGTTTATCCGCGATCTCCTGGACCACGCCGAAGTAATCGGACCCCACACGGTCCATTTTGTTAATGAAAGCGAGACGGGGCACCTTGTACTTGTCTGCCTGGCGCCAAACGGTCTCGGACTGGGGCTCTACTCCGCCCACAGCACAGAATACTGCAACTGCACCATCCAGAACTCTCAACGAACGTTCAACTTCAACAGTGAAGTCAACGTGGCCCGGAGTATCAATGATATTGATCTTGAACTCCTGGTCGAGGTGGTTCCAAAAGGTGGTTGTGGCTGCTGATGTAATGGTGATACCGCGTTCCTGCTCCTGTACCATCCAATCCATTGTAGCGGCTCCGTCATGGACTTCACCGATGCGGTGGGTGATACCTGTATAGAACAATACGCGTTCTGTAGTGGTAGTCTTCCCGGCATCGATGTGCGCCATGATCCCGATATTTCTTGTATGTTTTAAATCTGGGTTCATAATTGTCGCACACTTACCTTGCAATAAAAACTATTGCAATAAATGCTATTTCAAAATATGTATTAGAACCTGAAGTGGGCAAAAGCCTTGTTGGCTTCGGCCATGCGGTGTGTGTCTTCTTTCTTCTTATAAGCACCGCCTTCATTATTATATGCTGCAATTGTCTCCGCTGCCAATTTATCTGCCATAGATTTTCCTGCACGCTTGCGGGAAAAAAGAATCATGTTCTTCATGGAGATGGATATTTTCCTGTCAGCTCTTACTTCCATGGGTACCTGGAATGTGGCACCACCCACCCTTCGGCTCTTAACCTCTACCTGGGGAGTAATGTTATCCAGTGCTGCCTTGAAAATTTCAAGAGCTGATTTCTCATCCTCTTTTGTTTTCTGATCCACAATGTCCATTGCGCCGTAAAAGATGTCGTAGGCCTTGCTTTTCTTGCCATCGAGCATCAGGTTGTTTACGAACCTGGTTACATAAGGATCCTGATACCTTGGATCAGGCAGTAGAATTCTCTTTTTTGGTTTTGTCTTCCTCATTATTCTATAAGTATATGCTTATTGAGTACTGTACACAGCTAACTGCGCACTCCTATTTTTTCTTTGGTCTCTTTGTACCGTACTTACTTCTGCGCTGGGTTCTGCCTTCAACACCTGATGTGTCAAGTGCACCACGAATCAGGTGATACCTTACGCCGGGAAGGTCTTTTACCCTGCCACCCCTGATCAGTACGATACTGTGCTCCTGCAGGTTGTGTCCTTCACCCGGAATATAGGCGTTCACCTCTTTTTGGTTGGTGAGCCTTACCCTCGCTACTTTACGCATTGCTGAGTTAGGTTTCTTAGGTGTGGTCGTATAAACACGCACACAAACACCACGCCTTTGAGGACATGAATCCAGCGCGGGAGCCTTACTCTTATCGTTCAGTTTCTTTCGGCCTTTACGAACTAATTGTTGAATCGTTGGCATACTATACGGTTCGTTTTATTATTAATCGTCTGTTAATTTCGGATCGCAAAGGTATGGTTTTTTTTGAAAAAACAATAAAAATCTAATGAATATTGCACTCCATCTGACTCAACTTCAGGATTTGCAGATTTCGCAGGGGTTTCCTGAATTTTCTGTTAACAATTTTTTTGGAAGCATTCTGTTTTAAACAGGTCCCTTCGAGTTGCAGATGATTGGGAAAAGGTCATTTTTCCGCTCTCCGACCCGGACCTTTCAGTGAAAAACCAGGGCTCTTTTAGCAGTTCCGAAAATAGTCACTTTTCTCTTGCTCTTTCTCCCTTTTTATCAATTGTTTAGTATCAAAAATTTATTACTTTTGCATCACTTATTCTCAAACTGGCTGAACAATAATCATATCTTAATATATTGAATACCTTTTATTTAATAACTGATGAAAACATATTCAACCAACCAAATTAAAAACATTGCGCTCCTTGGAAACTCCGGAGCGGGCAAAACGACTGTGGCCGAAACCATGCTGTTCCAGGGTGGTGTGATCGACAGGAGAGGTGATGTGGACGCGAAAAACACAGTCTCCGACTTCCACCAGATTGAACAGGACAACCAGACCTCAATGTACTCCACCGTGATGTACGCTGAGTATAATGGCAAGAAGATCAACTTCCTTGATGTCCCCGGAGCTGACGATTTTGTGGGCGGAACTGTTTCCAGTCTTCACGTGGCCGACACCGGTGTCATTGTGGTCAGTGCCCAGAACGGCGTTGAAGTAGGAACAGAGATCCACAGCCGCTGGCTTGAGAAATTTAACAAACCGGCCGTTTATCTTGTGAACAAGTGTGATCATGACCATGCCAATTTTGAAAAAGCATTTGAATCGATCAAGGATAGTGTGGGCGGCGATGCAGTCCTTGCCCAGTTCCCGATGAATGCCGGACCCGGGTTTGATTCTATAGTTGACATTATCCTCTTCAAACTATTCAAGTATCCCAAGGATGGTGGCAAGCCCGAGATTACCGACATCCCCGAATCTGAGCTGGAGCGCGCCGAAGAGCTCCGTAACGAGCTGATCGAGAAAGCTGCCGAGAATGATGAGGCGCTGATGGAGTTGTTCTTCGAGAACGACGGTCTCACCGAAGACGAAATGCGGTCAGGGATCACCCTGGGTGTTGTGGCCCGAGGATTGTACCCCGTATTCTGTTCAGCGGCAAAAAACAACATGGGTATTGGACGCTTCATGGAGTTCCTTACCAATGTTGCTCCCTCGGCCAACGAACTTGATGCTGTAAGCACAGTCGATGGAACCGAAGTGAAGTGTGACTCAAACGGGCCAACCTCCCTCTTCGTATTCAAAACATCTGTTGAATCACATATTGGTGAGATCAACTTCTTCAAAGTATTGTCAGGAACCCTGAAGGAGGGCGATGACCTTACAAACAATAACACACGGAACAAGGAGCGCCTGTCTCAGATTTTTTCACCTTTTGGTAAAAACCGTGAGAAGGTCACTTCAATGGTAGCCGGTGACATCGGTTGTACCGTGAAGATGAAGAACACCAAAACCAACCAGACGCTCACCTCTCCCAATGTATCTTATATATATGGTGATATTCCTTTCCCGGAACCCAAATTCAGGACCGCCATTAAAACGCTGGTTGAAGGTGACGAAGAGAAGTTGGGTGAAGCACTGACCCGCATCAACCAGGAAGACCCCACGGTACAGGTCGAATACAGCAAAGAGCTGAAGCAGATCATTTTATCTGGACAGGGTGAGTACCACCTGAATATCGTGAAGTGGCACCTTGACCACGACTACAAGGTTGAGACCGAATTTGTCGCTCCCAAAATTCCATACCGTGAAACCATTACCAAATTTGCCGCGGCTGACTACCGACATAAGAAACAGTCTGGTGGTTCAGGTCAATTTGGCGAGGTACACATGGTCATTGAGCCCTACACTGAAGGTTCCGAACCAAGGGCCATGTTCAAGATAGGTGGAAAAGATCAAAAGATGGCCAACCGTGGCGTTGACACCCACCAGCTGAGCTGGGGTGGCACGCTGGAGTTTGTAAATGGCATCGTTGGCGGATCCATCGACGCTCGTTTCCTCCCCGCCATCCTGAAAGGGATTATGGAAAAACTGGACGAAGGTCCACTGACCGGTTCTTACGCACGTGACATCCGTGTCTATGTATATGATGGAAAGATGCACCCGGTTGATTCCAATGAGATCTCTTTCATGCTGGCAGGCCGTCACGCTTTTAGCCAGGCTTTCAGGGAAGCCGGTCCAAAAATTATGGAACCTGTATACGAAGTGGAAGTTCTTGTTCCTTCTGACTACATGGGTGATGTAATGAGTGACCTGCAGGGAAGGCGCGCCATCGTACAGGGCATGGCCAGCGAGAAGGGCTTTGAGAAGATCACCGCCAGGGTACCCCTTGCTGAAATGAATAAATACTCTACCGCACTGAGCTCACTGACCAGCGGACGTGCCATGTACTCCATGAAGTTCGACGAGTACGCGCAGGTTCCGGGTGATATCCAGGAAGAACTGCTGAAGGCATACGCCGCCGAGCAGGAGGAGGAATAAAATGGGTGTTACAGGATAAATTGGCTCGTCACAGAAAGTAAAAACGGGCATCTGGAAACGGGTGCCCGTTTCTTATTACCCTTTCGTGGAAGGTCACTCCGCAGGGATCCCCGTTGCAGGCCCCTATTTGAGCAGTTCTTTGAGTTTGTTACCGAGATATTCACCCCTGAGGCCCTTGGCCACAATGATACCGTCGCCATCGATAAGGAAGTTCATGGGGATACCTCTTACCCCGTACATGGCAACCGGGACAGAATTCCAGCCCATCAGGTCGCTTACGTGTGCATTCCATTCCAGGCCGTCTTGTTTGATGGCAGCCACCCACCGTTCTTTGGATTTGTCCAGGGAGACGCCGTATATTGTAAAGCCGGTTCCGCCTGCAAACTCCTTATCCTTAAAATGGTGATACGTTTTTACAAGGTTGGGATTCTCCATGCGGCAGGGTGAGCACCAGGAGGCCCAGAAATCGATAAGGACCATCTGTCCCCTCAGTGAGGTGAGGGCAATCTTTTCGCCGTCGGGTGATTCATATACCATTTCCGGGGCGCGTTCTCCTATATTGATCCCGGTTTTTACTTCATCCACCTCAACGGTGGCTTTCCCTGTATCTTTCTGATCTCCCTTTCCAGCGCTGCAGGAAATAACTATAATGGAAGCTGCCAGCAGTGTTATTATTCTTTTCATGGTTCTGGATATTTTCTTTTGTTTCTGTTCAGGTTTTCACTTACTCTTCACGGGCAATTACTGCCCCCAGCCGGTTAAGCCGCTGGTCGATCTGTTCATAGCCCCGGTCGATCTGTTCAATATTATCGATGGTGCTGGTTCCTTCGGCCGACATGGCTGCGATCAGCAGGGCCACCCCTGCGCGGATATCAGGCGATGACATAGAAGTGGCCCTCAGCCTGATCCCATGATCAAGTCCGATCACGGTGGCACGGTGGGGATCACACAGGATGATCTGTGCACCCATATCAATCAGTTTATCCACGAAAAAGAGGCGGCTCTCAAACATCTTCTGATGAATGAGCACGCTCCCCATGGCCTGGGTGGAAGTCACCAGAATCACACTGAGCAGGTCGGGGGTAAGTCCCGGCCATGGTGCATCGGCGATGGTCATGATGGCCCCGTCGATAAATGTCTCGATGGAATAGTGATCCTGTGCGGGAATATACAGATCATCGCCTTTCAATTCCATTTGGATTCCCAGGCGCTGGAAGGAGGCAGGGATGATTCCCAGCTGATCAAAGGCCACATTCTTGATGGTCAGTTCGGACTTTGTCATTGCCGCCATGCCGATGAAGCTGCCCACCTCGATCATATCAGGCAGGATCGAATGGTCGGTACCGCCCAGTTGATCAACCCCCTCGATTGAGAGCAGGTTTGATCCGATCCCGGATATATGTGCACCCATTCGAACCAGCATTTTGCACAGCTGCTGAATGTAGGGCTCACACGCCGCATGGTAAATGGTGGTTGTTCCCTTGGCCAGGACGCTGGCCATAATGATGTTGGCTGTTCCGGTAACTGATGCCTCCTCCAGGAGCATGTATGCACCCTTCAGGTTGGAGGCGTTAACACGGTAAAAGTTTTTACCATGGTCGAAATCGAAGGTGGCTCCCAGTGCCTGGAATCCGAGGAAGTGGGTATCGAGCCGGCGACGGCCGATCTTATCCCCTCCCGGTTTGGGCAGAACTGCCTCACCAAAGCGTGCAAGCAGGGGCCCGAGAATCATAACCGATCCCCTCATGGCGGCCGATTGCTCAAGGTAGCTTTCAGTTTTGAAATATTCCAGGTCCACATCTCCGGCCTGGAAACTGTAGCTGGCACCACCCAGCTTCTCAACCTTCACCCCCAGGTCCTCAAGCAACTGGATGAGCAAAAGCACATCCTTGATCAGAGGCAGGTTATGAATTGTTATTTTATGGGGAGTTAGCAGCGTGGCACACAGAATCTGTAGTGCTTCATTTTTAGCCCCCTGGGGAGTGATCTCTCCTTTCAGGCTGCGCCCGCCTTCGATTACGAATTTCCCCATGGATCAGGAATGCTGCTTGTGCTTTTTTCCGCCCCCTCCTTTTTTCTTCTGAATAGGACGGTTTTTGGCAAGTATATCCTTGGTCTCGGGAAGTTTCAGCTCAGGGTTCGCCACCAGCACACCACCGGAGAGCGTCTTCATGTCCCCGAATATCTCCTCATCACTAACTGCTTCGCGGTTCCAGGTGAGGTATGATTTCTTCATATGATAGGCAATCATCTTCACCAGGTCATCTTTCTCTTCACCTGGTTCAAGTGCCACAGCCTTATCGATCATCAGAACAATGGACCTGCCATAATGCTTCTTTTTGATGCGGTGCTGGTGGTAGGGAACTTTCTCGGGCTTGCTCTTAAGCGACTCGGGCTCGGGCCAATCATAGGGCGAATCAATATCCAGGTCGAAATCGGCAATTATGGCCAGGTGGTCCCACAACTTGTGCTTGAAATCGTTCACATCCCTGAGGTGCGGATTCAGATTGCCCATCACTCCTATCACGGTCTTTGCCGCTTTGTTTCGTTCGTCACGGTCTTCGATGGTCTTGAGGTGATTCACCATCTTCTGTATGTTTCTGCCATACTCGGGCAGGATCAGCTTCTTGCGGCTGGAATTATAATCGTAAGTCATTCTATGAAATTTTACACAAAAGTACTTCTTTTTAATCACTCCACCACCCTTAGCTTGGCAAACTTGAGCAGAAGCTGCTTTTTACCGATGGGAAATTCCACTGTGGCCTTAATATTGGAGTCACCTCCCTCCAGAGCAGTTACCTTCCCAATTCCGAAGCGGGGGTGCTCTACTTTAGTGCCCTCTCTGACCATCGAGGGATCGGAGGGGGTGAAATCTTTCGGAGACTGGCTTGCGGCTGCTGATGCTGAGGGAGTGAACCCTGCCGGGGGACGGGACGGGGCGGGCGAAGCCTGATTCACACTGGTAAGCCTGCGTCCTCCCATTTGCACGCTTTGTGACCGGTCTTTGCCTCCCATTGCTTTCCGGTAGGCTTCAGGAACAAATTTCTCCTTTTCTGCCTGGTCATCCTGCGGAATGACCGGGTAGAAGTCGGGGGGAAGGTCCAGGTATTTAGAATCGATCTCCTTGATAAAGCGGCTGGGCGAACATGAGTTCTGGATGCCCCATTTATAGCGGAGCACCGAATAGGAGATCATAGCGGTCTTCTCGGCACGGGTGAGCGCCACATAGAAGAGACGTCGCTCCTCCTCCAGGTCCTTTGGGTTGCCTGTGCTCATCTGGGAGGGGAACAGCTCCTCCTCCACACCGGCAATGACCAGGTGCTTGAATTCAAGCCCCTTGGCCGCATGAATGGTCATCAGTGTCACCTTATTCTTATCCTCGGAACTCTCCTGGTCGGCATCGGTGAGAAGAGTCACATCCTGGAGGTAGTCACCCAGGGTCATCTCCCCTTCCCTTTCGCTGTTGTCTGTGAAATCCTTGATCCCGTTCAGCAGCTCCTCCACGTTCTCATACCTGCTCACATTCTCGGGGGCCTGGTCCGATTTCAGATCGAGGATAATCCCCGCCTCGGTCACAATGGAGTAGGCCAGGTCGAAGGCCTCCATCTCTCCCAGTCGCTTCTGGAAGCTTTTGATCAGAGCGGTAAAGCCCTGCAGCTTGGCCAGAGTCCCCTTATTGAATCCCAGGTTTACCTGTCCCAGGTGGGTCAGGACATCCCATATGTGGGAATCGAGCTTTTCGGCATAGGCATTCAGCTTATCCATGGTGGTCTTCCCGACCCCCCTCCTGGGATAGTTGATGATCCGCTTGATGGACTCGTCATCCTTTGGGTTGACCGTGACCCGGAAATAGGCCAGCAGGTCCTTGATCTCCTTGCGCTGGTAAAAGGAGAGGGAGCCGTAGACCTTGTAGGGAATGTTCAGCCGGCGCATGCTCTCCTCAAAGTTCCTGGACTGGGCGTTGGTGCGGTATAGTATGGCAAAGTCGGAGTACTCCAGCTGCTCCCTGAAGCGCAGGTCGGAGACGTGTTTGGCCACGGTGAAGCCCTCATCTCTATCGTTGGCGGACTTCACCACGAGGATGGGTTCGCCCGTTTCATTTTTGGAGAATACCTCCTTTGTAATCTGATCCCGGTTCTTCTTGATCACAGAATTGGCCGCATTCACAATATTCTGAGTGGAGCGGTAGTTCTGCTCAAGTTTGTAAAGGCGGTAGTCGGAGTAGTCGTTCTTAAAATTGAGGATGTTTTCGATGCGTGCCCCCCGGAAGGAATAGATGCTCTGTGCATCATCGCCCACCACGCAGATGTTGCGGTGTATTTCGGAGAGTTTCTTGACAATCAGGTACTGCGAGTAGTTTGTATCCTGGTACTCATCTACCAGTAAATAATCGAAGGCCTCACGGTATTTATCCAGGACAGCCGGATAATCCCTGAAAAGCAGGTTGGTTTGCAGCAGCAGATCATCAAAGTCCATGGCACCGAAGTGCTTACAACGCTTTACATACCTGTCGTATATCTCCCCCAGCCTTGGCCTTTTCGAGAATTGATCCTTTTGGTAATATTCACCTTTTGAAAGATAGACGTCGGGGGTGATCAGGTTGTTTTTTGCAGCAGAGATCCTGCCGAACACCTCGTTGGGTTTATAGATTTTCTCATCGAGGTTGAACTCCCTGACAATGGTCTTCACCAGGCTTCTGGAGTCGATGGTATCGTAGATGGTAAAATCGGAAGGAAATCCCAACACCTCCGCCTCCCTCCTCAGTATCCGGGCAAAAAGAGAGTGGAAAGTTCCCATCCACAGGTTCCTGGCCAGGTTGGGATCAACCATGGCCCCGATCCGCTCCTTCATGTTGGCGGCAGCTTTGTTGGTAAAGGTGAGGGCCAGAATGCGATGGGGAGGGACACCCATGGAGAGGAGGTATGCAATGCGGTAGGTGAGTACCCGGGTCTTTCCCGACCCGGCACCGGCAATAACAAGGGCCGGCCCCTTATGATTAATCACTGCCTCCTGCTGCGCTTTATTCAAATCCTTCTTGATCTCTTCCACTTCATCCTCCTTTTTTGGGGTGGCTAAGATAATATATGTTAATGGATAAAAAATTGCACAGTTTTTTTAATTAATGCAATTTTACGGCCCATTAGTGCGTATAATAATTTGGCATTAATTCGTTTATAGTCTATACAACACAGAAATTGTTTACCCGACCTGTTCATAAAAAATTATTTTGGGGAGCCCTGCTGGCTGCCCTGATCCTCTTTCCCGCAGCTATCAATCCGGTTGTGGGACAGATCACTTCCATCTCGGCCAACCGGGCCGACAGCCTGGCCTATCCTACAAAGGAGGGGAAGGATCCCTTCTTTATCTTCTACCAGGTAAACCAGGTTCTCAAAACGGGCGACCTGACTGCAGTTCATCCCGACGGACTCAGCCACAATTTTGAGTGGAGCCGTTACAATCCGGATATCCCCGGATTCGATCCGCCATTCATTACCGAATCGGACAGGCTGGGTTCAGCTGTATCCGGCCTGGAAACGGGGGGATACCAGGTAAGAATCTTCGACACAGACGGATCCGGAACAGATACCACCATGATGGCATGGGTCATGCTGGACAGGCTCCATGCCTGGGTCCATAAGACTGATGAGGGCAACCTGGATCCCGATTACCGCGACTGTTTCAGGCTGGCACTCTCCGGATTCGTGGAGGAAGACACCCTGCTTTACTATGATCCGGTATCAAACGTTCTGCTTACCAGGCCCCTTAATTACGGGTTTCAGTGGACCTCCGACAACCAGGGCCTGAATATCCCCAACGACACGACCATCCTCGGGCCGAACATTACCTATTCACCCCCCTATACAGATACGTGGTACATCCTTACGGTGACAGACGAAATGGGAATGGTGGAGGTGGATTCGGTTTTCTACGAGAGCATCCAGACCAAGGCAAAGTTCAAGGTTACCTATTACGATAAGATCACCGGGGAATATGATTCCACACTGAATGGTGAATTTGACCATGAACTTCTCAAGGGTAGCACGGATGCAACCCTTACGGTCCGCTTTATCAACGAATCAAAGAACGGGGACAGTTTCGAATGGGTCTTCCTGGATACATTGGGGGGGATCAGAGAAACCGCCACTACCTACACCCTGGATGAGATGCCTGAGTTCACCTATGAGAGAGCTGATAAGGACTATTACCCCGGCCTGACATCCATCAGCGAGGAGGGGTGTGAGGACTCGCTGACAATTGAGAAGCCGATCCACGTGCAAAAAGTTACACTGAATATTCCCAATGTATTCACCCCCAACGATGACGGCCTGCACGACATATGGGTGTTTAAACACCAGTCTCTGAAGCGCTGTGAAATCACTGTGGTGGACCGTAGCGGTAAAGTGGTCTACAAATTAAAAACCGACGATATTTACTCCTGGGAGGGGTGGAACGGGAATATAAACGGGGGCGACCGGCGTGCCCCGGAAGGACAGTACTACTTTGTGGTGAAGGCCCTGGGATATGACGGGCTCGAATACAAGGATCCCACCCTCTGGTCGCAGATGAAGATCTTCGGGGGTGCCGGAACTAACAATACCAGGGATACCGGGACCCCCAGCCCTGGAGGAACAGACCCTGAAACGGATCCCCAGGGCTTCTACACCGGCTGGCTCTATCTCTACCGCAACTATTAACTGAAAGTTTGTAAATTCGGGAGGTGAAACTACTCCGGATAATCATCATTGCCTTTATCATGACTGCGGTGGCGGCCTTTATAATGGTCACCGCCGGCAAGGATCCTGAATCCCTGTTGCTGGAGCGGCTTTCCCTGGCCGATCAGCATCTGGTGCTGGCTGTGCTGCTCCTTTCTGCCTTCACCCTGCTCAGCACCCTTACCGGTCTGCCCATCTTCTATATCAGCCTGGCCATGGGATTCATCCTCAACTTTGTACCGGCCATGCTGATCTGCTGGGGAGTGAATACCCTGGCCGTGATGGCAGCCTTCTACATGGTCCGTTTTGCATTTTCAGACTATTTCCAGGAAAAGTACGGGAAGAAAAAACTGATTCGGCGCATCAATAAAAGGATCGGGAAATACGGACTGTGGACTGTGGTGTTCAGCCGCGGCATCTACATCATTCCCACCAACCTCATCAACTTCAGTTTTCCCCTGAGCAGGATCTCCCCCCGGCCCTATCTGCTGGGGACCACCATCGGACTGCTGCCTGAATGCCTGATCAATGTGCTCACAGGCTACCTGATCAAACATGAGATTATCCTTCTCTCCTCCCCTGAAACCCGAACCTGGCAGGCCCTGGTCATCGGTGGCTTCATCCTGCTCTCAGCCCTGTCATTCATTCTGCTGACCATCCGCCAGAACCACCAGAACCGCCGTAAAAAATTCCGGCACCTGAAGGCCGTTCCTTACAAAGGGTAAGGAGTGTTGTTAAAAAAACATATGAATATGTAAGGAAAATTGCCG
>JAAEOI010000308.1 GCA_024244665.1 Bacteroidota bacterium | reverse complement strand
TGAAGCCATGTGGGTGCAACACCGGGCATATTCGTTGCTTCACGTAACTCCTCAAGTATCTCATTTTTCGTGATAGTTCTCTCCTCAGGCCATACCAGACCCAGGATACTTTTTGTCCACCTCGGTATGTACCAGTTTGAATACCATCGTCCTATAGTCATTTTTCTCCACTGGTCCTTTGGCTTCAAATTTACGATTGTCTCAATCATTGAAGTCGGGGCCGGATCAAGCGCGGTCTCTGCCCTGCCCATCTTACCGACAACCATATCCACTTCCGGTATCTGCTTCATTAATAAATCCTGTTTCTTCAGACCAGCCATCACCTCTGTCAAACCTGCAGCAGGTAGAAATGAAGGCATATACAATAAGGACCCTTCATCAAGAGCGGGCATAAACTCACGCCCTATACCGGGAAATTTGTGTTTAAGCGCTACCCATGGGCTCATTTTATCTAAATCCAACTTAACGTAACTTAAACACTTTTCAACCGGATAGGCCATACGTCCCAGGCCCAACCATAT
>JAAEOI010000307.1 GCA_024244665.1 Bacteroidota bacterium | reverse complement strand
GTATAAACCCTATATAGGTAAACGGGAACTCCTCCCTGAATTTACTTTTAAGGCAATATTTACGGGAATGGTACTGGGAATCATCTTTGCCGCTGCCAATGCGTACATAGGTCTTAAAGTGGGTTTGACTGTAAGTGCGTCCATTCCGGTAGCAGTTATGGCAGTTGCCATATTCCGTATCATAGGAAAAGGCAGCATTCTTGAAAACAACATGGTCCAGACTGTTGGGTCCGCGGGTGAATCTCTGGCAGCCGGAGTCATTTTCACATTTCCCGCCCTCATCATCTGGGGAATGAAACCTGAACTGACCAAAATATTTGTCTTCTCACTCCTTGGTGGATTATTGGGAGTACTCTTCATGATACCTCTGAGAAGCCTTCTTATATCAAGACAGCACGGGCGGCTTCCATACCCGGAGGGCACTGCCTGCGCAGAGGTGTTGGTTGCAGGTGACAAAGGAGGCACTGAAGCAAAGACCGTATTTATGGGATTGGGTATAGGCGCTCTTTACGAATTCCTGATGAACGGCCTCAAACTCTGGAACTTCAGGCCTTCATGGGATATCCCCTTCTATAAAGGCGGTAAAATAATCGGTGAAATCACACCCGCCCTTCTAGGAGTCGGATACATTATTGGATCCAGAATTTCAGCTATTATGTTAAGCGGAGGTGCCCTGGCATGGCTGGTGATAATACCATTGATTATGGCGGTTGGCAAAAACTCTACCGAGCCGATCTATCCAGCCAAAATCTTAATCTCCCAGATGAGTATCAAAGAAATATGGC
>JAAEOI010000306.1 GCA_024244665.1 Bacteroidota bacterium | reverse complement strand
GTAGCCAGGGTACTCTGCACCCTTACGGATCCCAGTCCCAGATGGGTAAAACTTCCACATCGGCCGGCAAACAGGAGATTATCAATATTCCTTGAATAGACACTCCGGAATGGGATGCTGTTAACTGGTACAACGATATCGAATTCGAAACTTCCTTCTGGCCCCGAGTATATTCCTTCGGGATGATGAACGTCCAGGGGCCAGCCAGCGTAAGCAATGCGGTCGGGAAACATTCGGCCCGACACTACATCATGCTGGGTAAGGATATAATCTCCCACCAGCCTCCTGGTTTCCCGTTTGGCATTCATAATGGGAATTGCCACAAGTTCATAATATGGGACTTCCTCTTTTTGGCTACTCTTGTTATCTGCAAAATCCCATTGGTCGCTTTTGTTTTTCACATAGTCCCAGTAACTGAAGGTCACTTTAATCAGTTCGTCCCTGGCTTCTTCGGCATTCCAAAGATCGTTAACCGTACCTTCATGTTCCATCCACCAGCCTCCGCGAACAATACTTTTTTGATGAATGCGCCGGCCATAACCTATGATAGAATCTAATTCCCTGGCCCATGGAGGTCGAATAAATTCAACAGGTTTATGGCTTTCCCGTGCACGGAATGCGGTTCCGAATCCCCCCGCATCACCTCCCATTAAACATCCGCTCATGGTAATGCTATCAGCAATATCAGGTGCAAGGCTTTCATTAAACTCCTCTTTTGATTCACGGCCATAACGATACTCTGCGCCGGCAAAATATCCCAGCCAACCGTCTCCGGTACAATCAATAAACTTTTCCCCATGGTACTCACTAATTTTCCCGGTAAGCGTACTGACTGCCTTTACCCCTTTGATCTGTTTATCACTTTCCATTATAGCATCAAACACATGTTGATTGAAGCAAAGCTCCAGGTTCTCCTCGGCATCACACAGTTGTTTGAAGGCATCGCTGGAATGCAACTGGCCATTTTTCACCCTTAGCAATTCAGCCTCTTCAATAATCCCTGTTTCACGCCAACCGGGATGATTGAAGCTGGCACCCACTATCCCCACACCCAGTTCTTTGCTGGCATTTCCCCCCAGCACCGGACGATTTTGAATAAGGACGGTTTTAGCCCCCATCCTGGCCGCAGCAATAGCTGCAGGAACACCGGCAGATCCGCCACCCACAACAATTACATCAAATTTGCCTGCAAAAGAAGGCTCCAGGGAAAGGCCCTTTAATCGTGCCCTTTCCATACATACCTGCTTTTTCTCTTCGGGAGGAATATAGTTGGCATCATCCGTTAAAATAATCGCATCGCAGCGCCCGTAGTAACCGGTAAGGTCATGAAGGGCCAGATCTACCTTCCCTTTTCTGAGTTTAACCGTACCCCCTTGCTCCCAGGTCCACTGATCAGTAGGTGCGGCACCGAACTCCTTTTTCAGCATTACGCCATTTACCAGGACCTTAAACCTTCCGGGTGCATATTCTTTCACCCAGTTCCGGTCCCGTACCCAGACATGATATTCACCCTTTTTTGAAATATGGATTGACATCCTTGCATCTTCCACGGGTTTACCCACTCCTGTTGCTATCAAATAGGGTGAGCCCATCAAATGAACAAACTGGTTATCCATTTGCCATCCCCCGTAATGATCGAAATCCTCTGCATCGATGTAATAAAATCCGTCCATCACCATTTTCACTTCAGCACGATGTGGCTTGCTAAAGGAGAACACCGTATCGTCTTGACTTAAAGCAACATTACTAATTTGCAATAAGCAAAAGGTCAATACTGCACAGGTAATAGTTGATTGTGTTTTCATAATGATTAATATAAGAATTTGATGCTAATCATTCATAGTTACAAAATATTTCAAATAACTCAAGCAGTTCACTCTCAATCATCCTTGTATTTTCTTTACTGCTGCTGCGTTTTTAAACCGGATTTGCAG
>JAAEOI010000305.1 GCA_024244665.1 Bacteroidota bacterium | reverse complement strand
TGGCGCTCGCTGTCAGTCAGTGTCAGTGGATCATAATTAGTTATCACCACACGGCCGTCAAAGTGTTTGTATAGCTTGTGTGATCCGTCCTTCTCATTCTTTATAACAAAGTATCCTTTCTCCATTACTTCCGTAATATCGCTGACTGAAGGTGGGCCAGAAAGTTCCGGGCTGACTGCAGCGCTGAAAGAGAGGTTTCCTACGAAGAGATTTCTGCTCACGTTTAATGATGCCAGGTGTAAGGCTATCCTGCGGAACTCTTTGTACTCTTCCACATGGCTGGGTCGGTTCAGGATGAACCGTTGAAATGTTCCATCCTCATTCTGGAACTCAATTCCACGTCCCATGAGGCGCATTGCCATATCTATAGCTTCTCCCTGGAAGACCAGGAACTCGAACTTGTCTTCTTCCAGGGGAGCAAGAATACGTTCGGTAAATTCATTCCCCTGCATTGGGACGATGCTGAGAGTAGGATTCTCCGATAATTTCATACCAAGATTAAGTCCGAAATTATTAACAGCGTCGTCCGTAGTATGTTCAAATACCCTCCCTACAAAACCGGCACTCTTCTCGTAATCAAATGTTGCTGCGATTCCGGAAGTTACGGTGAAATGAAGAGGAATGCTTCTATGCCTGCGTGCAATGTTGAT
>JAAEOI010000304.1 GCA_024244665.1 Bacteroidota bacterium | reverse complement strand
TCAGGATCAATTATATAGATATCTCCTTCGCTGATTGCTTCAACCGGGCATTCGTCGATACAAGTCCCACAGGCAGTACACTCATCTGAAATTACGTAAGCCATGATTTTTGTTTTAAAAATTCAAAGCAACAAATTTAATGGAATTTATTTTTCCGGCAATCCGAAGCGAAGAAAACTTCCTAACCGGCTTCAGTTTGGAGCAATTCTACCGAAAGATAAGCCAGCAGGGACATTCCGGTCTCCAGGGCTGATTCATCTGCCCTGAACCCTGACGTGTGCAGGTTGAATATCTTATCCTCTCCCGGTTCTTTAACGCCCAGACGGTACATCATGCCGGGTATTGCCTGTGCAAACCAGGCGAAATCCTCAGCGGTCATGCGTAAATCCAAATCCCCGACTCTTTCGCTGCCCAGGAAGCTTTCTGCCCTCTCTTTTGCCAGGTGAGCAATCTTCTCATCGTTATGAAGGACCGGGTAGCCGTGGCGGATCTCTACCTGGCAATTTCCCCCCATGCTCCTGGCGATCCCGTCGGCAATCTGCTCAATGAGTGCATGCGCCTTTTTTCTCCAGTCTTCATCCATGGTCCTGAAGGTTCCCTCCAGTTTTACCTGGTCGGGGATTACATTAACGGCACCGTCTGCAACCACCTTCCCGAAAGAGAGAACTGTCGGGATACCGCTGGGAGATTTCCGGTAAATCTCCTGCTGAAGTGAGATCAGGATGTGTGAAGCCATCAGTATCGGGTCATTAATGCTTTGCTGCAGCGCACCGTGTCCGCCCCGGCCGTTTACGGTAATGTATATCTCATCGCTCGAAGCCATGTACCTTCCTGCACTGAAGCCCACATGACCGGCCTCCATCTCAGGCAGCACATGCTGGGCAATGATCGCTTCAGGTAGTTTCTCCCGGAAAATCCCTTCCTCCAGCATCAGCCTGGCTCCTCCCGGCAGTTTCTCTTCACCTGGCTGGAATATGAACAAAAGCTCCCCGTTGAAATGATCCTTCAGCTGATCAAGGATTTTCATGGCCCCAAGCATGGAAGCCATGTGGATATCGTGCCCGCAGGCATGCATTACACCACTGTTTCCGGACTGGAATTCAACACCTGAATTTTCAGTTATGGGAAGTGCATCCATATCGGCCCTGACCGCAATGCATCTTCCCGGGCCCTTCCCTTTAATTGTAGCCACGATTCCCGTATCAACAACAGGGTAACGGTATGAAATACCCCATTGGTCAAGCTGTGTCCTGATAAAAGCTGAGGTCTCATGTTCATGGAATGAGAGTTCGGGATGCTGGTGAAGATGCCTTCGCACTGCAATTATCTCCCTGATGAATCCAGGTGTTACCAGGCTGGTTATTTGGTCTTTGAAATTCATAGACAGTTAAAAATCGAGACTGAGTGAAAGGTAGAACATTCTTGGTTGAACCTCCATATTTTCTACACCCCAGGCCCAGTCAAGCCGGATAAAGTAGCCCAGGAGCATGACTCTTACTCCCATACCGTATCCTGCCACGATGGGATCCCTGTTGGCATCCAGGGTAATGGTCATCGGTCCGTTAGTGATTACTTCAGTATCCCAGGCATTCTCCCCGGAAAAGGGGTTCAGACCGCTCCAGGCAGCCCCTACGTCGGCAAATCCCACTACCTGGAAATTGTTCAGGAAACCCGATGCAAGTGGATGCCCGGCCAGGTACCGGAAAAAGGGGAGCCTCAGTTCGGTATTGAAAACGGCAAAATTGTTTCCATTCCGGATGTTCTGGGAGAATCCCCTCACGTTGGTGGCGAGGGCCTGGTATGCATAGTTCTGTGTGTAATCTATGGCAACATTCTGGTTAAATGTGGGGACCTTTGACTGATTGAGGTTGATCCAGTTATCAACGCTCCCCAGGTAATATATCAGCGGGCTCCTGCCGAAAGAGGTACTGGCAGCGAAACGGTTTGCCCAGATCAGGGTCCGGTGGATCTTTGTATAGTGTCTGAAATCGCCACCGACAACAAAGAGGTCAGATTTGGCCTGGTTGATCTGACGGTAGGCCTCCCCGAATATCTTCAGGCGGGTTCCGCTGTAAAGGTTGGTTCCAAGGACCCGTGTATTGTCAAATATCAACTCTCCCTTCAATCCGCCCCAGACTTTGCTGATGGGGTCCTCATTGAGGTTGCCGATGTCTGTGGCGAGAAATACCGTGTTATCGTGTCTGAATGAGACTGTTCCTTTCACAGCAAGGGTCTGGCTCAGGGGGTATTTCAGGACACCCAGTAATTCGTGAGTGTAGGTTTTGATATAGGATTCGTTGGTGTAATTCTTGAAGACCTGCCGGTGAAATATCATCTGTTTATCCAGGCGTTTCTTCACATTTTCGAAGCTGAGAAGGTATTCGTTGCTGTCAAAATCTGTTGCAAAACGAACACCTCCGGTGAGTCTGTAATCTTCAAAAATATCGTTGGCCCCCACCTTGAACAGCAGGTTAAGCCCGGGATTATAGTAGAAGGCTCCTCCTGTGAAAGCCTGGTAGGAGGCGTTCAGGAAACTGAAATCGATCTGGTTCACCAGCAGGTTGGGATAGAATGCCACCTGGTAGTCGATGTACATCATCCGGTCGTTGCTGGTTGAATCCAGCACCAGGTTCAGGTTCCTGCTTTTCAGCTGGTTGTTGTAATAATTGAGCTTTTCCCGTTCAAAGATGTAGTTATTGATATCGATTTTGAACTCCTGAAATGAGATGGTATCCCCTTTATGGACTAACTGGTTGTTTGCAATGTCCTTCATTGAGACCACCTTCTTCTCAACGTGGTGAATAGAGTCCTCCCTCATTAACCTGTCCGCATGCCTGTCCCTGTATTGGGTTGGCGGCAGCTTGTTCCCGTGGACAGGGGTCATATCCATGGGATAGCGGTACATCTGGTATCTGCTGTCCTGGTACACAATCTCAGCAATCTCACCTGTCTCTGTATTAATGTCGTGTGAAAGGATATTCCTGTCGTAGTTGGTCAGGGGATAACTGTTGGCAAAATAGCGATAATGAATGGTGGTGTCCACCAGGCTGATCAGACTGTCATACTCGGCAAAATAACGGTTTACAATCCCGTTTTTATCACTCAGGTAGAAAAATTCGTTTTTGCCCGGAGAGAGTGGTTGCGTATGGTTGATATAATCTCCCTCCGAGATCTTTTGTAAAACAGGACTCCTGCTGCCATAATCATATACAAATACCGAGTAGGCGGTTGTTGTGTTGTTTTCCGGATCATTTTCGGTAAACAGGGTATCCAGGCGGCGGTTTGAGACGAAGGAAATATTGTTCATGTTGTTCATGAACCGGGGATGGAAATCATCTGCAAGGTCGTTTGTAATCTGATCGTTGGTGGAGGATGCTATGTCAAATACCCAGATATCTGTCTGGCCGTTCACCACAGCCGAAAAGACCAGTTTACGTGCATCAGGAGAGAAGTTCATGTCCAGGATTTTCTCAAAGTAGAGCAGGTTCCTGGTGGTGAGCTCTCCTGTTTCAAGGTTATGGAAATGGATTTTCAGAAGACCCTTATCTTCGGTGATAAAGGAGAGAATCACTGAGGAGGGGTGCCATGCAATTTCAGGAAAAGAGTAATCATTGATCTGGTCGAGTTTGTATCCTTTCTTAAAGACTTTTTTGTGCTTTCCCGATTCAGTATCCTGGATCCACACCTTATACTGCCCCTTCTGGTTGGTTATGTAGGCAAGATGGGCCCCGTCAGGACTGATCCGGATGTTCTGGTAAACCCTGTGTTTGTTGGGCCTTTTGAGGATCTTTCCCTGTTCTGGTAGTCCGGCGCCTGATTCTCCTGAGGAGTAGAGCCCCAGGTAGTAGGCTTCCCAGTCGAAAGACAACTCCTTTAATTTGCTGCCCAGCACATATAGAAACCCGCTCTCTGCATTCTTATTGATCTTGGTGATGTAGAGGATCTGTGGAATGATGCCCTGGCCATAAAGATCGGCCACGTATTTCCAGAATGAGTGCCCGGCGTAGCGCGCATCATCATCCTGAAGGTTCACAAATTTCCTGTATTTGCCAGAAACAATCCCATCCTTTACACGGTTTTCAAGTTCATAATCCCAGGGATTGGAGACAAAGGAGATCAGCCCTTCCAGGTACCAGTCGGGGAGGTTGATCATTGTAGAGTTGGTCATGTTGTCCTTCAGGCCATTGCCAAACATCATCTCCGTAACAAGCACCTCTGCAATGGCGGCCCGGATTTGCCGTTCAAAGGTGACATGGTCGCCGTCAAAATAGAGGAATACCTTATTCTGAATGATGTGGGTGGTTCCCCCGATATTGTACTCCTCGTTTTCTGTGGCGAGCCCGATATTGCTCTGGCGGTAATCGGACATCTTGTTGTAGGTGAGGAAGATCAGGCGCTTTTCGATCTCATAGTCAAAAAACCGTTCGATAAGGTCCAGTTCCTTCTCAACAAAATCTGCCACATAGAGAGAAAGATCGGTGCCGTCTTCGTAGGAGTAAACATCGAATCGATCGAACCTGTAAAATTTCCAGTACCGTTCATTGTACTGAACCCGGTTCTTACCGAAATTCATCTGCATCCCATTGTAAAATTGTGCTGACAACTCAGCAGAGCATGTCAGCACCAACATCAGGATCCATATGCGCAGATTGCTTCTCATCATTTTCAATTGTCTAAAAATAATCATAATTAGCCACAAGTCGGTTCAAAAGTTAGGCCCGATATTTGCAATTGACTCCATTGCCCTTAGATTGTGCAACCATAAATGGTTTTTTTGTGTTATTTTTGTACCCAGTTATTTCTAGAAATATTATTTCGAATATAAAGCGAGAGAAAATGAAACGGTTAATAGTACTCTTTGCTGTGTCTGCCTTACTGCTTCCTGTTGTGGCACAGACCGTGACACCGAAGCTGTCATTTGAGAAGGATCTTCATGATTTCGGAAAGTTTGCAGAGGCCGACGGAAAAGTGACTTATAAATTTGAGTTTGTGAACACAGGTGGTGATGATCTGTTAGTTCAGAATGTAACCGCATCATGTGGCTGTACCGCTCCACAGTGGACCCGTGAACCGGTTCCCCCTGGAGCAAAGGGTTACGTCGCTGCCACCTATAATCCTGCCGGCAGGCCTGGGCCTTTCAGGAAATACATCACCGTTATTTCCAATTCAAATCCGGGAAGTATAAGACTGACCATCGCGGGCGAAGTAACACCCAAACCCAGATCAATCGAGGATGACTACCGTTATGCCATGGGCCCCATGCGCCTGAAGTCTAATCACCTGGCTTTCGGGAACGTTAAGAATACCAATTCAACTGAGAAGAAACTTGAGATTGTCAACACCTCTGAAGAGGTAGTCACCATTGAATTTGAAAGGATTCCTGCACATATCTCCATTTCGGCTTCTCCGGCAAGCCTGAAGCCGGGAGAGAAGGGATTCCTTGTGGCAAGCTATAATGCACCAAAGCGCAATGACTGGGGTTTTGTGATTGACAGGATGGCCCTGAAGATAAACGGGGTTTCAGAGCGTAATTACAGCCTTGTGATCAGCGCCAATATCGAAGAGGATTTCTCAGCCATGAGTGCTGAGGAGCTATCCAATGCGCCCAAACTCAGTGTGGATGATCCCGAGTTTAAGTTTGGAAAAATCAACCAGGGTGAAAAGGTCGATCACGTTTATGTACTGACCAACTCCGGTAATTCGGATCTTCACATACGCAAGATAAAGGCCTCCTGTGGCTGTACCGCAGTTCAACCTGAGAAGAAGGTAATTGCACCAGGTGAATCTGTGAATATTGAAGCTGTATTCAATTCTGCCGGGAAAGTCGGCAACCAGAATAAAACCGTCACCATCATCACCAACGATCCTGCGAAGAGCAAAATGATCCTCTGGGTGAAAGGGGAGGTGGTTAAAAGTTAATATAGTTTGCTCCGCAAATGTAAGTAAGTAGGTAAGGAAGGGAGTAAGTAGGTAAGCAGGTAAGTAGGTAAATAAGTAGGTAAGTAAGGATATTATAAAGAGAGAGCCGGCGCATATGCGCCGGCTCTCTCTTTTCTGAGCACTGACCACTGAGCACTGAGTACTGACCACTGAGTACTGTATACTGAGTACTGAGTACTGTATACTGAGTACTGTATACTGAGTACTGTATACTGAGTACTGAG
>JAAEOI010000303.1 GCA_024244665.1 Bacteroidota bacterium | reverse complement strand
GCCTGGGTGAGGCCATGGAATGCTGCGATCTGATTAATAATCAGCCCTGTGACCGTAATGAGGAGCTCTATTCTGCTGCCCCGGGAGGTGAATTTAACCTGAGCATGGGATCGCAGGAAAAGCGATATGAAGAATTTGACCTGGACCGTGAGACTGGTTGTATCCGGGGCATTGAAAATGCATATAGTAATGACGGGGGACTGGCCGTTCTGACCGGGAACATTGCGCTGAAGGGTTCCATTGTGAAGACAGCCGGTGTCTCCGAAAAAGTCATGCAATTTGAAGGACCTGCAAAGGTTTATGACTCACAGGATGATGCCTGTGATGCCATTCTGGAGAATAAGGTGAAAGCCGGGGACGTGGTGGTAATCCGCTTCGAGGGACCAAAAGGAGGTCCCGGTATGCAGGAAATGCTCTATCCTACCTCCTATATCAAATCAAGGCACCTGGGAGAGAAATGTGCATTGATTACCGATGGCCGCTTCTCGGGAGGCACATCCGGGCTCTCCATTGGACATATTTCGCCCGAAGCAGCAGATGGGGGTGCCATTGGACTGATCAGGGACGGGGATATGATCCGGATCGACATAAAAAAACGCTCCATGGATGTGCTGCTGGATGACAAGGAACTTGAGCAGAGAAGAAAGGAAGCCGATAGCAAAGCCGATGGATGGAAACCGAGGCGGGAAAGGGAGGTCTCTAAGGCACTGAAAGCCTATGCCAGTATGGTATCGTCGGCAGACAGAGGCGCCATCAGGCTACTCAATGAATCTTAAAACAGAATTTCAAAATTATAACAGCATGGATACAGAGACAAAAAAGAAGGAAGCTGAAGGGAAGAAAGCCGGACAAAAGATG
>JAAEOI010000302.1 GCA_024244665.1 Bacteroidota bacterium | reverse complement strand
ATGGCTCTGGGGGGTGGTATTAGTAACAGGTTGATATTACAAGGCACATCAGGAAATGTTCTGAATAAATTGAATCCTTTTACTATGTTCAAAGAGAGCGTTAAATCACAGCAGGATCATGTGGATGAAAATTGTATTTCCATTGCAGGTGCTAAGGTGACGCCTGAAGAGGTTGGTGGGCAGAAGGAGATGGGGTGGGTAAAGATATTCATAGTATTAGAATTCATTATCATTGTATATGCTTGCATCATGCCTTTTGCCTTGAATCAGCTCTCTACACTGTTTCTTGATTCTGAATACCTGTTTATGATACTGGTAGTTATAACCGGTGTACTTGTGGGTCTGGAATTTCCTATTGCAGGTAAGCTGTATCTTATGCGGAAAGGGGAGTTGGGGACAACTGCGGGTACGATTGACAGCGCGGACCATGCAGGCGCTTTTATTGGTGCTCTGCTTACAGGTGTACTTTTCGTCCCACTATTCGGGATATCCGGATCATGT
>JAAEOI010000301.1 GCA_024244665.1 Bacteroidota bacterium | reverse complement strand
GTAACAAATTTCCATGTTGTCTATGAGGCTGACGAAATTGAGGTCAGGTTGCAGGACGGGAAAAGCTACGATGCCGATATAGTAGGAGCAGCCCCTGACCATGACCTGGTAGTATTGCAAATTAATGCCACGAATCTTGATATTTCGCCTGTGATGATCGGGAGTTCCAGCGATTTACGGGTAGGTCAAAAAGTACTGGCAATTGGAAACCCGTTTGGGCTGGATTCCACCTTGACCACCGGTGTTATCAGTGCTCTGGGTAGAACAATCCAGTCTATGACCAAAAGAAATATTCATGATGTGATACAGACAGATGCGGCAATAAACCCGGGGAATTCTGGAGGGCCGCTTCTGGACTCATTCGGCAGATTGATCGGTGTAAACACCGCTATTATCAGTCCCAGTGGCACATATGCCGGAGTTGGATTTGCAGTACCTGTGGATACGGTAAATCGGATTGTTACGAAACTGATCAATCATGGAAAGGTAGGACGTCCGGGATTCGGAATTTCCCTTATTCCGGAACATATCATGTCTAGAATAGGCATCGAAGGTGTTGGAATATTAGAGGTATTTAAGGGAAGCTCTGCTGCTGATGCAGGACTGAGGGAAGTAAAGCGCCTATCTAATGGACGAATTGATATGGGAGACATAATAATCGAAGTTGACGGATCGAAGGTAAGAGGAAGCTCTGATCTTGTCAG
>JAAEOI010000300.1 GCA_024244665.1 Bacteroidota bacterium | reverse complement strand
GTGGTTCTCCACATGGTCCCAAGCGCAGGTGCCCACTCAAACAATTCATATCTGTTTTCACTGTTTATGCTTCTTTGCGTTCTGAATTTCCTGGCATTTTTAATCTGGCCACCATACCAGCCTTTTTCACAAATGGCATAAATAATGTCAGTATCCGCCTCATCCAGGGCGCTCTTCATGCTTTCCAGGCGAGCCAGGATTGTATCCGGCGAAATCCCCTGTTCTCCATTCCTGGTAGGGCAATAATCGTATTTCAGGAATTTGGCTCCCCATTGGGCAAATTGCCCGGCATGCTTTGTTTCCAGCCCCAGGCTTCCAGGGAAGTCGGCGCAGGTCCGAATGTTGGGGCTTGAATAGATTCCTAACTCAAATCCTTTGCAGTTAAGGTAATTTGAAAGTGTGAGCATTCCGGCTGGAAATTTCTCAGGAGAAGCTTCCAGCATACCATTTTCCCCCAGCTCTTTTGCCTGCCATCCATCATCAATTACAATGTATTTATACCCGCAATTATCCAGTTTTTTGGCTTTCATTGAATCGCATACTTCCCTGATCAGGACTTCCGATACATGAACTCTAAATTCATTCCATGAGTTCCATCCCATCGGGGGTGTTTGCTGGCCAAAACAGTTACTAAAAGCTACTTGGAATATGAATAGGAGTGATAGTGTTTTTATTGGGCTATTTTTCCTCATCTAATTATATATTCTTTCTATCGTCAATGTTGGCTCTGTCGAAGCAACTCCTATTTTTCCGTTCCATTTTGGAATTCTGTTTATTGTCATAAGATAGTTGTTACAATAACTTTCGATACAATCATCTTTTAGCAATATTCTGAATTGTGTTTTATTCCCAAATTTCATCCCTCTGTCATTAACTGCAATTTCCTTTATTTCACTCTTACCTTTCTCCTTAAATGCATATATAACCTTACTTCCCTTGAATTCTATCTGGTAAACACTTCCAGTACTGTCTTCCAGGAAAATTTTAGAATTACTGTTCTCCTCAGTGGCATCTACCACTCCCTCAACGATAGTGCCTGCATTTTCGGAAAATGTATTTTTGATATATTGTATGCCATCCCTTGCTTCTTCATCAAAATTAAAATCAATGGATTGCTTTTTAAGCTGTTCATTGCCATTCCACCATAATGCTCTCATGATCCCATCATCTCCAACTTCTGCAAGTTTAAGCGGAGCCATATTTATGGTTCCTCTTGTCATATGGTAATTTACCATTAAACCATCGGGATGATTGTGAAAAAATCTTGGAAAGTACATCGTGCCTCCAAACATGTTGGTATTAATTTTCTGAGGATCGAATGGGCCGAATGGCGAGTCTGCGACACAAACGATTCCCTCACTGAGCAGCATATAATATTTGCCCTTTAGCTTGTGCACTCCACCTAGCTCTACTCTATGCTTTCTGTCAAAATTTACAACGGGTGGTTTTAAGGCCTCCCACTCAAGGCCATTTTCTGATTTACCAAAACCTACCATAGCTCCGGGTACTATTTCACGGTTAGGTGTTGCTGTCCAATATCCGTAATACCCTCCACTATCTCGTTTCACAACATCTATGCAATCCCAACGACCGTCTTTATCCATATACCAACGGGGGTCTTCTTTGAATCTGAATCTCTCATCGACTTTTACCCAGTTTTCCAGGTCTTTAGAAACTATAAATTGTATACTTTGATTTACAGTTCCTGTTTTACATTCTGAATAATTTGTAATGTACAAATGATTGTTTTCAAAATCAGCTGCTTTCCATGTGTGTCCTGTTCCCGTCCATTGGATGCTATCCGGTTTTTCGTGTATCGGGCCATGATAATACCAATCAACGCCATTATCTGAAGTCGCTTTTACATGACTATCCCAATGAATACCATGTCCGTCCAGCCAAAATAAATGGTACTTCCCATTCTCATAATAGAGCCAGGTATCCCACATTCGGGTTTTGGGTGATTGGAAAAACATTCTGTCAAGTTTAATATCTGGCTTCTCCTTTGAATTGTTGAGATTTTGAGAGAGTTTAGCCTCTATTTCTTTCAAAGTGTCAAAGTCAATAACCGTTCTATTGTTCTTACACCCAGAGAGCTGAAACAATAGCAGGATTGTCAGTATGAAGGCTGTAGTTGTTTTTTTCATTGCGTGGTATGTTTAGTGTTTCTTTGATTTGTCAGAATTTTAAGATCCCGGATTATTTTTTGTACGATGTTATCTTCTCGATTGGAATTATTGCTAATTCAGCACTATTGTTATTCCATAATTCCCGACCTTCACCAGGGGCACGTCCAACATTTCCACCACTATTTGAGTACCCAACATATAATTTTCCTTTGTACTCGCAAGCATGAGGATAAGCTAAACTTGCTTTTGGATGCGATTCTCCGGATCCTTCGGGAAATTCGGCATGGCGAATAATAAAAATTCTTGAATAAACCATTTCATCAGGACGGCTAAGCGCAATTGTCAAAGGACTGCGCGTATTACGAACGCCCTTAAAAGTGGTCCCAATCAGATAATATTCACCGCTACTCAATTGCCCTGTAAAAGGTTTTGACTTTGTCATATGCAGGTTACTGGGTTCAAGTTGTGTCCAGGTTTGGCCATAATCATTGCTTTCTGACCCCAGTGCCATGGATTGTTTTCCCCAGCGAGCAACATTAACAATATCGGAACCATTAACCATTACTGAGCTTTCACCCCAAACGCCCTCAGTTTTCATAGGAATAACTATCACATCCCACTTGGTAAAATTATCGCCATGGCTAATCGCAACAGCCGGAGGATTGTATCCGGCCCTGGTTTGGTTTACCTGTACACCTGACATGATCCAGTTGCCGTTTTCCATTTTCTCAGGAGCGGCAGTTGCCCAAAAATTATTTCTTGCTACAATTCCTTTGTCCTCCCATTTGTCCATTTTTTCATTTAGCAGAAAAGCGCGCATGCGAAGGTTTTCCATAATTCCATCATATTCAGATTGGAAAGCCCATAGCTTGCCCTGGTAAGAGATAAATTCACCGTGACTAATGGCTACTTTTCCTCCTCCACCTATTTTTTTTATGGGCCCCCAGGTTTTGCCTCCATCCTCACTAACGCGATAATTAGCTTCCTCTGTTACTGTATTTTCTCCATTCTTGTTGTGTCCAAATGAAGCATAAAGTTTATCCTTATGCCATATTACGGCAACCCCATGTAAAAACCGATAACCATCTATATCAAATTCATACGGTTTTATTATAGAGAATTCAACGTTTTCAATAATCGGAATATCTTTTATTTCAGGCATTTCTTCTTTTGAATCCCATAAAGGGAATACGTCCTGAGCAGGCAGGTGTATTGTTCCTAAAATCGAAACCAATAATAATAATATATTTTTCACGTCTAAATATTTAAGTGAACTTCGAAACTTTAGTAATTATACACAACAGGTAATATGCTATATTAAACATCTTCCTGTCTATTTTGATAATATAATGCAGCTGCAAATTTTCTACCAGGTAAAATTGAACCGATAATGGATCCTGCTTGATATAAGATGGATAACGTTATCTGTTGACGCGGACCGTATTCCGAGGTCGGATTAACAAAGCCCTCTTCGAGGGAAGGATCTGATTCCGACGTTTTTTATGCAATAAACTATTGTACATCTAACCTTGAAAATTTAAACCTGATATTTTAAAATACCAGGATAACTGTTTGCCAGATCCGGGATATGGATAATAAAGCAATAGGTGTAAACAATCTGAACGAAGACTTGCTTCAGTTACCTGAGTAAAGAATTCACACTTCATTCGCATAGTTGTATTTAGAGTTTTGTATTCACAATCTTAAGATGAATGCTTCCCTCTATCTTATCACCGGCTTTTAAGGGCTTGTCCCAATGCTTTGCATGGCTTCGGAAGAAGCGTTCAGCTCCCGGATTATCGTACTTGGCCACCAGGAGATGAACCGCATCCTGATGATACCAGCTGCGGATATGTTGCAGTCCGCCCGAGTGAACGGTGATACCTGTGCCTTTGTCATTCATAAGGGATGCTTTGAGTATATTCCTTTTTGTGGAGCGGAAATCGTTGGATCCGTACTGGGTCTGATCTTCGTTCCAGGTCCAGCCGGGTTTGGCCCCGGGACCTGCCAGTCCGCTGTTTGAGTGATCATAAAACAGGCGAGCCTTACCATCGTTTCTTCCAATATGATCATCGGGATAGACCGACCACAGTCCTCTCTTTTTCCAATTCAGCACCCGCATGTTTTCAGATAGACTGAAAGCCATTCCCCACTGGCGCGGGTTAAGTTCTTCCCGGATCACATAGTTGTAGTCGACGCTTATATTCCCGTTTGCATCGATACGGATAAGCGAATTTCCCATCGCCTCGCGGTACGATTCGGTGAGGGAGATCCGGATTTCAGCATCTGAAGTTTCCACTGCGACGCCCTCAATTTTCCTGTTTGCAGCATATGGGGAGAAAATTTCAAAGCCGGGTGTTTCTTTAGTCATCTGCCCTCCGCTGCCCTCTGTGTTCAGGGGAATGATCATCAGGCCCGGGAATCCCTTTACGATCTCCCCTCCGTTTTTATCGGAAATGATCAATTCACTGCCTGACAATTGGACTTTGATCTTTTGGCTTTCCCCAATTCTGATCGCGCCCTTTTCACTCCAGCTGAACACAGCATTCTGATCCATTTCCCATTCCACTTCAGAAGAGGTCAGATCGAAACTGTATTGATCCACAGGAACATCTCCGTCCCTGAATACATCAATGTTCAATTCGCCCAGTTCTGCACAATTAAAGGGCAAACTCACCACTTTGCTTTCACCCGGTCGTGCCGAAGCACTCAATACACCCTGTTCTCCATTGTTGCTCCACTTGATGTTGCACTCACTTAAATCAGAGAATAGGTAGCGGTTTTCAATCTTAAGCTTTGCGGGCTCATTATTTTCACCTGCAAGCAGTTCGATTTTTACAGGGGAATAGACCTTTTTCATGTGCCAGAACTCAGGTTTTTTACGCCGCCAGCCATCAACGGGCCCCCATGTGCCATAACCCACGGCTTCCCCGGATGGTAAGAAAAATGAGTCGTCGATACCCGCCCATAGTGCACCGCCCAGGACAGCGGGTGTTTTTTGCATTTCTTCCCACATCATCATTAATCCACGGCCCCAGGCGTCGCGCAAACCGGGATCGGTCATCAATTCAAAGCGGTTGTATGCATTCAGGTGACAGTATTCGTCAAAGGTGATCGGTCGTTTGTGGTCTTTGTATGTAGTTGCTCCCTGGGGTCCGGGATAATGGTGATTCGTGATTTCAAGATACCCTTCATCTCCATCCGGCTTCCAGGCACTGAATATGCGGGGACGGGAAGGATCGGCTACCTGAACCAGGTCAGCCGAAACCTGAAACAATTCATTAAAATGATGCGATTCATTGCCCAGGGACCATTGGATCACTGAAGGATGGGATTTGTCTCGTTCAACCATTTCCAGAGTGGGTTGAAGAATGGCTTCGTAGTAATTATCATCTGTTACCTGGTCCTTTTTTGCCCAGCAGAAAGGCGCTTCTTCCTCCACAAACATGCCCAGTTCATCACAGGCTTCCAGCAAGGCTTCATCGGGAGGGTAGTGCGAGGTGCGGATGTAATTTACATTGCCCTCTTTGAAAAGTTTCACGTCTTCGTGCCACTGATTGCCGGTCAGTGAACGTCCGCGAAGGGGATCCACTTCATGCCTGCAGACCCCCTTTAATTTGACAACCCGGTTGTTCACGAAAACCTGGTTCCCCCTCACATCAACCTGCCTGAAACCAAATCTTCTGTTCACAGTTTTCACCTCCCGGCCATCGATGTTTACCTTACATACCAGGTGGTACAGGTTTGGGTGTTCACAATCCCATTTCAGCGGCATAGCGACATGAAAGGAAGTGCTGAATATCTGGTTTGCACTTCTCCCCAGCTTAAGTTGATGGGTATCCTCTCCCTGAAAAACTACGGCCTTTCCCTTTGAGTCTTTCAGCTCAAATTGAAGATTTACCTCCTGGGTTTTGGATGACTGATTTGCCAGTGTGATTTCGACATTCAAGTCGGCATCCTCAAATTTTTCATCGAATTGGGTATTCACATGGTATGAGGCAAGGTTGACAGCCGGGAGGGCCAGTATGGATATGGAGCGGGTAATCCCACCCAGGGGATGAACGGCATATTTAGAGGCGCTTGATAGGGTATCGGCCAGACTTTCGCTTCTGACCTCAAGTGCAATGGTATTCTTTCCCGGACGGATGCTTTCCGTTACATCAAATTCAAAGGGAGTAAAGCCTCCCAGGTGGGAGCCGGTTTCTTTGCCATTTATCCAGATATTACATTCACTGTATACAGCCTCGCATTTCAGTATGATGCGGTAGCCCTTCCATGATTCGGGAACCTCAAAGCCTCTGAAATAGCCTGCATATGAGTCTGCTTTAACGCTCTGTCCCTGCATGACCCACTCACCGGGGACTTCAATCGTGGGCCAGTTCTGAATTTGCCTTTTCTTGTAAAATCCCTGTTCGGGTTCTGCAGAAAAGTCCCAGTTCCCATCCAGACTCAGGATATGCCGGTCCAGTCCTGCAACCTTCTCCGGAATGGGAGTCCAGCGGATATTCTCAATCCGGCTTCTATCGTATTGGTACTGTGATTGTGCAGATGAAATGCACAACAAGATCAAAACTATACTGCTTATGGAATTCTTCATTTTAACAATATACCCGAAAAATTATACTTTCCGGAACATCTCTCACATAACCCTGCTGGTTGGGAGAGTCTATGGTTTTATCAGCTCAATGCGTTTGAGAATCCCTAAGCCTTCCGGGCCGGCGAGATTGATTTTCTCCTTGGTTTTATCGTCAGTGAGGGTAAGGGTGAAGATCGATATTTTTGACCACTCAAGGGATCTGTCGCTTTTGTTTTTGTTTTGCCCCTTTTTGAAGTCCGTGACTTCGAGCAGGATGGTCTGAGGCACTTTGCCGCTGACTTTGCGCTCATAATGAAATTTGCCGATCTCTTTGTCGGGGGCGTTGTATCTGCCGTCGACATCCAGGCGGATCAGGAGCTCTTGTCCCTGTTTGAGATCCAGGGTGATGGCGAGTTTGTTGTCCGGGCCTGTGTCGAGCTCAGGGTCCTGGAACTTGAAGCTTGTAGAACCAGCTTGATTAATCAGGCTGCCCCAGTTGGCCATGCCATTGGAGAAATCATCGATGAGACCTGATTTTGGCAGCTGGTCGAAGGCAGTCAGGTCAATGTCCCCGGGAATGTGGCTGTGTTCGTAGGAGTTCAATACAAAGGTCCTGGTTTCGCCCCTATAGGCTCTGCTCTCCTCGGAGAGGGCATAGCGACAAAGGGCGAAGGTGTAGAGTGGAAGCCCGGGGTGCACCGGCAGCTCAGCTTTCCATGTATCCGCCTCTTTGCTGGCCCCGGCTTTTTTCCAGAAGCGGGTAATCGGATTGGGTGAGTAGCTGTAGTAGATTTCAAGGTCCAGGAGGCGCTCCTGCCGGGCGGGAGTAAGGGTAAAGTAGGCGGTGTTCTTCACGATTCTGAAAGTAGAGGGTGGTGTGGCAGGGATGTTCTGCTCATCACCGGCGAGGTATTGCCTGAACCAATGGTCGAGCATGACCCACTGCTCAGGGCCCGGTCGGTGCTGGGAATGCATGTTGCAGCTGACACGCCAGCTGTCATGAGGCAGCAGGTCCATGGACTGGTAGATCCGGTCCAGTGTGGCGTGTTGGTCATTGGACGAGGAGATGAACATGACGGGCACGGTAACGTGCTTCCAGTAGGCGCCAGGGTCGATGGTGTTTTTGTAGAGATTCAAATCTCCGATATCGTCGATGGCACTTCCCGCGATGACACCTCCTGAGTTCATGCCGGCGTAGTTCTGATAACGGTTGGCCGTGCCCCCGACAAAGGGAGCAACTGCCTTAAGCCGCTTGTCGATGGCCGTCATCGAGGTGATGGTACCACCCATGGAAAAGCCGGCGAAGCCGAGTTTTTCGGGGTCAACCTCAGGCTGCTGCTCAAGGAAGGTGATCGCGCGGCGTCCTGCAAGGGCAAGTATGAAATAGTTCGAGTTACGCGGACTCAAAATGGAATCTACACTGTACTCATCGGGGTGGAAGCTGCTCTTCCAATCAGCGCGCAGGGCCCTGGGGTAAAAGCCTCCACCATGACTTGGGTCGATTTTGCCCCAGTCCGTTCCCCACGAGTTGTCAGGATCGAGGTCCGTTTCGAGCGGGCGTCCCAGCCAGTTGATGTCCACGGTGGCAAAGCCCTGGGCGGCAAAACCCTGACCACGGCTGCGGTGGGCTCGCTGGGCGCCGCCATGGCTCCAGACAAAGGCAGGGTTTTTTTCGCCGTTGTCCGGAAAACAGTAGTAAGCGGCAATGCGGGAATCGCTGCCTTTGAACGTGCCCACCTTAAAACTAATGAGCCGGGAGACAACGCCATCCTGCTTCCATTCCTTGTGGATCCTGACCTCGAGATCTTCCTTGCGAGGGTCGTAGTCTTTCCAGAGGTCAACAGCAGTTTGCGGGACCTCTGAGGCATTGGTGTAAGGAGTGAGGCTATTCTCTTGTGCCGGGGCAGTGAAGGAAGTCGCCAGTAAGCCTGCGATAATGAGCGCCGGTGTGGTGATGTGATTCCTGATCATGGTGAGTCCTAAAGCTGCTTGCGTGCGTCTGGTAGATTCAGTAATAGTTCGGGCTTGTCCTTACTCCAGTACCAGACGCCCAATGCGTCGTAACGGTCGAGCTGATAGGGAATCAGCACCTTGTCACGGTAATCTTCCCAGTCCAGGACAGATGAATTTTCACTTTTCCCCCCACTCCAGAGGCGTTCGGAATAAGCCGCAAGTCGGGGAAAAGTCCGGTCTCCAAAATCTTTCATTGTGATGATTCTTTCACTCCAGGTACAGGCAATGGCGCCAAATGCCAGTTCACGGGTATGTTCATTTACCCCCAACATGTCGCCGAAGGGATCCCAGTTATAGACTTCTGCAGTTGAGATAGGTTTGGCCCATCCTTTTTTCGGCGCCAGGTTGGGCATATCGAAATAGGTCCAGTAAGCCGGGGACAGGATAAAGGGTTGCTGCCTCTGGTTCAGCTCTTCATCGACAGGCAGTTCGATATTCCTCCACCAGAAATTTTTACCGTATCGCCACCACTGCACCACCACATCTTTATCATGGAGTCCATGTACGAAGATATCGTCCCAGACAATTGGGGTTTTCCCGAGCTCCTCCTTTATGAAGGTGGTCACCTCGCTGGCAAAGTCGACCAGTTCGGCCTCCGTATATAGCTCCGCTTTAGCTCCGAAATTCACCTCGTCAACGCCGATGTGGATGTACCCGGGGTCAAACAGCTCGTTGATCTCGGTCAGTACCGTTTTTACGAAGTCGCGTGCCATGGCATCGCCGCGAATCGCGTACTTTTTATTATTCACGTCCTTCGGATGGTTTAATTCAGGATAGGCCCTGATGGCCGCGCCCATGTGGCCCGGCATATCAATTTCGGGAATAATCGAGACATACCGATCCGCTGCGTAGGCGCAAAGCTCTTTGACCTCTTTTTGCGTCAGGAATGCAGCAGGTGCGTTGGGGTCCGACTTAGAACCGATCGCCCCCACGGTCGTTAGCTTTGGATAGGCCTTGATCTCCACCCGCCAGCCCTGATCGTCGCTCAGGTGGATGTGCAACGTGTTGAGCTTGTGCATCGCCATGCAGTCGATGATCTTCTTCAGCTCCTCTTTGGTGCGGAAGTGGCGTGCGATATCCACATGCAGGCCGCGTATCCGGGACATCGAAGGTTTGTCCTTGATCAACAAAGCCTCGACGCTTAACATCATGTCTTTCACCGGGGTATCCGAATAGATTCCAGGGGGAAGCAGCTGAAACAGCGTTTGTATCCCGTAAAAGAGACCGCTTGCGCTCTTACCGGTAATCGTGATCCTGTCTTTGCTGCTCTCAAAGATATACGCATCTTTTTCGGCAAACCCGACAATCTCCGGTTCAACCCTGAGGACAATCGCGTTTGAGCTGCCGGATTTTTTGATGGCCAGTTTCATGCCCGTTGACTCGCCAATACTCTCCTGCAGATATTTGGCACTAGCTTTTTGCTCTTTGTCCCGGTATACAATCACAGTCTCTGCATTCATTTGAAATGGCTTGTCATCCCTTGCTTCAATGGAATAGGGCATCGGAATGATGCCGTAGTTGTTTTCCAGCCCTCTCGAATCGGCTCCTGCTGTTGTCACAAAGCATAGCATGGTAATCGCAAGGGCTCTTATAAATGCCTTCTTCAAAAGTGTCTTCATTTTTCTTTTATTAGTTTAAAGTTTTCTGTTATTTGTCCATCCCTGTCTACTTTTATGATATATAAGCCATTGGGATAGCAACTCATGTCAATTGTTAGCTGTGTATTATTTACAAGATAATTTTTTAGCAGCGCACCTCTCAGGTCGCATATCTGAATTCGCTGAAGCTTACTATCTGATTCAATATGAACAATTGAGTGGGCCGGATTGGGATATAGTTTGAGGCTTTTAAATCCATAATCTTCAGAAATCGAAGTGAGTGTCATGTTTACATTCACTGTTGAATCATTCTTAAGGTTTATCATTCCTGAAATGCCTTCAAAACCTTCTTTCGATGCCGACCATTCATACGCTTCGAACCTGGTCAGGTCCTTAAAAATAGCTATTCCGGTCTGACTTGTAGAAAGAGAGTCTCCATCAATCCTGATAACAACATTATTAACGGGTGTGTTTTCCGAATAGACCCTGAATTTAATATCAGCCGTTTTGGCTAATAGTGAGATATGGATGGTGGTATCTTTGCGAAGTTCAAACGATGAATTGTAGGTGAAATAATCTGCATGGCTGATTGTATAGTGATATTCACCTTTATTTACTTTAAAAGCGGCAACACCATTATTACCTGTAAAAAGCTCATGATCTCCAAGGCTGACTGAAATATTTGTGATTGGATTACCCATATTTTCTTCATGGATGCTGAAAAAGACAGTTTTTTTGTCCGGTCTCGTTTCATCGTCGGACACCAGTTCGTAATATTGAAAAGTGCCATCTTTTGCTATCACTTTTAATAAACAATCCGAATCAACCACCACGCTGATTCGTTCGGTACTATCGGCATTGACTACCTGTATTGCAGCACTGTCAATGGTTTGTATGCTATTGTAGATCAATGCTGTTCCGGTAACATTAATTAAGCCTGAAATGGTCAGGCTATCGTGGTTTATATTATATACATCAGAAAATATCAAAACTCCATTAGCAGGTATTGCCGGAAGCAAGAGATATGATATTCTGGTTGAATTGTCCTGTGCAGTGACCTCAAACCAGATATGGTCTGTCACGCTTGTTTCATTGTATTCTCCCATCATATTCAATTGCCGCATGGGCACTAATACACCATCTTCATCCAGCACCTTCATGGTGGCAAAGTCGGGGAGACTTACCATCTCAACTACATCTCTCAATGTGTCTCCAAAAAACATTCCCTCTATTGTTCCCAGTTGGTTATTCACATTGATGCTTAATGCAGCTGATGTTAACAAGGCATCGGAGCTTACAGGCTTATCGATCAGGATATAACTGGTTTGCGCTCCCTTGGAGGCAAGAACCTGTAAGGTATCTCCCTCAGAGACAATATCTGATGGACTTAATATACTTCCATCATTGTTGCTAATCATTGTTAAGGTTTGACTGCTATCCGCTTTCTGAATATTTCCTGAAAATTGAGATACCGTAGTTGCAGAAAGGTCTCCCTGTATGCTTTGTGGTGAGAGGTAGCCTGCGCTAACCAGGTAAACCGAAGAAGTAACGGTGGAGATAAATCCTGTGATGGAATCCATATTGTGTCTGCCCAGGTCAGTCATGTTTTCTTCCAGCAACACAATCCAGTCGCTGTTTTCGGCTGTGGTCCCGAATCCATCACCAGCAGTGCTTATTCCCGCCTGGATATGGGGTTTACGACGCAAATCTACCCTGGTATTAAATACAATGGAATCTCCTGCAATATTCCAGCTACCGTTTAGCGTAGCATTGGCAAGGATGTCCACCAGCTCATAATCACCGGGGTCGCCAATGGCCTTGCTGCCATTGATTACATCATCACTAATTATTTTAAAAATAAAGAGGGCCTCGGCATTGCGTTTTACCATTGAGAATGTTTCCCAGAGCGAAACATTATTATCATTTGGAATATTTATGGGACCAGGGGTTTCCCAGAGCTTATCCGGATAATTCTGCGCTGTTAGATTCACGCTTCTGTCGTATGCACAACTGCCAAAAACAAATACATCGCCCTCGGCTACCAGAGGATTTACATTATCGTCAGGGACCACCTTCCCTTGATTGGCAAACCACTCTGTAGAATCATCGTGGAATTTATATCCGGGGATGTAAGCATTGTATCTGGAGTAATAATCATCAGCCGTAGGATTGTCAGGAATAAGCTCTTGCAGTGCCCTTGCGGGATCATTAGTGCTGTTTGATTTCAGGAATAAATAAGCGGAGAAATCGAGCGCTAAAGAACTGGGATTTTTCACCTCCACAAAACTCATCCATGACTTATTATTGCTTACCACTTCGGAAATAAAAGGTTCGCCCCCATTGGGCTGGATGTTTTGGGCGGAGGAAAAAGTTACATTATATTCTATTACCGATAAGTTATCTTCCGATGTTACGGTGAATGTGGTTGTCCGTTCCTCTGTGGTTCCCAGAAGGGATGTGGCACTGTGTTGTTCAATTTCCGCATTGGGATTTTGAGGGATGGCCGTTAATACCGGAATACTCTCCATTTCAGGAGGAATATTTATCACATAGTAGGTGGTTGTTGAAGCAAACTGAGGAATGGTATCTCCCTGCCATCCGTCCATTTGTTGAGGCATATCAGGCCAGGTGATGGCAGATAATTGCGCATTATCATTCTTCACAAAGTCGGTGGGCCACTGCTCCAGCAGTGAACCGTCATTCTTAAGCCATCGAATGATACCCGTTCTATTTGACACATCAACTTCCACTTCACAAAATTCAAACTGACGGGTATAGACATATCCTTCTCTTCTGGCATTTGAATAGGGCTCACCCAGCTTCAGATCTGCCAGGTTAGCCCAGTAGGTGGGGTTTTTCCATCCACCCAGTTCATACCTGAAATCAGAATTATCGTCAAAAAAACGAAAGCGCGAATTTTTACCCATCACTGCCAGGTTAATCGCAAGATCAAAGACGTTTTCTTGTGAATGAGGCGTGACGGCTTTCACATTATTTGTAAAGAGTTTGCCGTGCCCTGTCCATTTGTTAATATACCAGTCCAGCCGGTTTACAAGCTGATCCGGGGTGGGGTTGAGGAGCCACCGTTCAGAATAGAGCCCATTGAAGTAAGCATTCATTAGCGCTTCATCACTATGGAACAGATCCTCGGAAACGGCATAACCGGTGTAGTTTGGAGTGCTGTTGTAGAAATACTCAAAGGGATAAAGGTTTAGCGTTCGTGAACCTCCGCGTGCTGTTTGCTTCGTATGGTTTAAAAAATCGAAATATGCTTCGAGGTAGGCCTTTTTATTTTCACTACCCGGGATATTCAGGACAGCTCCCGATGTTTTTCGTTTTTTTTCTATAAATATTCCATGATTGCCGGAATCTATCAATGTTGTTACAATATCCTTTTTCCGCTGTGCCCCGAGTTGGATGCGATAATCGACAAAGTACCG
>JAAEOI010000299.1 GCA_024244665.1 Bacteroidota bacterium | reverse complement strand
TAAATGGTGATCCCGGTTACGGCTCCTTTTTCATCCATCGCGAATTCAAAGTCGGTTCCATCATCCTTATTAAAAAATTTAGTGGCTGATTCCGGATACATTTCGAAGGGGAAATCATTCCATAGTTGAACGCCCTTTATATGGTTCTCCAGAACAGTGATCTCAAGAATCAATTCCTGGCCCTGAATAGTTAGTTGATACTGCCCGGCAAGCCTGTCAATTTCCTGTTCCGATAAGAGAACAATGGACTTGATGCTTGGCTTATATTTTTTCCAATTATAAACCTTTGAAAAGGAACGAAGAATCTCCGACATCAGTTCTCCGCCTCGGTCACCATTGGTCATAATAGCTACTCCCTGTCCCTTTTTGGTCAAGGCATACAGACCGCACCTGAATCCTGCATTTGAGCCTCCGTGACTGAAGCTAATAGAGTCCCCTGAACCACCAGTTGCAGGTCCAAGTGCATGATTATTCATCTGTGGGGTAAGCATCTCATGGGTCATCTCCCGGGAGAGAATCAGATTTGATTCTCCGGCATATGATTGTTGCACTTCTACTGCATACCTGAGCAGATCGGAAGGTGTGGTCCACAGACCGGCTGCAGCCATCTCCGGGTAAGTATGAAATCTTCCTTCAATCATCTCCCCGCTGGCATAGTGTCCGGCAGCTGCATTTTCATGAAGTTCTTCCGGCAAGGGCTGCTGATATGTACTTGACTCCATTCCGATTTTTGAAAGAACAATTTCATTCATCAGCTCCGGAAAATCCTTTCCTGAGACATCGGTCAGCATCTTTTGCATCACTGTATACCCTCCTCCTGAATAGCTGTATTGACAACCCGGAATTG
>JAAEOI010000298.1 GCA_024244665.1 Bacteroidota bacterium | reverse complement strand
GGTCTACCCGTTGACAGGTCAGTATCAAAGGTCAAATGAACTGTGTTGAAATCCGACGGATTGCCCAGATCAAGTTCTATCCACTGCGGGAAAGACGCTAAGGAATCGGAAACCCATAAACTCTCTGGATTCTCCTTCAGGCGTGTCAAGCCATTAATTATATTTTCAGGATTATAATCCACTTTCCCAATGTTTGTATTAGTTGCCTGACCAATCCAACTTATTACTGGCCATGAAATACCTTTTGCAGCAGTCACCACTACCCTGAGAAACTCTACATCTTCGGGAATATTTATGCTTACCGGGATTTCAATCCATTTTTTTGTATTTGCAGCAATTTTGAGATTATACTGACCCAATTTCAATTCATGATCAGGTTTGCCCATTTTTTTTACTCCCCCCACACTCAGGTCAAACATTGTAGTTTGCTTATTTCCGGATTTAAGGTAAAGTATAATTGAGTTTAATTTCTCAACCTCCTTAACCGGGATAAGGACTGAACGATCATGGTTACTAAGCAACAATGACTTTTTAAACGTGCTATTTTCGGGAGTCAGGTCTTTGTCAGAAAAGTTACTGGAAGCGGTAATCATTTTGTCTCTGGCCAGATCCTTTGAATCTTTATTTTTTAATCCGGGAATGGATTGATCGTACTTAAGCAATGTTTGCTGAAGCAGGGTCATGTGATTCTTGTATATATCACGCGGGTTTATACCTTTTTCAATGCACATGGCAGCAGCGGTTCCGGCAGCCTGACCAATGGTAGCCAGGGTACTCTGTACCCTTACGGATCCCAGTCCCAGATGGGTAAAACTTCCACATCGGCCGGCAAACAGGAGATTATCAATATTCCTTGAATAGACACTCCGGAATGGGATGCTGTTAACTGGCACAACGATATCGAATTCGAAACTACCCTCTGGCCCCGAGTATATTCCCTCGGGATGATGCACGTCCAGTGGCCAGCCAGCGTAAGCAATACGATCGGGAAACATACGGCCGGACATTACATCATGTTGGGTAAGGATATAATCTCCCTCCAGCCTTCTGGTTTCCCGTTTGGCATCCATTATGGGTATTGAAACAAGTTCATAATATGGGATCTCTTCTTTTCGGCTAATCTTGTTATCCGCAAAATCCCACTGGTCACTTTTGTTTTTCACATAGTCCCAGAAACTGAAAGTCACTTTAATCAGTTCGTCCCTGGCTTCTTCGGCATCCCACAGATCGTTTACCGTGCCTTCATGTTCCATCCACCAGTCGCCGTGTTCAAGATGTTTTTGATGAATACGCCGGCAATAACCGATCAGGGTATCTATTTCCCTGGCCCATGGAGGTCGTACGAATTCAACAGCTTTATCGGTTTTCTTTGAACTGAATGCTGTTCCGAATCCCTCCAGAACACCTCCCATTAAACAACCACTCATGGTAATACTATCCGCTGTATCAGGTGCAAGGTTTTCATTAAACTCCTCTTTGGATTCACGGCCATAACGATACTCTGCGCCGGCAAAATATCCCAGCCAACCGTCTCCGGTACAATCGATAAACTTTGTCCCGGAATATTCAGTTATTTTACCGGTAAGCGTACTGACTGACTTTACCCCTTTGATCTCTTTATCACTTTCCATGATGGCATCAAACACATGTTGATTGAAAAAAACTTCCAGGTTCTCCTCGGCATCACAGAGTTGTTTAAAAGCATCACTGGAATATAACTGTCCACTTTTCATCCTTAACAATTCAGCTTCTTCAATAATACCGGTTTCACGCCACCCGGGATGATTGAATCCGGCACCCACTATACTAACACCAAGTTCATTGCTGGAATTCCCCCCCAGTACCGGACGATTTTGAATAAGGGCTGTTTTAGCCCCCATCCTGGCCGCTGCAAGGGCGGCAGGCACTCCGGCAGATCCCCCACCTACAACAATTACATCAAATTTGCCGGCAAAGGAAGGTTCCACAGTCATCCCCTTCAAACGGGCTCTCTCCTTACATACCTCCTTTTTATCTTCGGGAGGCGTATAATTTGCATTATCCGTTAAAATAATGGCATCGCAGCGCCCATAATAACCGGTCAGATCATGAAGGGCTAAATCCAGACTCCCCTTTTTAAGTTTAACCTTTCCTCCATACTCCCAGGTCCACTGATCCGACGCTGCGGCTCCGAACTCTTTATCCAATGCTTTGCCATTAATCAAAACCTTAAACCGTCCGGGGGCATATTCTTTTACCCAGTTCCTGTCCCTGACCCAGACATGAAATTCCCCTCTTTTTGCAAGATCGAATGACATCGTTGCATCTTCAACTGGTTTGCCAACTCCTGTGGCCATTAAATAGGGTGAGCCCATTAAATGAACAAACTGGTTATCCATTTGCCACCCACCGTAATGATCAAAATCCTCAACATCGATGTAGAAAAATCCATCCACCACCATCTTCACTTCAGCACAATCTGGCTTGCTGAATCTGAATGCCGCATCATTTTGACTTATAGCAATTTTACTTATCAGCAAAAAGGACAGGGATAAAGCAGCAAACGCAATCCTTGATTGTGTTTTCATCATAATCATTGAAGTCTCAGATT
>JAAEOI010000297.1 GCA_024244665.1 Bacteroidota bacterium | reverse complement strand
TTATTTGTTTTGTCCCATTCAGGGTATTTTTCCATATCCACATAACCTTGCATGAGGTGTCGGTTTGTGGAGATAAATTGCGGATTTGGTTCAAGCTGATGGATAGACATCATTCTCGCTTCACCAGGGCGCAGGTTTTGTTCAAGGTGGTGGGAGCCTTGCAAGATCCCAAGCAGTCGCTGGTTCCAGAAATCATATACATAGTATTGTTCATCCGGCTCCAGACCCAGGGCTCCTTCAGAAGTTGCATCGCCGGAAAGAGGTGAAGAAATAGTTGCTTCACCATCCATGTCAGGATTAAAAAAGGTCAGCTGATGCCACCGCGGATTAACGGTAAAGAGGTAAACTTTCGGGCATGCGGCGGACGATGGCAGGAACAGATCAACAGGCCTTGCCGTTTTTCGTTCTTCGTGTAAAGGGTAAAGCCGGGAGAGTTCTCTGATAATCTCAGGGCTGAAGTCTTTAAAAGAGTCAGCTAACAAGACACGACAGCCTGTAACATACAGCATGGTTAAAATGGACTGGCGCCGAACAGCCGGATCCGGTATAGTTTCTGCAACTCTTCCATGTGTATTTCGAAACAGGAGGCTTTTGGAATCCATGTCGAACATGTAGAAAACCCGCGATTTATACCAGCGCAATGCACATCTGGATACCTGATTGGCTGTAAACAAAGAAGCATCTAACTCTACCCTCTGGCAGTCTGCCAATCCCAGGGTCATATCAGAGAAGGTAATTCTTTCATCTGGCAAACTTGATGTTGTGGAAACTTCGCCAAGGTTTCGTTCATGAATATGCGCTTCCGGCCCCAGCCCCTCGCGTGCAAGCTCAAATATTTTCCGGTAAGCGGCCGTTGCAGTGCAGTATGGATCTTCCAAACCTCCTTCTCCCGCGAAACCGGTTTCGGGATAATCAAACATTACGCCGGACAGCCCTGCTTTTCCAAGCCTGCCCCATACCTTTTGCAAATGGTCTTGAAAACCTTCGTCACTATAGTCAAATCTTACATATGGTTTTTCATGGTCATGTGCCAGAGATAAATACTTGATGCTGTTATTAAGCATCCAGTTTGGATATGATTTCGAGAAATCATCGGAAGGCATACCTGTTTGAACATAAGAGAATGGAAGGCCTCCGAGCCCGCGGATCGCACTGCAGAATTTTTCACTGGTTTCGTAGGGTTCCACATAATGTCCATATTTTTGCCAATGCTCGTCATCCCACCAACCTTGCTCACTGTCTCCATGGTACTTATCCGGCACCAGCCGGATTGCCACCGGTGAATATTTCAGGAAACCCGACTCTTTCGCGTGTTTCATCTGTTCCACCGCAGAAACTGTGTTATTCCTTCCGTCTCCACCTGTAACCATTACATACCACAGGCATAAGCTTGGGAAATTATAGAGATTGGGAGCAGCTTCCTGGGCTTTTGCAGCGCTTTGCGCATATTGCTCAAGAGCACTGAAGGGATCCTCAGAAAGCATTCCAATATAAAAGCGATCCGGGCTTCCATAATAACTCCCGGC
>JAAEOI010000296.1 GCA_024244665.1 Bacteroidota bacterium | reverse complement strand
CCCGATTTTGTTTTCCGCATCGTTATCACGCTTTTCATCTACTAAACCGTCGCTATCATTGTCGATTCCGTCATTGGGAATACCCGGACTTTCAAGGTAGGCCAGGCCATAGACACCCGGTTCTTTGCCGCCCCCGACTGGGATTCCATCCAGGTCCCAGGAGTAGCACATATTGAGTTCTTTATTATAAAAGGCAATATCATCAGCCCCTTCGCTAGATTCGCCGCCGACAGCATTATCGGTATATAAGCCAAAATACATTTCCGGTAAGTCATAGTCCGAAATATTAGCAATGGTATATTCCCAGAATATGGCGTCATGGGCCGAGGGATTGCTCCACTGAAATCCCCTTGTCTGAACACGAATGCCAATACCGCCCCAGGGCAGGCCTTTCTGAATGGTAACATCAGATTTTTTATCACCAATCAATATACCCGGCCGGGGATAATATTTCACAATGTTCCCTGGTCCTAAATATTCCTGGTCCTGGGCATCGTTCACCACAAAAAAACTTTCCTGGTCCGCCTTCATAATCCCGCGTCCAAAACGGCCATTCCATTCACCAGGCCAGATAGTTCCACTACTATTAGGACCGGGCCAGCCTAAAGGAGGCCAGGAATTAGGCAAATTACTCATAGCTGGCGTTTCGCTCAGTTCATCAAAGTAGCCAAAAACAGGATATAATCCCCACTCAATAGTACCTGTTGGATCTCTGTCCATATGTTCTCGATAGCTGGATTGGCAATAATATAAAGTATCCAGATCGGTCCGGGATGCTATTTCCTGGAGATCAGTAACAGGAGTTATATCGTTCTCAAGATATACGCGGGCGCCAATAAGCAGACAAATGCCGTCATGCATCTTGGTGCCATCCAGGGTATTCGGCCATTTGGAACTAAACCAGGATACGTG
>JAAEOI010000295.1 GCA_024244665.1 Bacteroidota bacterium | reverse complement strand
CCAGCCAACCTGTTCCTGCAACAGGATCACCACTAAATAAATATCTGGGATCAGTAGATGCATCAGCACCAGTACCGAAGCCAAAATTTGGAGGATCTATTGCATTACCCTGGCCATCCACTCCCCCTTCCTGGTACCATCTTGCTTCTTGTGCATTATCAGGATCACCTAAGGTTGCATGACTTTGTATGTAATACATAAATGAAGTCATCGGGAGATTTTTCATATCCACAAGAGTATCAATTCCAAAAAAGGGTCCGCGGTATTTAAAGGCAGTATCCCCTACAGATTCAACAATGGGACCCTGGAAAAAGTCCAATCCAAACGCAGGGGCATTCGAACCATATTCGGTATCATCCGCATCATTATAAATATAACCGAGGCTCAAATTTGTATCAGAACCTATTAAGTCATCCTGGGCATCACCAAGATCAGGATCCATAACCGCCGAAAAGATAAAATCATCAATATCATCATCCGATTGGTTAATCAAACGATAACGAACAAAAATCACATCACCAAGGGCATCACCACGGTCAAAACCCCACAATTGTTGATGAATTTCTAAACCCATAGGCTCAGCCAATAAACCAGCATCTCTGGAAGTAGATCCTGT
>JAAEOI010000294.1 GCA_024244665.1 Bacteroidota bacterium | reverse complement strand
TCGGGATCGTTATCGGGTGTCATTTCATTTCGATTACGATTGCGATCCCGATTTCGATTTCGATGGCGCGTCGCAGAAAAGTGTAAACTACTTTCGAGGGACAATGAAGGATGCCTTTTTTTCGTTCATACACGTCTTTATATCGATGATTGAGCGATTCGGATGAAAGCAAGCTCTCAAAATAACAGATCGTCTTCTTAAGGCCTTCCTCCAACTGCAGTCTTGGTTCCCAACCCAGCTCTTCCTTTGCCAGGCTGATGTCAGATTGACGCTGAACGGAATCATCACAGGGCAGTGGTGCATACACCAGTTCTGACCTTGAACCAGTGAGTTCCATGATTTCTTCTGCCAGTTCCCTGATAGTGAATTCGTTTGGATTGCCGGTATTCACTGGACCGATGAAGTCATCCGCAGAATTCATCAAGCGTATAAAAGCTTCAATCAAATCACCTACGTAGTAGAACGAACGGCTCTGGGAACCGTCACCATAAATGGTGATGGACTGATTCCGCAGTGCCTGCCTTATGAAGTTGCAGACCACTCTGCCGTCATTAGGATGCATATTGGGACCGTAAGCATTGAAGATACGAGCCACCTTGATACGCAGATGGTGAGAAGGCGCTTGCAAAGATGAGCTCCGAGAAAACCTGCGCCGCCGGTTACCAGGATTCTTTTACGTATGTGCATTATGTATCCATTTCATAGTGATATCTGAATCATTCAACCTATGACCGACAATTCGGCTGGAAACTATGGGCGCAAAAGTCGGTTACCTAGGATAACTCGGTCCTCAAGTTTTTGAGCGAAACAACTAAAAAAGATGGAGTGGGATGTCAAATAGCAGCCCTCCGGATTTCGACTCATCTCAATCCTTCATCGGTTTACTGCCTGACTTTACTGCCTGGCAATCCCTCCAAGGAGAGTAAGAGTACCACTTGCAATCCCCACTCTACAAACATAAGACACTATGAACAGTCCCGAAGCATGAGCCTGCGCTCGCGTACGCTAGCATTGGCCAGGAGGATGGGTAATGCTCAGGATTAAGGAATCCCGTCAATCAGCGATCAGAAACAGGCATCCACAATGCCAATAGGGCAAGTAGGATTGAGACATCTAGGACACCCACTCATTGAC
>JAAEOI010000293.1 GCA_024244665.1 Bacteroidota bacterium | reverse complement strand
GAAGTAATAAACGTAAACAAGTACCAAATTAATTAAAATCAGTTATGGCTAAGGAAAAATTTGATAGGTCCAAACCGCACGTCAATATCGGTACCATCGGTCACGTTGACCACGGTAAAACCACTTTGACCGCTGCTATTACTCAGGTTCTTGCAAAGAAGGGTCTCTCTGAAATCAGGGATTTTGACTCCATTGACAACGCACCGGAAGAGAAAGAACGTGGTATCACCATTAATACTGCCCACGTTGAGTACACTACGGAAAACCGCCACTATGCGCACGTTGACTGTCCCGGACACGCTGACTACGTAAAGAATATGGTAACTGGTGCTGCCCAGATGGATGGTGCGATTATCGTTGTGGCCGGTACTGATGGTCCTATGCCACAAACCAGGGAGCACATCCTCCTGGCACGGCAGGTGAACGTTCCCAAGATCGTTGTATTCCTGAACAAGGTTGACATGGTTGATGACGATGAGCTGCTGGAACTGGTTGAGATGGAAATTCGTGAGCTGCTGGACTTCTACGAATTTGACGGTGACAATGCTCCTGTGATCCACGGTTCCGCACTGGGTGCACTGAACGGTGAAGAGAAGTGGGAAGAAAAAGTTATGGAGTTGATGGATGCTGTTGACAGCTACATCCCCATTCCTCCCCGTGAAGTAGAAAAAGACTTCCTGATGCCCGTTGAGGACGTATTCTCGATTACAGGTCGTGGTACTGTAGCAACTGGCAGGATCGAAACAGGTGTTGTAAATACCAGTGACGAGATGAACCTGATTGGTCTTGGTGCTGAAGGTCGCAAGACTGTTGTAACTGGTGTTGAGATGTTCCGTAAGATCCTTGATCGCGGTGAAGCCGGTGACAATGTTGGTCTGCTGCTTCGTGGTGTTGATAAGAAGGAGATCAAGAGGGGTATGGTTATAGCCAAGCCCGGATCGATCACTCCCCACACCGAGTTCAAGGCTCAGGTATATGTTCTTAAGAAAGAAGAAGGCGGACGCCATACTCCGTTCCACAACAACTATCGTCCACAGTTCTATTTACGTACACTTGACGTAACCGGTGAGATTCAACTTCCTGAAGGAACTGAAATGGTTATGCCCGGAGATGATGTGGAGATCACTGTTAAGCTGATCTACCCTGTCGCCGTCAACATAGGTCTTCGTTTCGCAATCCGTGAAGGTGGACGTACAGTTGGTGCCGGTCAGGTAATTAAGATTGACCAATAGCATTACCAACCCTAATGAATAGAGAGCACGGGTCTGTCATGGACCCGGCTTCTCTGTTTAGTTATGTTGAGTACACGGGTGTAGCTCAGTTGGTAGAGCACTGGTCTCCAAAACCAGGTGTCGGGCGTTCGAGTCGCTCCTCCCGTGCAAATTTGATCCGAAATGAAGCGAATTTTTAATTATCTGAAGGAATCCTATAACGAACTGGTGCATAAAGTGACCTGGCCTACATGGAAAGAGTTACAGAGTAGTGCGCTGGTGGTTATGGTGGCATCCCTGATCTTTGCCCTGATCGTCTTCGCGATGGATATCTCTTTTCAGAAGATACTGGAAGGCATCTATAAATTGGTATAATCCATGAGTATGGAAAAGAAGTGGTACGTTCTCCGCGCCATTGGAGGTAAGGAGAAGAAGGCCAAAGAATATATTGAAAGTGAAATTAGCAGGTTGAACCTGCAGGATTCAATTGCGCAGGTATTGATCCCGACTGAAAAGGTGTACCAGATCAGGAACGGAAAAAAAATCAGTAAGGAGCGCAACTATTTTCCCGGTTATGTGTTGGTAGAAGCAGCCCTGACCGGTGAGATTCCACATATTCTCAGAAATATTCCCAACATCATTGGTTTCCTGGGTTCCGAAGGAGACCAATTGCCCACACCTTTGCGGCCAACGGAGGTAAACAGGATTCTCGGTAAGGTGGATGAACTATCTGCCAGCGACGAGGAGATCACTGTTCCATTCTTTGTAGGGGAATCAGTAAAGGTGATCGACGGTCCCTTTAACAGTTTTACAGGGATCATTGAAGAGGTCAATGATGAGAAGAAGAAGCTCAAGGTGATGGTGAAGATTTTTGGTCGCAAGACCCCGCTTGAACTGAGCTTTATGCAGGTTGAGAAGGATGGTTAACAGGACTCAGAAAAGATTAGAGAGAATTTAAAATATTACAATTTCCAGACAATGATATGTCCCAAGAATGCTTCCTGTATGGTTGTCAGCGGATGTTGTAAGCGGTAAGTATATAAACTATAAATTAGAAATGGCAAAAGAAGTAGAAGGCTTAATCAAGTTGCAAATTAGGGGAGGCGCTGCTAATCCATCCCCTCCCGTGGGACCCGCGCTGGGTGCCAAGGGTGTCAACATAATGGAGTTCTGCAAGCAGTTTAATGGCAGAAGCCAGGAGCAGGCCGGGAAACTATTGCCAGTAATCATTACCGTCTATTCAGATAAGTCGTTTGATTTTATCGTGAAGACACCCCCCGTGGCAGTTCAACTGCTGGAGTCGGCTAAACTCAAGAAAGGTTCGGCCGAATCAAACAGGGTGAAGGTAGCAAGTGTATCCTGGGAACAGGTTCGCCAGATTGCTGAAGCAAAAATGCCCGACCTCAACGCGTTTACCGTGGAGTCTGCTATGAAAATGGTTGCTGGTACCGCAAGGAGTATGGGAATAACTGTAAAAGGGGAATTCCCGTCTAACAATTAATTCGTAAAGAAAGATGAGTAAACTTACTAAAAACAGGAAGTTAGCTTTAGAGAAGTTAGACAAGGACAAACAATATACCATAGGTGAGGCTTCAGAACTTGTGAAGGAGATAACCAAGGCCAAATTCGATTCATCGATTGATATCGATGTTCGTTTGGGCGTTGATCCCAGGAAAGCCAACCAGATGGTACGTGGTGTCGTTACCCTTCCTCACGGAACGGGAAAAGATGTCAAAGTACTTGTTTTGTGTACTCCGGAGAAAGAGGATGAGGCAAAAGAGGCAGGAGCCGATTTTGTAGGGCTTGATGACTATATCGAGAAGATCCAGGGTGGTTGGACCGATATGGATGTAATCATCACCATGCCTCCCGTAATGGCTAAAATTGGGAAACTTGGCCGTGTGCTGGGACCCAGGGGCCTGATGCCTAATCCAAAAAGTGGTACTGTTTCCATGGAAATCGGAAAAGCTGTCAAAGATGTGAAGATGGGGAAAATCGATTTCAAAGTAGACAAATACGGTATCGTCCATACCTCTATTGGTAAAGTTTCCTTTACTGCAGAAAAGATCGCTGACAATGCTCGTGAATTTATTAACACGATCATTAAGCTGAAACCAACTGCGGCAAAAGGAACCTATATCAAAAGTATCTATCTGTCCAGTACGATGAGTCCTGGAATTAGGTTAGATCCTAAAGTTGTAGAAGAATAATAATCGCTAAAGAGTCTCAATATAATGAGAAGAGAAGAAAAGGATGTAATCATTGAGGGCCTGGCTCAGCGGCTGAACGAAACCAAACATTTCTACCTCACCGATATCTCCACGCTTAATGCAGAGCAGACATCGGCACTGAGAAGGAAGTGTTTTGAGAAAGAGATCAGCCTCCTTGTCGTCAAAAATACATTACTCCGTCAAGCAATGGAGCAATCCGAAGGCGATTTTAATGATCTCTACGATGTACTGAAAGATTCAACCTCCATCATGTTCTGTGAGACAGGGAATATCCCTGCCAAACTGATCAAGGAGTTTAGAAAAACCATGGAAAAGCCGGTCCTTAAGGCCGCTTTCGTGGAAGAATCAATCTATATCGGAGATGATCAGCTGGAAGCACTCTCCAATATCAAGTCCAAAGACGAGCTGCTGGGAGACCTGGCTATGCTGCTGCAATCACCTGCTTCAAACCTGGTGTCTGCGCTTGCATCGGCCGGATCACAACTGGCTGGCGTTTTGGAAACATTATCAGAAAAAGAAAACTAATACATTAAAAATTAATAAGAAATGGCTGACGTTAAAAAAATTGCTGATCAGTTGGTCGAACTGACCGTCAAAGAAGTAAATGAATTGCTCGAGGTACTTAAAGTAGAGCACGGTATTGAACCTGCTGCTGCTGCGGTTGTAGCTGCTGGTCCTGCCACTGGCGGTGACGGCGGAGCTGCTGAAGAGAAGACTGATTTTGATGTGATCCTGAAAGCTCCGGGTGGAGCCAAGCTGCAGATTGTTAAGCTTGTGAAGGAACTCACCGGACTCGGACTGAAAGAGGCAAAAGCTGTAGTTGATTCCGCGCCTGCACCTGTTAAAGAAGGTGTAAGCAAGGATGAAGCAGAATCTCTCAAAACCCAATTAGAAGAAGCCGGAGCTGAAGTTGAGCTTAAATAATAGGGCAATCGCATTATCCACTTACAGGTTTAGATCCCCGTTCAATCGGGGGTCTAAGCCTTTTTGCACTTATATGTTTACACCTTAATCCACGGATTATAAAGCGATGTCAATGCCAGTAAAAAATCTAGATCGAATAAGTTTTGCTTCCATTAAAAATCAGCTGGAATATCCTGATTTTCTGGAAGTTCAGTTAAAGTCATTTCATGATTTCTTCCAGATGGAGACCACCCCTGAGAACAGGAGGGACGAGGGTCTTTACCAGGTATTTCATGATAACTTCCCCATAACAGATACACGGAACAATTTTGTTCTGGAGTTCCTGGATTATACAATTGATCCGCCAAGGTACTCTATCGATGAGTGTGTCGAGCGGGGACTAACCTTTAGCGTTCCGCTGAAGGCGAAGCTAAAATTATACTGTACCGATCCCGAACATGAGGATTTTGATACTGTGATCCAGGACGTATATCTGGGTACAGTACCCTACATGACGGAACGGGGTGTGTTCATTATCAATGGCGCCGAAAGAGTAGTTGTCTCACAGTTGCACCGTTCACCCGGTGTATTCTTCGGGCAGAGTGTCCATGCCAATGGAACCAAGCTCTACTCCGCCAGGATTATCCCGTTTAAAGGATCATGGATCGAATTTGCGACCGACATCAACAATGTGATGTACGCATACATCGACCGGAAAAAGAAATTGCCAGTCACCACCCTGCTCAGGGCCATTGGTTACGAAAGTGACAAGGATGTGCTCGAGATCTTCGGGTTGGCTGATGAGGTAAAGGTGTCAAAAACCGGACTGAAGAAGCTGGTGGGCCGTAAGCTTGCTGCCCGTGTGCTGAAGAGCTGGATTGAGGATTTCGTGGATGAAGATACCGGTGAAGTGGTCTCCATTGAGCGGAATGAGGTGATCATCGACCGTGAGACTGTCCTTGAGACTGAGCACATTGATGAGATCATCGATTCGGGTGCCAAGACCATCCTTCTGCACAAAGAGATCGCCAATATCAATGATTTTGCGATCATCTATAACACGCTTCAGAAGGACCCGTGTAACTCTGAGAAAGAGGCTGTGATGCACATCTACAGGCAGCTAAGGAATGCCGAACCGCCGGATGAAACCACAGCCAGGGATGTGATTGATAAGCTCTTCTTCTCGGATAAGCGTTACGATCTGGGTGAAGTTGGCCGTTACAGGCTGAATAAGAAGCTTCAACTGGATACTCCTGCCGAGAACAGGGTACTTACCCGTGAAGACATTATCCAGATTATAAAATATCTCATCGAACTGATTAACTCCAAAACTGACGTGGATGATATTGACCACCTTAGCAACAGGAGGGTTCGTACAGTTGGTGAGCAGTTGATGAACCAGTTCAGTGTGGGACTGGCCAGGATGGCCCGAACCATTCGTGAACGTATGAATGTTCGTGACAACGAGGTGTTTACACCAACCGACCTGATCAATTCGAAGACACTCTCTTCGGTGATCAACTCGTTCTTTGGTACCAACCAGCTGTCTCAGTTCATGGACCAGACCAACCCCCTGGCCGAGATGACCCACAAGCGCCGTATGTCGGCTCTTGGACCAGGCGGTCTCTCCAGGGAGCGCGCCGGTTTTGAGGTTCGTGACGTTCACTATACACACTATGGAAGGCTTTGTCCCATCGAGACCCCTGAAGGTCCGAACATCGGACTGATCTCCTCGCTATGCGTTTTTGCACGGATCAGCGATCTTGGTTTTATTGAGACTCCTTACAGACAAACTGTAGGAGGTAAGGTAGAACTGGAAAACAAGGGTATTGTATACCTGAGTGCTGAGGAGGAAGAGGACAAATTGATTGCCCAGGCAAATGCACCGCTCAACGAGGATGGTACTTTTGTGAATCCCAAGGTGAAAGCCAGGTATGAGGCGGATTACCCTCTGGCAGAGAAGAACGATGTGGTACTGATGGACGTGGCACCTAATCAGATCGCCTCTATAGCTGCATCCCTGATTCCATTCCTGGAACATGACGATGCAAACAGGGCACTGATGGGCTCCAACATGATGCGCCAGGCTGTACCTCTTGTATATCCTGAAGCTCCTATCGTTGGAACTGGAATCGAATTTAACGTTGTTCGCGACTCCAGGCTCCAGGTCAGGGCCGAGGAGGATGGTGTAGTAGAATTTGTGGATGCCAATGAAATTATTGTTCGTTACGAACGCAGCGAGGAGGAGAGGTTTGTCAGTTTTGAGGATGATGTAAAACGTTACAAGCTGCCTAAATTCAGGAAGACCAACCAGAATACCTGTGTCAACCTGACACCCATGGTTAGAAAGAACCAGAAGCTCAAGCAGGGCGATATCATGACACAGGGTTATGCAACACAGAAGGGTGAACTGGCGCTGGGAAGGAACCTGATGGTGGCCTTTATGCCCTGGAAGGGGTACAACTTCGAGGATGCCATCGTGGTATCTGAAAGGCTTGTGAGAGAGGACGTATTTACCTCCATCCACGTCGATGAGTACCTTCTTGAGGTACGCGACACGAAGCGCGGACTTGAGGAGCTTACTTCCGATATTCCCAATGTAAGTGAAGAGGCTACAAAGAACCTGGATGAGAACGGTCTGATCAGGATCGGTGCCGAGGTTGCTCCCGGTGACATCCTGATTGGTAAGATCACTCCTAAAGGGGAGTCAGATCCTTCACCTGAAGAGAAACTGCTGAGAGCCATCTTTGGAGATAAGGCTGGTGATGTGAAGGATGCTTCACTGAAAGCCGGACCATCTCTCTACGGTGTGGTTATTGATAAGAAACTCTTCTCACGTACCGTGAAAGAGAGGAAATCGAGGCCTGCCACCAAGCAGATCCTTGAGAAGATTGATGACACCTACCACCGGGATATTGCTGATATCAGGGTCCATTTGATTGAAAAACTTTTTGAACTTGTCAATGGAAAAACCTCACAGGGTGTAAAAGATTTCCTGAACCAGGATATCATTCCCAAGGGTACCAAATTTACCCAGAAGCAACTTCAGGAACTTGACTTCGCCGGAGTGAATCCGCTGAAGTGGACCACCGATAAGCATAAGAACGACCTGATCCGTGACCTTCTTCATAACTATGTGATCAAGTTCAAGGAGATTGACGGGCTCTATAAGCGTAAGAAGCACAGCATCACAAGTGGAGATGAGCTTCCCACCGGGATCATCCAGCTGGCCAAGGTTTATGTGGCCAAGAAGCGGAAGATCACCGTGGGTGATAAGATGGCCGGACGTCACGGGAACAAAGGTATTGTTGCCAAGATCGTTCGTTCGGAAGACATGCCTTTCCTGGAAGACGGAACGCCTGTTGATATCGTACTGAACCCGCTGGGTGTACCCTCCAGGATGAACCTGGGACAGATCTACGAGACTGTTCTCGGCTGGGCTGGTCTTAAGCTGGGCACCAAGTATGCAACCCCCATTTTTGACGGGGCCAAGATCGAACAGATCAACGAAATCACCGATGATGCCGGTGTTCCCAGGTACGGGAAGTCCTACCTCTTTGACGGTGGTACCGGGGAGCGTTTCGACCAGCCTGCCACTGTGGGTGTGATCTATATGCTTAAACTGGGACATATGGTAGAGGATAAGATGCACGCAAGGAGCATCGGGCCCTATTCACTGATTACGCAGCAGCCCCTGGGTGGTAAAGCCCAGTTTGGTGGACAGCGTTTTGGTGAGATGGAGGTCTGGGCCCTTGAAGCATTTGGTGCTGCCAACATTCTCCAGGAGATCCTGACCGTGAAGTCTGATGACGTGATCGGAAGGGCCAAAGCATACGAAGCCATTGTGAAAGGCGAACCAATGCCTGCTCCCGGAATACCCGAATCACTCAACGTTCTGCTACATGAATTGCGCGGACTCGGACTGAGTGTGAACCTGGTATAAGATACTGCTACCGAGGCTTCGGCCTGTACAGAACAAGTTTAGAAACGAATAAATTTATATATATGTCATTCAGGAAAGACACTAAAGTAAAGAGTAGTAATTTTACAAAGATTTCCATTGGACTGGCTTCACCGGAAGAGATTCTGGAACGATCCAGTGGGGAGGTCCTGAAACCTGAAACGATCAATTACCGGACCTACAAACCCGAAAGGGATGGTCTTTTCTGTGAAAGGATCTTCGGACCGGTAAAGGACTACGAATGCCATTGTGGCAAATACAAGCGGATCCGTTACAAGGGGATTGTTTGTGACCGTTGTGGTGTTGAGGTTACCGAGAAGAAGGTGCGACGTGAAAGAATGGGTCACATCTCCCTGGTAGTACCTGTGGCCCACATCTGGTATTTCCGCTCACTGCCCAATAAGATAGGTTACCTGCTGGGACTGCCTACCAAGAAGCTTGATTCCATTATCTATTATGAAAGGTATGTGGTAATCAATGCGGGTATCAAGCTAGCCGACGGGGTCAACTACCTTGATTTCCTTACGGAAGATGAATACCTGGACATCCTGGCCAGTCTCCCCAAGGAGAACCAGTTGCTGGAAGATGACCATCCGGATAAATTCATAGCCGGTATGGGTGCTGAAGGATTGCACGCTTTACTTTCCAGGATCGACCTGGACGAACTTTCATATTCACTGAGGCACAAGGCCAGTACCGAAACTTCCCAGCAGAGGAAAAATGAGGCATTGAAGCGCCTCCAGGTGGTGGAAGCTTTCCGTGCATCCAAAGGAATCAACCGTCCCGAGTGGATGATTGTCAGGGTAGTGCCTGTGATTCCTCCCGAGCTGAGGCCTCTCGTTCCACTGGATGGCGGCCGTTTTGCCACATCCGACCTGAACGACCTTTACAGGAGGGTTATTATCCGTAATAACCGTCTGAAAAGGCTGATTGAGATCAAGGCTCCTGAAGTAATTCTCAGAAATGAGAAAAGGATGCTCCAGGAAGCTGTAGATTCCCTGTTTGATAATTCAAGGAAGGCCAACGCGGTGAAGACCGATGCCAATCGCCCGCTTAAATCCCTGTCCGACAGCCTGAAAGGGAAACAGGGAAGGTTCCGTCAGAACCTCCTCGGTAAGAGGGTGGACTACTCGGCACGTTCGGTGATCGTGGTTGGACCGGAACTTGCTCTTCATGAGTGTGGTCTGCCTAAAGATATGGCTGCTGAACTTTACAAGCCCTTTATCATCAGGAAACTGATTGAGCGTGGTATTGTGAAAACCGTTAAATCGGCCAAGAAAATTGTAGACCGGAAAGATCCGGTTGTCTGGGACATCCTGGAGAATGTACTGAAAGGGCATCCTGTGATGCTGAACCGTGCGCCAACCCTGCACAGGCTTGGTATACAGGCCTTCCAGCCAAAACTGATTGAAGGAAAGGCCATCCAGCTTCACCCGCTGGTGTGTACCGCTTTCAACGCCGACTTTGATGGTGACCAGATGGCTGTGCACCTTCCCCTGGGGAATGCTGCAGTGCTTGAGGCACAGATTCTGATGCTGGCTTCCCACAACATCCTCAACCCTGCCAATGGTGCTCCGATTGCCGTTCCCTCACAGGATATGGTACTCGGTCTTTACTACATCACAAAGGCCAAGCGCAGCGTGAAGAAAGACATTGTGAAGGGAGAGGGCATGACCTTTTACTCAGCCGAGGAGGTAACCATTGCTTACAACGAGAAGCGTGCTGACCTTCATGCCATCATCAAGGTAAGGATTCCTAAGCATGGTGGCGAGGCCGGTGAGACCGAGATTCTCGAGACCACCGTGGGACGTGTGTTGTTCAATGAGTTTGTTCCCGAAGAGATCGGATTCATCAACGAAGTACTGACCAAGAAGTCGCTTCGTGACATCATCGGCCACGTACTAAAAGTAACAGGAACAGCCACAACTGCCAAGTTTCTTGACGACATCAAGAGCCTGGGTTATGGAATGGCGTTTAAAGGAGGGCTCTCTTTTAACCTGGACGATGTGATTATTCCGAAGGAGAAGGAGACCTATGTAGTTGATGGTTATAAGCAAGTGGATGAGGTGGTTGGATCCTATAACATGGGTGTGATCACCAACAATGAGCGTTACAACCAGATTATTGATATCTGGACACATACCAATGCACGCCTGACCCAGACGCTGATGAAGCAGCTGAGTTCTGACAACCAGGGATTCAATCCTGTATATATGATGCTTGACTCCGGTGCTAGGGGCTCCAAGGAACAGATCCGCCAGCTCTCTGGTATGAGGGGACTGATGGCCAAGCCGCAGAAATCCGGAGCCACCGGTTCCGAGATTATCGAGAACCCGATCCTCTCTAATTTCAAGGAGGGACTATCGGTTCTTGAATATTTTATATCCACACACGGTGCCCGTAAGGGACTTGCCGATACGGCTCTGAAAACAGCTGATGCAGGTTACCTTACGCGTCGTTTGGTAGATGTGAGCCAGGATGTGATCATCCAGGAGCCCGACTGTGGAACACTTCGGGGACTGGTTGCATCTGCAATCAAGAAAAATGAGGAGGTTGTGGAGACACTCTACGAAAGAATCCTGGGCCGGACCACTGTACATGATGTATACCATCCGCTTACTGGAGACCTGATTATTAATTCTGGTGAGGAGGTCACCGAGGAACTTGCAAGAGTGATTGAAGATTCTCCCATCGAGAGTGTTGAGATTCGTTCGGTACTGACCTGTGAATCGAAGAAAGGTGTATGCGCCAAGTGTTACGGACGTAACCTGGCTACCGGTAAAATGGTTCAGATGGGAGAGGCTACCGGCGTAATTGCCGCCCAGTCAATTGGTGAACCTGGAACACAGCTTACACTGCGTACCTTCCACGTGGGTGGTACTGCATCGAACATCACTTCGGAATCCAATGTGGTCTCCAAGTATGATGGTGTTGCCGAGATCGAGGAGCTGCGCACCGTAAGCTCCGCCGATCCTGAAACCGGCAAGAAACTTGAAATTGTTATCGGCCGTCTGGCCGAGCTGAGGGTGGTGGATAAAAACACTGGTATTGCCCTTACTACACATACCATTCCTTACGGTTCCAAACTCTATGTGAAGAACGGATCCAAGATTACCAAAGGTGATCTGATTTGTGAATGGGATCCCTATAATGCGCTGATAATTAGTGAAGTTGCCGGTACCGTAAGTTTCGACAATGTGATCGATGGTATTACATTCCGCGAAGAGTCTGACGAACAGACCGGCTTCAAGGAGAAGGTGATCGTCGAGACCAGGGACCGTACCAAGAACCCGCTGGTTAAGATCCTTGATATCAAGGGAGAGCTGGTGAAGAACTATAACCTTCCTGTGGGAGCCCACATCGCGGTAAACGAGGGAGATAAGGTGAAAGCAGGAGAGATCCTGGTGAAGATTCCCAGGGCTGTTGGTAAATCGGGTGACATCACCGGTGGTTTGCCACGTGTAACTGAGCTTTTCGAGGCAAGGAACCCGTCCAATCCGGCAGTGGTTTCTGAGATTGACGGCGAAGTTGAATTTGGCAAGATCAAGCGGGGTAACCGTGAGGTGATCATTACTTCCAAGGCAGGCGAGGTGAAGAAATACCTTGTTCCGCTTTCCAAGCAGATCCTGGTGCAGGAGAACGACTACGTCAGGGCGGGGATACCCCTCTCCGACGGTGCCATCACTCCGGCCGACATCCTTGCCATCAAAGGACCCACAAAAGTTCAGGAGTACATCGTGAACGAGGTTCAGGAGGTATACAGGATGCAGGGTGTGAAGATCAATGACAAGCACTTCGAGATCATTGTGCGCCAGATGATGCGTAAGGTTGAGATCGTGGATCCGGGTGACACAAAGTTCCTGGAGAAGCAGGTGGTTGACAAGTGGAACTTCATGAATGAAAACGACTGGATTTACGGCAAGAAGGTGGTTGTTGATCCGGGCGATGCCGTGGAACATAAACCCGGCCAGATAATTACTGCCCGTAAGCTCAGGGACGACAACTCTGTCCTGAGGCGGAAGGACCAGAAGCTGATCGAAGCCAGGGAAGCAATACCTGCAACATCTTCACAGGTGCTCCAGGGAATCACCAAAGCTGCTCTTCAGACCAATAGTTTCATATCTGCGGCCTCCTTCCAGGAGACCACCAAGGTGCTTAACGAAGCAGCGATCTTTGGTAAGATTGATATCCTGGACGGTCTGAAAGAGAACGTGATCGTTGGTCACCAGATTCCGGCCGGTACCGGTTCTAGGATCTATAACAACCTGGTTGTGGGATCAAGGGAGGAGTATGAAAAGCTCGTTCCCGATGCAACTTTAACCGAGTCTTCTGAAAAAGCTGATGTTACCGAGCCGGTCAAGGATTAACGCTGCGTCATTATGGAAGAGAAAACCAAGAAGAATCAGGTCAATATTGAGCTAAAGGAGGAGGTAGCCCAGGGTACCTATTCCAACCTGGCGATCATTACCCATTCATCATCAGAGTTCATTCTCGATTTTGTAAGGGTGATGCCATGGATACCCAAGGCACAGGTAAAGTCAAGGGTAATCCTGACCCCCGAGCATGCTAAGCGGCTGCTCCAGGACCTGAATGAGAAAATTAAGATGTATGAGAAGATGCACGGGCCCATCAAGAAGATTGAAGGACCTGCCGGCTCCTCCAACGGAGGACCGGTGATCCCGATGAACTTCGGGGGACCGACCGGTCAGGCCTAGTCGTTAGGTAGTTAAATAAAGAATAAGTTATCCTTAGCTTATATAACGGAGAGCCACTCTTGCCTTGTGCAGGGGTGGCTTTTTAAATTTCAGGTGTATGGAAAGGTCCTCAGGTTCTTTTCGATAAATACATTGTAGACGCGCAATCCCTTTTCTCCACTATCAATGATTAATCCTTTGTCCAGAAGCGCTTTAAGGGCCCTACTCATGGAGCTGGGGGCTGACAGACCGTACTTCGAGATAAAAGACTGGGATAAAGGAGCTTCCACATGGCTTTCCCGGGCAATGGCCGTGAGCACCCTCCATTGTAGATCGGGGAGGAGATACTCCTGTTCCCTGGCCATCGATTTGTGATTCTCAAGGATGTCGGCCCATACCATCTCGTAAACAAGGTTGTCGATATGGTCCCCTGATTCACTGAATACCCTGGACAGCACCATCTGGGTAAATCCTGTATGGCAGTAGGTATCTTCCAGAATTTTCGTAATTATCTGCGGATCAAATGTTTTTTTAAACTTTTCCAGGATCAGGCCGATTTCATCTGTATATATAAGTTGATCAATCTCATGAAGTTCCATTAATTGTGTGGACTGGAAGAAAGGTCGATTGGAATCAGTGAAGATCTCTCTCATCATACTTTTTCTGCTTCCGGAGAAAAGGAAAACGATTTCCGGATGTTCCTGCATTAAAGTCCGGATGCTGGCTTCGGCAAAATCTTCCTCATACTCTCCTACTTCCTGGAATTCATCAAATGCAATGACCACCTTTTTTTTTGATTCGGATAGAAGCTGAAATAGTTGAGGCAGGCTTTTAATTACACTGGAACGTTCGGTTACATTAAAGTTAACCTGGGGATTACCGGTTATCGGATCAAAGGAAAGGGAAGCTCCAAGACTCCCCATGATTTTGCTCAACCTGTTTTGATGCAGAATCTTATTCCCATAAAGAACCTCCGTCATCTTCTGGGCAAAGTGAATCAGGTTTCTGCTGGCGAAAAGATCAATAAACAGGGTGGAATACTTCGTCGGGTCCAACTGGCCAAAGACATGATGTAACAACATGGTTTTACCCAGGCGTCTGTGTGAGAAAAGTGTGATGTTGCGCTCATTGATGATGGCATCAATCAATGCCCTGGTTTCACTTCGCCGGTCGATGAAATAATCAGGTCCGCGGTATGCATTTGTTTGAAATGGATTCATGATACGTGTTTGCGTTACGCATTTATAGCAGTAAATATATTACATATATGCGAAATAGACAAGCGTATTATTGCGTAACGAAAAAAACCACCCATTGCAAAACAGGTGGTTTTTGTGCCCGAAAGGCTATATAGAGGGTTAGTCTGCTTAAGATCTCAGGAATTCAGCTGCACTCAGTGAAGCTATGGTTCCGTCGGCAACAGCTGTTGTTACCTGCCTGAATTTTTTGACTATACAGTCGCCGGCTGCGAAAACACCAGGGATACTTGTCTTCATCCCGTCATCAACCACAATCTCTTTCCTTTCATTCAACTTCACAATCCCTTCCAGGTCCCCGGTGTTTGGAATATAGCCGACAAAAATGAATACCCCGTCAATCTTCCTGGATGAGATCTCACCTGTGGGAAGATATTCAATGGTGACCTTCCTCAGTACGCCTTCGCCATCAAAGGAGCGCAGTTCGGACTCCATAATAAATTCAATCTTCGGGTTCTCCTTCGCATGGTCAATAGCATGCTGAAATGCCTGGAAATGATCAAACTGGTGGACGATGGTCACTTTTTCGGCGTATTGCGTCAATGCAACAGCCTCTTCAAGTGCGGAGTTTCCTCCCCCCACTACTATCACCTCTTTCCCGGTGAAAAAATCGCCATCACAGGTTGCACAGTAAGAGACACCGGTCCCCTTGAAATCATCCTCGCCGGGAATCCCCAATGGACGTGGCCTTCCCCCGGGGGAGAGGATCACACTTCGTGAACTGAACTCACGGCCGTCCTCCAGTACCACGCGCTTAATCTCTCCCTCCAGATCATAGGATTTGATCTGCAGGTTGGACTTGATCTTGCAACCAAACTGTTTGGCCTGGTTCTTCATGGTATTGGCCAGCAGGTAACCTTTGGTGGATTCTACCCCAGGGTAGTTCGCCACCTCTTCGGTGAGGACCATCTGTCCGCCAATTGCCCCTTCATTCAGGATCAGCGTTGATAGACGTGCCCGTGAGCTGTAGATGCCTGCTGTTAAACCGGCTGCTCCACCACCCATGATGATCACATCAAATATCTCCTCCTGTGTCATACTTAAAATTTATCGTCAAGGATGGCAGTCACCTGCTGCATGTTCTGGATGCTGCTGGTGGCGTGGGCTACCTTGCCATTCTTGTAATACATGGTGAATGGGAGGCCCATGAAACCCTGGCTTGCAGGATCGTTCCTGATAATATCGGCTTCAGGTGAATCGAAGGCCATCACTGCGAATTTCATATTGGTGCGCTCCTCTTCCAGCTCTTCCATTACGCCATATACGGGGATACACATGGGGCCCATGCGGCCACAGCATACCATCACGTTCTCATTCTCATTGATGTATTTTTCCAGTTCGGCTGCAGTCTCAAATTCGTGCAGGCTTGTGCTCAACCTTTTCATCTTGTATTTTTTAGTTCTGGTTTTAATCAGGAGCAAAGGTCATTTTTTAAATTGGAATCCCCTTGTGGATGAGGGTGGGAGGTGATAGCTTTTTTCCTATTATTTTCCATGTTTTGGTATATCTTTGGATTCCTTAAGAATAAATGATCAGTGCTAAGCAATGGATAAACAGGATCATATCTCCGGAAGGCAAAGTGAACCGGACTGTTTCCAGCTCATCTCAAAGGAGGAGCTGGCTTCCCTCAGCGAAAACCGGACACATGTGAGCTACCTGAAGGGGGAGATGCTCTTTAAGCAGGGAGCCCTGGCTCCCCATGTGCTTTTTATCCAGTCGGGGCTGGTAAAAGTATTCTTGCAGCCCGGTCCGGGAAAAGTACAGAACCTGTGGATTGCCCGGAGGGGTGATTTCCTTGCTTTCTCATCCCTGTTCGGTGAGAAGTTCTATAACTACTCAGCTGTGGCACTGAAGGATGCCGAGGTGCTGATGATCAATAAGGAGAGCCTGAGGAACCTGTTGAAAACCAATCCTGAATTCGGATTCAGGATTACCTCTAAAAATTACCATTCGCAAAATCACCTGATGGATATCGTTGCCAGCCTCTCCTACAAGCAGATGAGGGGGAAGCTGGCTTCTGCCCTTATCTACCTCTCCTCAGAGGCCTTCATCCATGAAGATGTATTTGGCCATCTTACCAGGAAGGATATAGCCGATTTTGCCTCCATCTCGGTGGAGAGTGTCATCAAGTTCCTGAAAGAGTTTGAGAAGGAGGGGATCATCAGGCTTGATAATAAGAAGATCGGTGTACAGGATCCTGAGAAGCTATCCCTGATCAGTCAGACCGGTTAGCATCAGTGAATCCAAAGGATCTTCACCCAGGATTAGAAATAGTTGCCGAATTTTACTGTGAAACTGACTGTTGGGAACGCGATCATGTTTACGCCTTCCCGAGCATCGTGGTCCCAGCTGTTAAACTTAACCGGGATATCTCCAGCGAAGTTAACGATGTAGGTGAGGCCCATTTGCCAGCTGATGAAGTCCCGGTTCTTGGAGATGATCCTGATTCCCAGGATACCGTACCAGAAGGTGTTTCTCTGCACATAATCTTCATATACCTGTCCATAATAATTCTGGCCGGATTGAGAGTTATACCAGGCTTCTTTATTGAAATTGGCACTCATGACATAATTTTCAGTAAGGAAAAAGATATAGGGTGAAATTCGTGTCATGGCCGAAAAGTTTGTAACAAGGGAGGAAGTCAGGCCGGTAAGCTCATTTTCGTTGGTATACAGATGTCCTGCACCAAAGGTGACATTCCCATTTGGTCCTCCAGTGCTGAAGGTTCCATAGGCAAGATTACCAATGGCATCACCGCCCCATGTCCCTAACATCAGCATGTCCCCAATGGCCAGTGCGGATTTTTCCCCTATTGGAAAAGATAGTTTAGGGGTGAAGTAAAGGGGTAGCCCGATTATAGTGGTTCCCATCCCCATGGAGAAATTGTCGGTAAGCCCGTACTGGATATCGTGAATCAGGAAGTAGACCGTGTTGTAGTACAGCTCGCCTTTCTTCAGGTTATATGCAGAAGGTGCAAAGAAGTAGCGGCTGTCGTGCTCGTTGACAATTGCACTGTCTTTTCGTGGAGGAGCGGCCTGACCGGCAGTAGTCTCTGAAGGAGTGACCACTGTGGGAGCTGCCACATATTTACCGGGATCGGAGATGATGTCGAGGATCGCATACGCGATCAGGAGCCCCTGTTCCGGAGCAGGGGCAGTCATGATCCTGCTACCCAGATTTTTCTCACCAAGCGGGGTTTCGTCGCAATCCTTTACCCTGATCACCAGGTCATCACCGGGTTTCTGCAGCTCGGTGAAGAGGTACTCACAGCGTTTGCTGAAATCAACCATTTTTGTATAACTGATGCCCTCTTCAAGGAGCTTTTGTGATACAACGCCTTCCAACTTTGGAGAGAGGATGCCGGTGCGGTCATCAATCACAAGTTTATCCTGTGCACTTACAGACAGTGTGAAGATGAAGAGTATGAGGAGGGGAATGGTAGGCTTAAACATATAGATATCTTTATGTATAAAATTAGGACATTAATAGTAAATTGCAAGGCATCCACTCCATTCACCAGAATATGAAACTCCCGATCATCCTCCAGACTATCCTCCTCTCTCTGTTATTCTCCTGTCACGAGGAGACCTTGTGTGATACTGCAGGCTACGCGGGACCGGAAATGGCCCTCGCCGATCCTGAGGGACCGGATATCGAGGTTCACAGCGATTCACTGTTCTCACTGAAGTTTTTATTAAGTGCTGAAGCGGGCCTTAATACCCTTTCTGTGATCGAACCCCATTCAGATTATAAAAATCCGATCCATGCCTTCACTAATGGGGAGACCGAAATACAGTTTGTTTACGAAAGGTACTACTGGGAGAGTGGGCAACTGGAGTTTATCCTGTACGATCTGTGCGATCAGTCCACCACGCTGACAGTGAACCTCACATTGAAGTTCCCCTCCTATTAGTAATCCTGATCCGAAAGGACCGGCTCTCAGCCATGGAATCTCTCAGCACTTTTTCCTGGTCAGCATAAATATATTTCATGCCGGCAGAGGATTGTTCCGGGCTTTGATTACTGGTGCATGAAATCAGCAGAATCACTTTTTGTTTACGCATGCTATCTCATTATTAGTAAATCAAGTATACCAAACTATTTGATTTCCTCAGGCCTGAGTATATCACTGTGAATATATATTGAGTTTAGATCATCTTTATATGTGCGGTTTTTTAGAATTCTTTTATATTTGTCACGTTATTTAAAAATTCAGATATGCGTATTCTTGTTTGTATAAGCAACGTACCGGATACCACCACAAAAGTCCGGTTTTCGAACGACAACACTTCCATTGACGATAATGGGGTGCAGTGGATCATCAACCCGTGGGATGAACTGGCGCTTACAAGGGCCATCGAGATTAAGGAAGATGGATCTAACCCGGTCTCTAACGTTACCGTGGTGACTGTAGGAGGGGCAGGGTCTGAGCCCACCCTCAGGAAGGCACTTGCCATTGGGGCCGACGATGCCATTCGTGTGGATGCAGAGGCAGGCGATGCCTACTATGTAGCCTCCCAGATTGCTGCTGTTGTGAAAGGCGGGGATTTCGGTGCTGTTCTTTGCGGCATTGAATCCAGCGATTACAATGGATCTGCAGTGGGCGGAATGGTGGCTGAAATCCTGGGTATCCCATCCGTTTCTGCTGTCTCCGCTTTAAGTTTCGAAGGTGAAGAGGCCGTTATCACCCGTGATATTGACGGGGGTAAAGAGGTTGTATCCGTACCAACACCCTTTGTGGGCGTGGTACAGAAGGGAATTGCCAAAGAGCCCAGGATTGCTGCTATGCGAGGGATTATGATGGCGCGAAAAAAGCCTCTCCAGGTGGTTCCGGCCGTTGAGGCCGACTCTCTGACCAAATATCAGGAGTTTGTAATGCCCGAGCCAAAGGCACCATGCAAAATGGTGGATGCCGATAACGTGAAGGAGCTGGTCAACCTGCTTCAGAATGAAGCCAAAGTATTATAGACAACTCAGAACTCAGAACTCAGAACTCAGTGCTCAGTGGACAGTACACAGTACTCAGAACTCAGTACTCAGAACTCAGTACTCAGTGGACAGTACTCAGTACTCAGAAGAAGAAAAATAGAAACGAACTAACTTAAGAAATATGTCAGTTTTAGTATATGCCGAAAACTGGGACGGGAAATTCAAGAAACTCTCCCATGAACTAGTATCATATGCTGCCGGTGTGGCAGCTTTGTCGGGCGGTAGTGTCACTGCACTCTCCATTGGGAATGTGGATCAGGATGAGCTGTCAACTCTGGGTGCCTTTGGTGCATCCGTGGTCCTGAGTGCAGCGACTGCCCCCGAAGAACTGGACAACCAGGTTTATGCAAATATCATTGCAGCTGCCATGGAGAAATCAGGTGCCAAAATCCTCGTGATGGCCAATAACAGTACCGGTAAAGCGCTTGCTCCAAGGCTGTCGGCCAAATTGAAGGCCGGACTTGCATCCGGCGTGACTGCTCTTCCAGGCTCTGTTGCGCCTGTAGTTGTTAAAAAGAGGGTGTTCAGCGGCAAAGCCTTTGGAATGGTGGAAATTGCATCGGACAGCGCCATTCTTACCCTGGCCCAGAACACATATGAGGTAAAGGAGACCGCTGGTTCTGCTTCGGTGGAAGCCTTCGATCCCGGCGTTGATGTTGCTGCGAAGACAGTAATCAAAGATGTTAAGAAGCAGGAGGGCAAATTGCTCCTTACTGATGCAGAGGTGGTAGTCAGCGGCGGACGTGGGATGAAGTCAGGCGACAACTGGGCTCCCCTCGAGGAGCTGGCAGGTTTGCTTGGAGGTGCCACAGCCTGTTCACGTCCGGTATCGGATGAGGGATGGCGCCCGCACGACGAGCATACCGGCCAGACCGGTAAGATCATCGCTCCCAACCTCTACTTTGCTTTCGGTATTTCCGGAGCCATCCAACACCTGGCTGGTGTAAGCTCTTCCAAGTGCATTGTGGCTGTGAATACTGACAAGGATGCACCTGTTTTTGAAGCAGCTGATTACGGGATTGTCGGGGACGCCCTCAAGGTCCTTCCCCAACTGATTTCAGAAATTAAGGCTGTAAAAGAATGATTTCCCAGATAGTTTTTCTGACTGCACTGCTGGTGACCATTGGTGTATTCGGATACACACTGCTTAAGTACATTGGCTACTTTAAAATCACCAGGGGTAAATTTCCGGTCAAACGGCTTGGACGTCGCTTCGGAGTAATGTTGGAGGTGGCCTTCGGCCAGACCAAGGTTTTCCGCAGGCCTGTGCTGGGACTTCTCCACGCACTGGTTTTCTGGGGATTCTGCGTGATCCTCATAGGCAGCATAGAGATGGTGATCGATGGCTTGTTCGGTACCGAGCGTGTATTGTCCTTCCTGGGGGGATTTTACAGTTTCATCATGGCATCGGGTGATATTTTTGCCCTGCTTATAGCCATCGCTATCCTGGTATTTCTTTTCAGAAGGGTTTTCCTGCATGTGAAACGTTTCTCAGGAATTGAGATGAAGCATATTTCCCACCTGGATGCTAATATCGCTCTGACCATAATTTTCCTCCTGATGGTTTCCCTGCTTGGGATGAATACATTCTACCTTCTGTCAGCCGGACATGCCGGGCACGATATTGTGGGCCTCTACCCGGTGAGTAAAATCTTTGCCGGATGGATCGATGCAGGTGCACAAAACGAGCTGCTGCATGACGTAAACTGGTGGACACACATCCTGTTGATTTTCATTTTTGCCAACTATCTTCCCTACTCAAAGCACTTCCATGTATTCATGTCCGTTCCCAATGTCTTTCTGAGCCGTCTGGAACCACTGGGTAAGCTGGATACTATGGAGAGCATCACAAAAGAGGTGAAGATCATGATGGATCCTGACCAGGCTTTTGCTTCTCCCCCTGAAGGTGGTGAAGCTGAAGAGGAGGTTCCCGAGCGTTTTGGTGTACTGGATGTGGAGGACCTGACATGGAAATCTTACATGGATTCTCTCTCCTGTACCGAGTGCGGACGTTGTACTTCTGTTTGTCCGGCCAACCTTACGGGTAAGAAGTTGTCTCCAAGGAAAGTGGTGATGGATGTAAGGGCAAGGATGAAAGAGAAGGGGCCTGCGATCCTGAAGAATGGTACGGACTACTCCGACAACAAAGCGCTAATCAGGGATTTTGTTTCTGAAGAGGAGCTGTGGGCCTGTACACTTTGTAATGCCTGTGCACAGGAATGCCCCATAAATATCAACCAGCCCGACATGATTGTTGGGATGAGACGCTACCTGGTTATGGAGGAGTCTGCTGCACCGGGTGAATTGAATTCTATATTCTCAAATATTGAAAATAATGGTGCCCCCTGGCAGTTTTCACAGGAGGACCGGATGGAGTGGGTGGAACCCGGAGTGGAGGTGCCTGTGATGGCCGACCTGCTTGCAAAGGGAGAGAAGCCCGATTTCATGCTGTGGGTGGGAAGTGCCGGTGCCTTTGACGACCGCTACAAGCGGGTCTCCCGTGCCATGGTAAAAGTCCTCAATTCAATGGGTGTCTCCTATGCGGTGCTGGGCACCGATGAGTCTTCCAGCGGAGATGTGGCCCGCAGGGCAGGAAACGAAATGCTGTTCCAGATGCAGGCTTTAATGAATATTGAGATTTTTGAGGGGTACGAGGTGAAAAAGATCATCACCTGTGATCCCCATGCATACAATACATTCAAGAACGAGTATCCGGATCTGGGCGGAAACTACGAGGTGATTCACCATTCCCAGTTCCTGCGTGACCATCTGGCCGATGGTTCCCTCTCCGTGCCCGAAGGGGCATTAAAAGAAAACAGGATCACATTTCATGATCCCTGTTACCTGGGCAGGGCCAACAAGGAGTATAAAGCGCCCCGCCAGGTACTGGATGCCTTCTCGGCCGATACCGTTGAGATGGGAAGGCATAAGAGCTTTGCGCTCTGTTGTGGGGCCGGTGGAGGCCAAATGTTCAAGGAGGCTGAGAAGGGTGATAAAGAGGTCTTTATCGAGCGTGTTGAGGAGGCCATTGGAACCGGTGCCGATATCATCGCTACCGCTTGTCCTTACTGTATGGTGATGATGACCGATGGTATTAAGTATAAGAACCAAGAAGAAAGGGTGAAGAATTATGATATTGCCGAATTGGTGGCAATGTCTTTAGAGAATAGCAAATAGTAATTGGCAGAGTTTTACCAATAATTAATTGCCAATAACCAATTACCTTTACGAGTATAACGAGTAAAACTATAATTATGGAAGAGAAGAGATTGATAACAGGCGGTGAGTTTTTAGTAAAGGAAACTAACCTGGATGATGTTTTTATTCCCGAGGAATTTGATGAGGAGCAGCGCATGATCGGGGAGACCTGTACGGATTTTCTTGAGACAGAAATTTTTCCAGCGGCCGATCGTATTGACGCCCAGGAAGAAGGGCTCATGGCGAGCCTGCTGAAAAAATCCGGAGAACTTGGATTGCTGGGAATTACAGTTCCCGAAGAATACGAGGGTTTCGGACAGAACTTTATCACCAACATGTACTCCAGCGAAGTGCTGGGTGCCGGATATTCCTATGCAGTTGCCTACTCATGTCATACCGGGATCGGTTCTCTACCGATCCTCTATTACGGGAATGACGAGCAAAGGGCAAAATACAGCAGCAAACTCGCCACGGGCGAGATGTTAGGTGCTTACTGCCTCACTGAGCCTGGTGCAGGTTCCGATGCCAATTCAGGTAAAACAAAAGCTGTGCTTTCGGAAGATGGAAAGCATTATATTCTGAATGGTGCGAAAATGTGGATCACCAATGCTGGTTTTGCTGATGTGATGACTGTTTTTGCAAAGATTGACAAAGACCGTGTGATGAGTGCATTTATTGTGGAGCGTGGTTATGAAGGAATCACTTTCAACCCTGAAGAGAAGAAGATGGGGATCAAGGGATCGTCCACCCGCCAGATTTTCTTCAATGACGTGAAGGTTCCCGTGGAGAATCAGCTGGGTAAAAGAGGAGAAGGATTCAGGATTGCCCTGAACATCCTGCACATGGGCCGGATTAAGCTTGGAGCAAACGTGATTGGTTCAGCCAAGAAGGCCATCGATCAGTCGGTTCAGTATGCCAACGAACGCAAGCAGTTCAACTGCCTGATTTCACAGTTCGGGGCCATCAAGTATAAACTGGCCGAGCAGGTGATCAGGACCTTTGCCACTGAGTGTTCCGTTTACAGGGCCAGTAAGGCAATGGATGATGCCATTAATTACAATGTAGCTAATGGGGATGATAAAGGACGCGATACCATGGAAACTTTTGGCAATTTTGCAGTTGAGGCTGCTGCCATGAAGGTGTTTGGTTCCGAGTCGCTTGACTATGTGGCGGATGAAGGTGTCCAGATTCATGGCGGAATGGGATTTTCAGCCGAAATGTTGATTGATAAGGGTTACCGCGATTCCAGGATCAACCGGATTTTCGAGGGAACCAATGAGATCAACCGGCTCCTGCTGGTAGATGCAGTCCTGAAAAAGGGAGCCAGGGGTATCCTGCCCATCATGGAGGAGGCTGAAAAGGCCTTTGAAGAGGTGAAGGCTTCTACTGGTGCCATGGCTATTCCTGAAGGCTACTTCGAGGAGAAGGATCTCTATGTGGCCAACATGAAAAAGGTGGCTTTGATGCTTATGAAAGCTGCTTCGGAGAAGTTTACCAGGAAGCTGGTACTGGAGCAGGAGATCCTTAGTAACATCTCTGATTGCATCATCCAGGTATACGTAGCTGAATCGGTGGTGCTTCGCGTGAAAAAATTGGAGACCATGAAAAGCGAAGAGGAGACCAAGCTCTACCGAGATATGGCCGATGTATTTGTTTATGATGCCGCTGCCCGTATCCGTAAGTTTGCCCTTGATACTACCTACTCCTTTGCTTATGGCGAGGTCCGTGACCAGCTTGAGAAAGGAATATCTCTCTTTACAGAAGTGGCAGGAGTGAATGTGAAAGAGGCAAGGAGGAAAATTGCCGACCAGTTGATTGAAGAGAACAAATACTGCTTCTAAAGGTCTGGTCATCAAATCTACTGAACCTTATAAGCTTGTAATCATAGGTGCCGGGAATGTGGCTTTCCACATTTCCCGGCATCTTTATTTAGCCGGGCACCAGATTGCCTGTGTCTGGTCGAGGACCCTTGAAAGCGCCCTGAGAGTGGCTGCCGTTTCCGGGAGTGTAGCTGTCAGTAGTCCGGACGAGGTCCCGGTCGATGCAGATTTTTACCTGTTGGCAGTATCCGATAGCGCCATTGCTGATGTGGCAGCCCGCTTCAGGCGTGGGCACGGCATCTGGATACACACAGCCGGTGCAGTACCCATGGATGTCCTGGGTGGTGATGGTGAGTACGGGGTCTTTTACCCATTGCAGACTCTCTCCACCCAACGACAGGTATCAATGGATGATACGCCTCTAATGGTGGAGGGAAGTTCGCAAGGTGTATTGGAAGAGATCCGCGCCCTTGCATCATCCATCTCTGGAAGAGTTGTGGATATAGACTCTGCAGGGCGCTTAAGGGTGCACCTTGCCGCAGTTTTTGCCAATAACTTCTCCAACCACATGGCCACAATTGCCTTCCGCCTGCTGGCGGAATATGAAGATGATTTTTCGCTTTTAGAACCGATCCTCCGGGAAACTTTCCTGAAGATGACAGATACCGGTCCGGCCGGGGCACAAACCGGGCCTGCACTGAGGGGTGACATGGAAACCATGAAGAAGCACCTTGAATTGCTGAAAGGGCATCCCGAATGGGAGAAATTGTATACTTTTGTGAGCCGGGATATAGAACATTCCCGAAAATCAACCATTGATCCAAGAAGAGGCGATGACCAACTTTAAAGAGGGATTGAAGGCCGTAAAGGCATTTGCATTTGATGTGGACGGGGTGCTGAGTATGCCGGAGGTATATCTTCATCCCTCCGGGGATCTGATGAGAAGCATGAATACCAAGGATGGATATGCTCTGCAGTATGCAGTGAAGAGGGGATATCCCATTGCCATTATTACCGGGGGCACATCCGAATCGGTTGGAGAGAGGTTCAGGGGATTGGGGATTACCGATATCTACATGGCATCCTCCTACAAGCCCGATGATTTTAACGATTTCCTTTTCAAATATGATCTGAAGCCGGAGGAGGTGTTGTACATGGGTGATGACCTGCCCGATTATGAGGTGATGAAGAAGGCAGGGGTCCCTTGTTGTCCGGCCGACGCAGTTGAGGAGATTAAATCCGCAGCACACTATATATCCCCTTTTGGTGGCGGGAAAGGATGTGCAAGGGATGTAATCGAACAGGTATTGAGACTGCATGGCCGGTGGATGGATGGAGAATCATTTGTATGGTAAAAAGTGAAAGATGATCAAACAGCTGAAATCCATATTTAATTTAGTGAGGTTCCCGAACCTCGTGATCATTGCAGCTACACAGTATGCCATGAGGTACCTGATCATGGAGCCCCTGCTGCCCACATCCGAATTCGAATTACAATTCGGGGATATGCAGTTCTTCCTCCTGGTACTCTCAACGGTTTTCATTGCCGCAGCAGGTTACATCATCAATGACTATTTTGATACCAGGACTGATATGATCAACAAACCTGCCAGGGTGGTGGTGGGAGTGGAGGTGGGAAGGCGACAGGCCATGATCCTTCATGCCATACTTAATATCATAGGTATCGGTATCGGGATCTATCTTGGTTTTTACATTCATCTGCCGGCGCTCTCCATCGTCTTTATGCTGGCAACCGGACTTCTGTGGTTCTATTCAACCAGCTACAAAAGGCAGTTCCTGGTGGGGAATCTTTCGGTGTGCTTCCTGACCGGACTGGTGCCACTGATGGTAGTGCTTTTCGAGATCCCGCTGCTCAACAGGGTGTACGGGGAGCAGATGCTGCTCCACAACGTGAGCTTCAATTATATGGCTGCATGGGTGGGAGGATTCAGTTTTTTTGCATTCCTGACTACCCTGATCCGTGAACTGATTAAGGATGCCGAGGATTTCGAGGGAGATTCTGCCTCTGGTATGAGGACGGTACCCATTGTCCTTGGGACAAGGTGGACCAAGGTCATTCTGCTGGGATTGATTTCAGTGACCCTGGCCATGCTGATTTTCCTGCTAATAAGATTCATCCTTTTCTCGGTTGAACCGGCCGACTTTATTTCCCTAACCTACTTCATAGTGCTGTTGATTGCGCCTTTTGTGCTTCTTTTCATCCAGATTATGGCTGCAAAGGAGAAGAGAGACTACCACCGGGCCAGCACTCTGATTAAGCTGATTATGCTGTTCGGGATTCTATATTCGGCACTGGTGTTTTTCCTGGTAAATTTTAAATACTAAGAAGTGCCGTCGGGGATCATGTCATATGAGATTCTGCTGGCATCGCGTTCTCCCAGGAGGGCTTCCCTGATGGATGAACTGGGGATACCATACCGCGTGGTGGATACAGAACATACAGATGAAGTTTATCCCCTCGGGCTGAAAGGCGGGGAGATAGCCAGATACCTTGCCGTTCACAAGTCAGATGCCTACACCGCCGCATTGAAGGTGAAGCAGGTATTGCTCACTGCGGATACCATCGTCTGGCAGGATGGGGTGGAACTGGGAAAACCGCTCAGCAGGGAGGATGCTCTTGCCATGATAAACGTTTTGTCGGGGAGGACCCACCAGGTATTTACCGGGGTCTGCTTAAGGTCTGCCATAAAACGAACCAGTTTTTATGTGGCTACTGACGTAAGCTTTTCCCATCTTGACGCAGAGGAAATCTCCTATTATGTTGACCACTACAAACCTTTCGACAAGGCAGGAGCCTACGGGATCCAGGAGTGGATCGGTCACATTGCAGTTGAGAGGATCAACGGGAGTTATTTCAATGTCATGGGGCTCCCTGTACAAAAGGTGTACAGTGAACTGAAAACTTTTATTAAATCAGAATAATACTGGAAAAGAATGATGCCTTGGCTTAAATGGGTACTCGTGTTGCTACTGGTGTCCGGGTCTCAATACCTTAAGGGTGAAGAGGGGATGTGGATCCCCATGCTGATTGAGAAATACCACATTAATGATATGCAGGAGGCCGGACTGAAGCTGAATGCAGAGGATATTTACAGCATCAACCAGGATTGCCTGAAGGATGCCATTGTGATTTTTGGCGGTGGCTGTACAGGTGAGATGATCTCCGGTGAAGGTCTGGTACTGACCAATCATCACTGCGGTGAGAGTGCCATCCAGTCGCACAGTTCGGTGGAACACGACTATCTCACCAAGGGATTCTGGGCTATGAGCCGGGATGAGGAGCTTCCAAACAGTGGATTATCAGTGACCTACCTGCGGTACATGAAGGATGTGACCGAGGAGGTGAACGACGGATTGGTACAGGGTATGGATCCACTGGAGCGTCAGCAGATGATCGACAGGAACAGTGGGGAGATCGTCAGGGAAGCCACCAACGGAACCCATTTTGTTGCGCAGTTGCGACCGTTTTATTATGGGAATGCATACTACCTCTTTGTCTATGAGAAGTTCAGGGATGTAAGGCTGGTGGGTGCTCCTCCCTCTTCTGTTGGAAACTTTGGTGCCGATTATGATAACTGGATGTGGCCCCGCCATACGGGTGATTTCTCGCTCTTCAGGGTCTACGCCGATGCGGATAACCAACCGGCCGATTACAGCCCGGATAACAAGCCATATATGCCCCGCAAACACCTTGAGGTAAACCTGGGAGGTATTCAGGAAGGAGATTTCTCCATGATCCTGGGATACCCTGCAAGTACCGCTCAATACCTGTATTCGGAAGCGGTCCGTTCCATGGTTGAAACAAGTCTGCCGTTAAAAGTCGGCCTCAGGTTCACCCGCCTGGAAATAATGGATAAGCACATGCTTAGCTCTGATGTGGTCAGGATACAGTACTCGCACAAGTTTCGCCGGGTAAGTAACGCCTGGAAAAAGTGGAAGGGGATGATCCTGGGGCTGAACCGGAACCACACGGTCGAACTGAAGAAGGAGGAGGAAACTTCATTTCAACAATGGGTGGACCAGGATGAAAAACGTGTGATGAAATACGGGGAGCTGATGGGGGATTTCAATGAGTTATACACCGAGTTGGCAAAATATACCATTGGGGTGGATATGTTTAACGAGTCGGTAATGGCTGTTGAGTTGTTCAGGCAGTCGTTGGATATCAGGTCCCAGATGATCCAGGGTGCAGGCACTGAGCAGATGGAGTCATTTTTGGATCGTTTTTTCAAGGATTTTCACCAGGCTGTGGATGTGGATATATTTGCGGCCATGATGGAGGCATATGAAAAGGAGATGCCGGTGGAATACCATCCGGCGTTTTTTGGACGGGTTAATAAGGAGTTCAAGGGGGACTTCCATGCTTTTGCGAAGAAGCTCTATTCAAAGTCGGTGTTTAGTAACAGGGAATTGTCGGCAAAGTTGGTGGAAACGTGGGCAGGGGATCACCTTAAGGGGCTGGCTCTTGTGGAAAAGGATCCCATTACCGTCTGCCTAGACCAGATCAGGGAGATTTACTCTATCAATATAACTGATGAACACCGGCGGACTGAATGGGAGGAGAAACAACTCTATAAATCCTACATGGCTGCCCTGATTGAAATGTCTGAAGAGTACACCCTCTACCCGGATGCCAACCGGACCATGCGGATTACTTATGGCACGGTGAAAGGGTATCAACCCAAAGACGGGGTGGAGTACCAATCCTCTACCACCCTGGAGGGGCTTATGGAGAAGTGTAAACAGGGCCGGGCCGACTACGTGGTTCCTGAAAAGCTTGTCTCTCTCTATGAAACAAAGGATTTTGGCCCCTATGGAGTGAACGAAACCTTGCCAGTCTGTTTCATTGCATCCAACCATACTTCCGGAGGAAATTCGGGAAGTCCGGTACTTGATGCTGAAGGTCGCCTGATAGGCCTCAATTTTGACCGTGACTGGGAGGGAACCATGAGTGATGTATTCTATGATCCGGATCTTTGCCGGAATATTGCCGTGGATATCCGTTATGTACTTTTCATCATAGATAAATATGCAGGAGCCGGCTACCTGATTAACGAGATGGATGTTGTTGTCCCGGAATAATGGATCACCGAAAAGGAATCACATACGCATTGGTCACGGCCTCCTTCTGGGGCTTTATGGCTATAGTGCTGAAATTCATTACTTACGAGTTGCCCCCGGTAATCGTGGTTTGGTTCCGTTTCTTTTTCGCTTTCCTTGTGCTGGGGACCTGGACCCTTATCTTCAGGAGATCCGATTTCAGAATTTTTAAAAAACCTCCCTGGCTCCTGATCCTGGCTGCCCTGTTTCTTGCTGTGAACTACACAGGTTTTATTGCAGGTATCAAGTATGTGACTCCGTCCAGTTCGCAAATCTTCATACAGATCGGACCGGTGAGCTTTGCCCTGGCAGGCATCCTCATCTTCAAGGAACATGTGAACTGGAAGCATATTGTGGGCTTCATCTTCGTCCTTGTGGGTATGGGTCTTTTCTATTCTGAACAGTTGAAGGATCTGGGTGCAGAAGCTGAAAACCTCACCCTTGGCATGTTACTGGTGCTGGGTGGGGGACTCTCCTGGGCTGCCTTTACCACCAGTCAGAAGGTGCTTCTGAAAAGGATCAGTCCCAACCAGGTAAACCTGTTTGTGTATGCAGCCTGTTCCCTGGGCTTGCTTCCCCTGGTGGCGTTTTCAGAATTAAGCGGAATGCCGGCGGTGAACTGGATCATCCTGATCTACCTGGGCCTCAATACGGTCATAGCCTATGGATCACTGGGCCTGGCCATTAAATATACGGAGGCCGCCCGGGTTAGCGTCATCATCACCCTGAATCCCATCATTACCTTCATCACCATGGCCATTCTAAGTCGTATGGAGGTAAGTTGGATGGAACCTGAAACATTTTCCCTGATGGGCTTGCTGGGAGCCATGTCTGTCATCGGGGGTGCCATTATTGTAATCTCAGCGGGCTTGAAAAAAAAAGAGGGCTCCCGCTAAGCGAAAGCCCTCTCTACCCTGCCTGGCAGGGCTATTCCTCTTTCTTCTTCTTTTTCACCAGTGTGGATGTGAACAACATGAAGGCCCCAAAGGCTATCATGAAGAGGCCCGACCACAGGTTGATGTTGTGACCCAGCGATTTGGCATACATCTCTGCATCCCCGTTGGTTACTATTCCAAGGACAGTCAGGATAATCCCAAAGATGCAGAACATCAGTCCGATTGGTATTTTTATATCTAATCCCATTTTTCTTTCTTTAAGATTACCAGAAAATAATACTCAGTACAAGTGCTATTGCACCCACGATTACTGCCATAACTACCGGACGCTGGTACCAGTGCTCCGATTCATCCTGAATCCTTGGAGTCAGCGAGTAGACCAGTCCTTTCAGATCTTCATCATTCTTTGTCCGCTTGGTAAGCAGGGTAATTACATAAGTGATGATAAGGGCTGCTGAAAAAGCAAAAATGGCAGTCCAGAAGTTCTGGGCCATCTCACTTGGATAGGTATGTACGAGAGCAAAGTATCCACCCTTGATCCCTACCACTCCCCCTGCGGGAAGTGTGAGCCCGTGATGGATGGCAGCAGAAATGGTTCCCGAGATCAGGCCCCAGAAAGCAGCATGACCAGTGGTTCGCTTCCAGAACATTCCCAGCAGGAAGGTGGCAAATAGCGGTGCATTTACAAAGGCAAATATGAGTTGCAGGAAGTCCATAACGTTATTGAAGGACCTGGCCAGGTAAGCGGTCATAATACTTACCAACACCCCTACTACCGTGGTCCACTGTCCCACCTTGAGATAATGTTTGTCAGACTGCTTAGGTCTGATATAACTTTGATAGATGTCGTAGGTAAATACGGTGTTAAAGGCAGATACATTACCCGCCATTCCAGACATGAAGGAAGCCATCAGGGCGGTGAGACCCAGACCCAGTACCCCGACTGGCATGTATTTCATAAGCAGAACAGGGATCACCTTGTCAAAATCAGTGGTCATGGTCCCTTCCTTCAGAGGAAGCTCCAGAGCCCCGATATTAGTCAGTGCCAGTGCAATCATTCCGGGCAGGATAACGAGGGCCGGCAGCAGCATTTTTGGAAGGGCTCCTATGAGCGGGGTTTTTCTGGCTGCTGACATGGAACCGGCTGCCATGGCGCGCTGGACCACCAGAAAGTTGGTACACCAGTAGCCAAAGGAAAGCACGAAACCAAGTCCCATAATTATTGGGAGCCAGCTAACACCCATGGGGTTGGCGTCGGCACTGCCCGTAAATTTCCAGGAATGCATCATCTCTTCTGGCAGGTTTGCCTTGAGGCCCTCCCAACCCCCAACATCGGTCAGACCGATGATCACCAGTGGCAGGAAGCCAATGACAATCAGGAAAAACTGCAGCACTTCGTTGTAGATGGCCGAGGTGAGTCCTCCCAGTACCATGTAAACAAGGACAATGAGGGCTGAAACAAAGAGGTAGAAATCAAATTCACCAATGTGAACTCCCAGGAAGTTCCAGTCGATATTCAGGGGTATGATCACCTCTGCCAGCAGTGCCAGTGCATACATAGAAATACCAGATGCAAAGACAGTCATGATGGCGAAGGCAAAGGCATTGAATCCCCTGGTTTTCTCATCGAACCTGAGTTTCAGGTATTCGGGGACCGACCGGGCTTTTGAACCGTAATAGAAGGGCATCATAAATATGGCCAGGAAGATCATGGCGGGTATAGCCCCGATCCAGTAAAAGTGGACCGTCATCATCCCGTATTTGGCACCCGAGGCTGCCATCCCGATCACTTCAAGGGCTCCAAGGTTGGCCGAAATGAATGCCAGTCCGGTTACCCACGCAGGCAGTGACCTGCCTGCTTCCAGGAAGGCAGAGGCATCTTTCATGTACCTTCTTAATGCCCATCCAATTCCAAGAACAAAGGCGAAGTAGATCGCGATGATGACCCAGTCGATTGTTCCCAGTGAAAATGTGGTTTGCATACAGTTTAAGATTTAGAGTGTCTAAAAGAAGTCAAAAATAGAAACAATAATGATATTTCAATAAAAGGATAGTGCTTTTTAGGGGTACACCTGCAAGAGCATCTCTTTATAATACGTCTTAATTAACGGTTGGACTTGACTTATTATAAGATAAGTGTTATAATTACACTTAAATTCAAAGGCTCCTAAGAACACCACACTTACTTCCTTACTCACATACTCATGGCCACACTCGACTGGATTGTACTTGGATTCTTCTGCCTGGCGCTGGTTGGCGTCATTTTGTATGTATTAAGGAAAAAAGATAAAGATACCTCGGACTATTTCCTGGCGGGAAGGGATGCCACCTGGATTGCCATCGGGGCATCGATTTTTGCTTCAAATATCGGTTCGGAACACCTGATTGGTCTGGCTGGTGCTGGTGCAGCGAGCGGCATGGCCATGGCTCACTGGGAGATGCATGGATGGCTGATCCTGCTCCTGGGCTGGCTCTTTGTTCCCTTTTATGCCCGAAGCGGAGTTTTTACTATGCCAGAATTCCTTGAGAAGCGGTACAATGCAAAATCCAGGTCTTTCCTTTCCATAATCTCGCTGGTCTCATACATCCTGACTAAAGTAGCAGTTACTGTATATGCAGGTGGGGTAGTGTTCAAAGATGTGTTCAATATCGAGTATGTAATGATTTTTAACCAGCAGGTGGATTTCTTCTGGATCAGTGCCATCGGACTGGTGGTCCTGACAGGAATATATACGGTTTTCGGGGGAATGAAAGCTGTGCTCTACACCTCGGTGCTGCAAACCCCGATCCTGCTGGCCGGTTCCATCGCGATCCTGGTGATTGGATTATCCCAGCTGGGAGGATGGGAAAACATGATGGAGATTGTCAGAGCCACCGATGTGAGCTACCTGAATGATGCAGGGGAGGTAGTCTATCGATCCACCTCCGACAGTATGGCCAATCTGATGCGTTCGCCAAATGATCCGAATTTTCCATGGACAGGAGTAATCCTGGGTTCAGCCATTATTGGTTTCTGGTACTGGTGCACCGACCAGTTCATCGTCCAGCGCGTTCTTTCTGGTCGCGACCAG
>JAAEOI010000292.1 GCA_024244665.1 Bacteroidota bacterium | reverse complement strand
CTGGCTTACATCAATGCTGTTCCCGTTTCCATCATCAAAGGTCCAGGTAATCATATATGTTCCCTGAGTGGTATAGGTAAGTGGATCTGTTGTTGTCCCGGTAATGGTACCAGCACAGGCATCTGTGGTAGTAGGGGCAATAGCCGTGGCTGAACACTCCCCGCTTACATCAGGCAAAGTGGGTGTTACCGGATCGGTAATATCATCTATGATCACATTCTGATTTACATCAATGCTGTTCCCGTTTCCATCGTCAAAGGTCCAGGTAATCGTGTAGGTTCCCTGAATGGTGTAGGTCAGAGGATCGGTGGTGGTTCCGGTAATCGTACCCGCACAGGCATCTGTGGTCGTGGGGGCAACAAGCGTGGCTGAACACTCACTGCTTACGTCAGACAACGTGGGTAAAACCGGATCGGTAATATCATCTATAACGACTGTTTGGTCCTGAGTTGAAATGTTCCCGTTCCCGTCATCATAGCTCCAGGTGATCACAGTCGTCCCCTGGACCGTGATTGGGAATGGTGTAGCAGTTGTTCCGGTGATTGTTCCTGAATATAAATCTGTTGCTGTTGGAGCAGAGGGTGTTACAGCGCACTCCCCGGTAGCATCCGGCAATGTTGCCAGATCGGGAACAGGTGCAGTTAAATCGGTAATCGTTAATATATCTGTAGCACTACCCTTATAATTTGCTTCCTCTATCAGAGCCAATACAGTATAGATGCCCGGATCAACCGGTAAATCGCTTAAACCATCGTAAGTTAGTTTTACAGTTAAGCCAACCGGGACTGTGGATGCAGATGCACCGATCCCAGACCCGGTATACTCCTTCACAAGACCACTCAAACTTACTGTTGCTGTGATCTGGTTCACCAGCTGATGACGCTCAAAGGAGACAGCTGCATATGTGGCATCGCCAGCCTGTGAAGCAGAAATCAAGGTTTCACCAGCATTATTCACTGTTGCTGTTGACCCTGAAACAGAGACCACAGTAGAATTTGAGGAACCAAAGGTGATGGCCAAACCGGATGTTGCTGTGGCTGAAAGCGCATAATCAGCATCCCCATATGTTTTGTCAGTCAATGCGCTGAAATTAATAACCTGTGCCAGTTTGCCTGCCAGCTGGAAATCGAAAGATTCTAATACACCGGTGGATTCAGCTGTTACAGTCCCTTTTGTATAGGCCACAGTGATTGGATTACTGGTATTTAGATTCGGAGTCACATATAATAGAATGGTAGTGGGATCTCCGGATTTTAAGGCACATGAGCTGGGCGTAACACTTACTCCGTTATCCTCAACTGCAAATTCAAGGTGTTTTCCGGTGGGATCCGCCATGTTTCTGTCAAAAGTAATCTCGACCCTGTCGGTCTCCTTGGATGTATACAGGTAATTGGGAATCCCAGGAGGTGAAACATTGATAGTATATGTTCCATCGGTTGAAGTTCCTAAGGCATCTGAAAAATGAAAATCGAAATTTCCCGCATCATTTCCTGAGGTTCCACTTGCACTGTAAATGATATTGAAAGAACCATCGCTTACGTCAGTTGGTACCGTAGTTATCTGAGTTCCCGGAACTCCTCCACTGTTTTGATATAAAACTCCCTCAGATGGCAGGGATGTAATTGTAGCTGTTTTTGAACCGGGATCTCCTCCGGTAAACCTCAGCGATATTTGTCGAAGGTCTCCCTGTTCTAAATAGATCGTCTGGGGAACTGCTAATAATGGTGGGTTTGAGCTCGTTTGAAAAGTCCATATTTCGGACCATGATATGGTATCTATGGAGTTCTTTGAGTAGCAGGACCAAAAGTAGGTTAGGTCGGGCGATAATATGTACTCATAGGACAAATCTGTAAGATCAGCTGAGGTATGTATGGGGCTGCTCAGATCTGAGTTTTGAGAAATGACCACATAATAGCTGGAGGCATTTGATGCAGCATCCCATTGAAAAGCTACCGTATCACTTACAGTAGAATTATATGCGGGACTAACCAGCTTTGGCATGCCCGATCTGGGATTTAGACCAACTAAGAGTACACCGTCGTATAGTGCATCATCATCAAATGTATAGCTGCCTCCAGATGGAGTAAAAAGGATGGCCTTTTCACTATGGATATATCCTGCAGTTTCGAAAGAGCATAATACTCCATCAGAACCATCCTGATTCTCTAATCCAACAGTGGCGGAATTACCACTTGCCCTGTCGGATGATAAATCAACTATGTTTCTGTATTGAGTCTGGATATTGTTTGAGCCTTCATATAAAATGACCTGAATTGTGCCTAACAATACTGTAGAATTCCAGAATGACATGTTACTATACTGGACTACTAATTTTCGGTTGGGAGCAGTTCCTATGGTATGATACATGATATCTCCCGTACTGTGTATAATGAGGTCATCCCAGAATGGGGCTATATAATTATCTGCTCCACTTGCATCAGGAATACTTTTGTTGACATATAAAGAGGAACCAGATCCAAACATGACAAGACCATTGGAGGTCACATAGAAGTCGGTATAGGTGTTTCCAAAAAAATCAAAACTGAATCCGATTGGGAATGCTCCCCAGTTGCCATCGTCATATGATCCTGAATAAGCAACTGTGCCTAAATACTCCGTTTCTGTTGGCAAGGCATGGGTGAGTGTCGTCACTGACACAAATAGCAATGTCAGTAGAGTTCTCATTGTACGGGTCTTCATATTCTATTGTATTATTTCTTCTTTCAACTTCTGCTGGCTTACATATAGCATCATAAGACTTAAAATTATAGAATAAAAAATGTGAGCTTGTCCCGGGAATTACCTGATTTATAAATCAGGACACCTGTTTCTATTACAGAGTAAATACCTTGAAAGATACAGTATTTATACTTGTACATTTAACACATCAGCAACTCATAACCACCAATATAATGTAGGAGGACTAAATTTTCTAATTATTGATTGGTTCCAATATGAACTGGGCGAATTGAGAAATGAAGGTTTTTTCATTCATAAAATTTCGGCACTCGTTATTTACACACCACACCATTAG
>JAAEOI010000291.1 GCA_024244665.1 Bacteroidota bacterium | reverse complement strand
GGCTGAAAGTAAAAGTATAAAAAAGATTCTGGAAGGGATTTATATTTTTTAAAACATGTAGTTGACAAATGTCTACGGAAATGATCTTTTTTTCTAGTATTATTATGGTCCCAAATTAACATCCTGACAAATTAATTGAGAATGAATAGGATTATCGAAAAGGAGTATTTTTCAGAGGCTGTGGTGAGACTGGTTGTGGAGGCCCCGCATATAGCCAAAAAAAGGGAAGCGGGTCATTTCGTGATTGTAAAAACCGGCGAAAAAGGGGAGCGGATTCCGCTTACCATTGCTGGTGCCGATGTGGAAAAGGGAACCATCACGCTGATTATTCAGAAGGTTGGAGTTACCTCTTCCAAGATATGTAATCTCGAGGTAGGCGATGAGATCACCGACGTGGTCGGACCGCTCGGCAAGCCTACCCACATTGAAAAAACGGGAACCATCCTGGCCTCTGGAGGCGGGGTTGGCGTTGCGCCCTTGCTGCCCATTGTAGAGGCTTTCAAGGCTGCAGGAAACCGTGTCATCACTGTCCTGGCCGCAAGGAGCAGAGACCTGATTATCCTGGAGGAGCAGATGCGGAAGCACTCTGATGAGGTGATTATCATGACCGATGACGGGTCGTATGGTAATAAGGGACTGGTTACCCATGGAATGGAGGAGGTGATCCAGAGGGAGAAGGTGGACCTGGCAGTAACTGTGGGTCCTGCCGTGATGATGAAATTTGCCACCCTGCTCACAGGCAAATACAACATTCCCACAGTTGCCAGTCTCAATACACTGATGGTGGACGGTACCGGGATGTGCGGGGCCTGCCGTGTGTCGGTGGGAGGAGAGACGAAATTTGTCTGTGTGGACGGACCTGAATTTGATGCGCATCTGGTCGATTTTGACGAGATGCTGCTGAGGCTCGATTCCTACAAGCCATCGGAAGCTGAAGCGCATGAAAGTTACCTGAGTAATCACTCCAAATAGAAGTAAGAAAATGGCCGAAGTTTCAGAATATTTAAAGAACGAACGGGATCAGGAGTGGAGAGTTGCCCTTCGGGGAGACATGAAAAACAAGGAGCGGACTCAGCTCGGGCGGGTCGAGATGACCGAGCAGGATGCAGATAAACGGAACAGGGATTTTACAGAGGTCAACTGTGGTCTGACTGAGGAGGATGCAAGGATGGAGGCAAAGCGTTGTCTCGACTGTGTGAATCCCACCTGTATTATGGGATGTCCTGTGAATATCAATATTCCGAAATTTATTAAGAGAATTGAGCAGGGCGATCTCCTTGAATCGGCCCGCGTACTGAAGGAGACCAATACGCTGCCCGCGGTTTGCGGCAGGGTTTGTCCCCAGGAGGTGCAGTGTGAAGAGACCTGTTTCTATACTCAGAAGCTTAATAAGCCGCCGGTGGCTATTGGTCACCTGGAGCGTTTTGTAGCCGACTTTGAGCAGAACAGCGGAACAATGTCAGTTCCGGAAATTCCCAAGAGGAACGGGATCAAGGTGGCCTCCATCGGATCGGGTCCGGCCGGACTGGCATTTGCGGCTGATATGGCCAAGATGGGATATGATGTGACTGTATTTGAAGCCTTGCACGAGATTGGCGGGGTGCTCAAGTATGGTATCCCTGAATTTCGTCTTCCCAACAGTATCGTGGATGCGGAGATTGATGTGCTGGAGAAGATGGGGGTGAAGTTTGTGAAGAATTTCATTGTGGGAGCAACCGCTTCCGTTGAGGACCTCAGGGAGGAGGGTTTTGAAGCATTTATGGTTGGAAGCGGTGCAGGTTTGCCAAACTTCATGCACATTCCCGGCGAGAACTATATAGGGATCTACTCGTCCAACGAGTACCTGACCAGGGTTAACCTGATGAATGCGGCCGATCCTGAATACGATACTCCAGTGATTTCAGGAAATAAGGTGGCAGTCATTGGAGGAGGCAATACAGCCATGGATGCCGTCCGGACATCCAAGCGACTTGGTGCGGAACGCTCCATGATTATCTACCGCAGGTCAATCGAGGAGATGCCTGCACGTAATGAAGAGATCAAGCATGCGCAGGAAGAGGGTGTTGAGTTCATGAACCTGCACAATCCCCTGGAATATTATGCAGATGAAACGGGCCGGGTATGTAAAATGAAGGTTCAGAAAATGGAACTTGGTGAGCCCGATGCCTCAGGCAGACGCAGGCCCCTTCCCATCGAGGGATCGGAGTTCATTATGGAGGTCGATACAGTGGTGGTGAGTGTGGGTGTTTCACCCAACCCCCTGATTCCTTCGAGCATGAAAGAGCTGGATGTTTCCAAATGGGGAACCATCAAGGTGGACCAGGATACAATGCATAGTTCAGTTGAGGGTGTTTTTGCAGGCGGCGACATTGTTCGTGGCGGTGCTACAGTGATTCTTGCCATGGGAGATGGCCGGAAAGCTGCCGGGGCAATGGACCAATACCTGAAAACAAGGTAGTTCGATTGAACATAGTGCCCCGTATGTTGTTGAGGAGTTAACAATTTGTTAACGAAAAAAACTTCTCTACACATGACAATCGGAGTACTTAAGGAAGGCGACGGTGAAAACAGAGTTGTGCTTCTGCCTGAACACGTTGCCAGCCTTGTAAAAAAGGAATTTACGGTAAAAGTGGAAAAGGGTGCGGGTGTGTCAGCCTTTGCACCGGATGAAAGCTATACCGAAGCCGGTGCCGTTGTATGCGGCCGTGCCGAAGTTCTGAAGGATGCGGATATGCTGTTCAGCATACATGCGTCCTCAGATTCCATCCCAAAAGGAAAAATTCTTGTTTCAATCCTGGGGCCCCTGTCCAATAAAACGGTGGTTGAAAAGCTGGCCAAAGACGGCGTAACATCACACAGCCTCGACATGATTCCCCGTTCCACACGGGCGCAGTCAGTCGATGTCCTCTCTTCCATGGCCACAGTGGCCGGTTATAAAGCGGTTCTTGTTGCAGCCGGGTCCTTGCCCGGTTTCTTTCCCATGTTCATGTCAGCTTCCGGTACCATTAAACCATCCAGGGTGTTGATCCTGGGAGCGGGTGTGGCCGGATTACAGGCACTGGCCACGGCCAGAAAGCTGGGTGCAGTAGTTGAGGTCTTCGATGTAAGGGCAGCGGTGAAGGAGGAGGTGCAGAGCCTTGGTGGTAAGTTCGTCGAGGTGGAAGGAGCAAAGGATGAGGCCTCAGCCGGAGGTTACGCCGTTGAGCAGTCGGACGAGTATAAGAAGAAGCAGGCCGAACTGATCCAGCAGCACGCCCGTCAGGCGGACGTGGTCATCACCACTGCCCAGATCCCTGGAAGAGAGGCCCCGGTTCTGATTACAAAGGAGACGGTCACAGCCATGAAACCCGGTTCGGTGATTGTTGACCTGGCCGCATCCACCGGCGGAAACTGTGAAGTGACAAAGAACGATGAAACTGTGGTGGTCGATGGTGTCACAGTCATCGGAAATTCCAACCTGGCATCCACCGTGCCCTTCGATGCCAGTAAGATGCTGGGGAACAACTTCCTCAATTTCCTGAACCTGATGATCGGTGAGGATGGAACGGTAAATCCTGATGTGGAGGATGAGATTATACAGACCACCTGCATTACCCGTAAGGGCGAAATTGTGAACGAGAGGGTAAAAGGGACATTATAAACAGAACGATTAACTAACAGATATGGAAAGCATACTACAATTTTTCTACACCAATAAGGAGGCCATCTTTATCATCGCCCTTACCATTTTCCTGGGCCTTGAGGTGATATCCAATGTGCCTTCAGTGTTGCATACACCCCTGATGTCGGGTGCAAACGCCATCAGCGGGGTGATCATCATCGGGGGAATTATCCTGGTTGGGCATGCCGATCTGGCTCATCTTAGCGTAGGATCAAACCTACTTAATCTTATCCTGGGAATTTTTGCCCTGCTCTTTGGAACCCTCAATGTGATCGGGGGATTTGTGGTTACGGACCGCATGCTTGAAATGTTTAAAAAGAAGAAAAAATAGACCGGAACCATGGATACACTGAATTTAACCAACGGAGATATTATTCTCGAATTTATCTACCTGCTTTCGGCTCTCTTTTTTGTATGGGGACTCAAACTCTTAAGTAGTCCCGATTCGGCCCGGAAAGGGAACATGTGGGCAGGCACAGGGATGCTTATGGCCATGATTGCCACAATGGTGCTTCACCGCGACAGTGATGGCGGAGGGATTAAAGGAGCCAACCTGGCCATTATCCTGGGTGCCATTGCCTTTGGCGGGGTTATTGGTGGTGTAATCGCACGCCGCATCAAGATGACCGCCATGCCGCAGCTGGTCTCCTTTTTCAATGCCACTGGCGGTGCCGCATCCGCACTGGTTGCCCTGATTGAATTCTCAAACCCTGAAAACCAGTCTGGACTGGTGACCCTGCTTGGCCTGATCATCGGGAGTATAGCATTCAGCGGTAGTATGATCGCTTACGGTAAACTGAACGGCAATGTGAAAGATATTTTCACCAAATGGCTGACTTACATCAATCTGCTGATCCTGGCGGGTGTAATTCTCCTGCTGTTCTTCATCCTCTTTGGCGGGGCCCCGGCCGAAACAAAACAGACACTGGTTTATGTGCTGCTCGCTGCTTCACTGGTCTATGGAGTAAGCTTCGTAATGCCAATTGGTGGAGCCGATATGCCGGTGGTAATCTCCCTGCTTAACAGTTTCACAGGGATCGCTGCGGCCATGGCCGGATTTATCTACCAGAACCAGGCGATGATCCTTGGAGGAATCTTCGTAGGTGCCGCCGGAATGATCCTCACGCTGTTGATGTGTAAGGCGATGAATCGCTCATTGATCAATGTGATTATCGGTGCCTTTGGCGGGGGCGGTGCCGGAGTGGACCGTGAAAAAGGAGTCGTCAAGGAGGTAAGCGCAACCGATGCAGCTGTGATGCTGAACTACTCGGACCGCGTGGTGATTGTACCCGGATACGGACTGGCAGTAGCGCAGGCCCAGCACATCTGCAGTGAGATGGATGAACTGCTGGAATCCAACGGTGTGGAGGTGAAGTATGCTATTCATCCTGTGGCAGGGCGTATGCCAGGACACATGAATGTGTTGCTGGCCGAGGCCGATGTGCCCTATGAGAAGCTGGTGGAGATGGACGAGATCAATCCCGATATGCCCAAGACCGATGTGGTGGTGGTGATCGGTGCCAATGACGTGGTCAACCCGGCCGCCCTGGACGATCCTTCAAGCCCCATCTACGGCATGCCGATCATTAAGGTTCACGAAGCCAGGAATGTGATCGTGATGAAACGAGGCATGGGTAAAGGCTATGCTGCCATTGAGAACTATCTCTTCTATAACGATAATACCAGGATGTTCTTTGGGAGTGCCAAGGACTCCCTTCAGAAACTGGTTACCGAGATAAAGGCCTTGTAATACTTTCTTCTACAGATGTTAAAAGAAACCGTCTCATAAGTTATTATGAGACGGTTCTTTTTTCCATAGAGTTTATAGATCCGGGATTCCCCGGATTTTTTCATCAAATCGCTTCTGTCCCGGTTGATTTAATCAAAAAAAAGAAATCCCTAAGGTCTCTAGTTAGCCATTTTCTTCAGATTATGAGCGATTGAGATTAATCCGGCCTCGATTACAGTCTTCTTCAGGCCTTTGAGTAGAAAGCGCTTAAAGTGGTGAGAAATTACTCAGGTCTTAAAAGCTGAGTTTTAATTTATGAGATTCAAAAAAAGTAAATCCGTTTTTATTACAAGTATCGAAGATGGATCGGATTACCGCATAGGAGTGTATCCCTTGTGGAGACTTAAACATAGTTGATACTTTCTGTTTCACCTTTACATTTCGGATAGCTCTTTCGATCCAATTATCCAAATGTTGTGATAATCTTGTCGAAAATTCAATCAGACCTAATGCATTGGGTAGACGGAACCACCTGTTTACGGGATCCAATGCCAGATCACCCGGCCAACAAACTGGTCGATCTCCTTCCATAAAATCTGGATCTACAGAAGTACTCCTGAAATCCCCTTGGGCAGTGTAGTTCGTCGGACGGATACCGTAAAAACACCTTTCTGATACAGGGATATATACGCATGTTCTTTAAGTGATACTATTGTATTATCGAGTGTTTCTCCCTTTTTTATTCGATAGGTGTTGAAGATATTTGAATATATATTCTCATTAACAAAAGCTTCGCGATTCTTATAAATGTTAAAAACTAACAAAATTTTAGAGTATCTTGAAGATGTTCTGGCGAGCCAATTCCGCAAGTCCGCAAGAAGCTATGGATGAAAAATGCAGCTTAACCGAAAATGGAAGCATTAAAACATTGATATACTAACATATAGAGCATGAGTTCAAATTGTAAACGGTTGAATTTATGTGTATTGAAAACAAGTGTGAAACTTTAATATTTATTAGATCTGAAGGTCTTAATTTGGGTTCAATGTTGATAACCTATTTGATAGCAGAAGCATATAGGGGCATGATTGCTTTTTTTAATTTAAAGTACTTATGCTATTGTTTCGTTGAATACCAGGATGACCCAAATTTAAGTATTGATTCTGGTATTTGAGTAATTGTGATATTGAGTAGAGAATATAGCTGCCACAGACTATCTATAAAAGGAATCAACAGAAGTATATTACATAGAGTTTTAACTTTTCTGGGCTTGCTCCTTATGCCTGTGACTTTGTTTTCACAGCTCACCATTTGGAGTAATGCCAGCGGGGGTGGTGATTGGTCTGACACCATATGCTGGTCAGGATATGTAATTCCGGGGATCACAGATACTGCAATCATAGTTTCAGGGGATATCGTTACTGTTGATTCATCTAATGCTTCAGTGGCCGGACTGGTCATTGAGTCTTCCGCGCAAGTTCTGCACAATAACAATCGACTTTCAATTTATGGGAACTACCTGAATAATGGTCAGCATGTGGCCTATGGAAATGATCGAATCCATTTCCGGGGAGTGGGGACACTGATCGATGGAACAGGTACTATTAATAATACCGGGCTCATCAGAGTCTATGATGGGGATAAGATTTTTCCGGCTTCGGCCAGCCTGAGCTTTGGGCCGGGAGAAGTGAGGGTGTGGAGTAACCTGACCATGACCAACTATGGGAATTTGAATTTCACGGGACTGATCAATGGTCAAAATGGCGGATCCACCTGGATCAATGAAGCAGGATCGCGTGTGGATGCGGGGATCACCATTTTCTCCACAGGGTCGCTTGTGGTCAACTCTGCCGGGAACACCGTCCATTATTATCGAACCGGGGCCGATTTCAACTTAACCCGCACCAACGACAGTTCTTATTACAATCTGGAAATATCAGGAAACCGTCTAAAAAGGATCACCGGTCCAACCACCATCCTGGGGGATCTAAGCATTCAAAGCAGGTTAACTACCCAGGAATGGCCCATTGACCTTAAGGGCAATTACACCAATACCTCCACTATTACCTCCGATTCGTCCCGTATTTCTTTTACCGGGACTGGAGACCAAAGCCTTTCCAATGCTGCCGGTGAAACTTTTTATAGC
>JAAEOI010000290.1 GCA_024244665.1 Bacteroidota bacterium | reverse complement strand
TGACATGCCATTGCCGGATTGTTCGCAAGGTCCGATTCTGAATAGAACTGGTATTTCATCAGGCCAATTTTCTTCTTTTTTTGTATAAAGATCGATCTCTTACTCTTTCGAATACACTTCTGGTGAGGCTTCTAGAGGATCCGGCTACTTTGTATAAAAACAAGCTACACTCTTTATTTAGCGAAGATCTCGATAATTCAAAAGATTATCAGATGTATAACCAGGGGCTATTGCTACTCGGGTGATATATTCTGATTCATCCTGAAGATATTCTCCGGGTCCCATTTGCGTTTGGTTTCCACAAGCCTTTCCCAGACTTTTTCGGTGTAGGCTTCCCTGACCCTTTCGGCTCCCTCATTGCTGAGGAAGTTCACATAGACGCCCTGACTGTAAGGGCGGGTGGCATCGTGGAATTCCTTCGCCCATACAATGGCTCCCTCATCATCTTCAGCATCCCTCCACCGGGTATGAAGATTCAGCAGAAAGGGGGTATTCCTGTGGGGGAAGGCAGTGGCTTCCGGTGCAATGCGCGACGGGGCTCCCTCCATATGGGGGATGAAGATTTCACTCTCCTCGCTGGGCATTGTCTTTGCAAATTTCCCGATCTCATCAATGCAGCCGTCGCTCAGATCGGTCAGGTGGTGCGATTTCCAGTAGTTCCGGGCACCATACTCAACCAGTCCGTCGAAGGCCGACTGCCAGGCTGTCCACGGCTTCATACCGGATCCGTCCCCGATAGTTTCCCCGTGGTCCCTGACAGGCTGGATCAGTTTCTCCCCCTCACCAGGATCGCCAAGCCATACATAGGGGATCAGGATAACCAGTTCACCATGATACTCTTCATTAATAAACGGAAGGGGCGGGGCATGCCGAACCACCATCCAGACGGTCATTTCGTCAGGCATTCTCTTTACAAACTCCCGGTGAAACTGCATGTATGATTTCAGGTCTTCGAACCGTTTGACGATGGGACCGCTGTAAACTTCTTTGCCTATCCTGGCAGCCCTGAACTCAAAGGCGGTCACAATACCAAAGTTTCCACCACCACCCCTGACAGCCCAGAAAAGATCGGGATTCTTGCTTTGGCTTGCCTGAACGGTATCTCCATCGGCTGTGACCAGTTCAACTGAAAGCAGGTTATCGATGGTCAGTCCGTATTTGCGGCTGATCCAGCCGAAACCGCCCCCGAGTGTCAACCCCCCCACCCCGGTATTGGAGACAATACCTGCCGATACTGCAAGGCCGTGCTTGTAGCCTGCCTCATCCACCGCACTCAGCAGACAGCCTCCCCCAGCCTTCACTGTTCCCGATTCCGGATCCACAACAACATCCTGCATGAGTGAAAGGTCGATCATCATCCCGTCATCGCAAACCTCATTCCCTGTCGAGCTATGTCCGCCACCTTTTACGGCGATCACCAGGTCGTGCTCCCGGGCAAAACGAACCGACAGTGAGATGTCGTTGGCATTGATACACCTGGCGATGATTGCAGGTATTTTATCAAACATGCCATTCCAGATGGTCCTGGATTCATCATATCCCGGTTCGCCTGGAAGATGAACTTTTCCCTCTATTTGTTTTCTGAAGTCTGCTGCTTTGTCATTCATATCAGTTATCGGTATTGCTCATTGGTTTGTATCTGTTAATAAGGCCAGGATGAGGAAACGGAAAGGTAGGAAAGATTCTGTAAGCGGCATTATTTCAGCGTGTTAAACTGGTGTTAAATGGCCTTTGCACTCCCTGTAAAATGCAAGGAGTTTCTGGGATTATTGTGGATGGGGACCCTATTTTCCAGGAGATTGAAAGGACCAATTATGAAAGGGTGCTCAATACGCCTTTTTTAGTTGTGAAGGATATTAAGAAGGGTGCTTACTACCTTAACAGGGGAGGTCACTGGTGCAAATCTGACAATGCTGCTGACAGGGAGTATACTTAGAAGGTACCCAGGAAGCTGGCGGAGATAGCTGAAGAGGCTCTGGATACGGGTTCTCATTCGGGGTGTCCTATGGTTGGATGACAGTGAGCTGGGGGGCACCATACCATTGCTACTGGGGTCCGGCCGGTTACTCCCAGGGTTACCCGGCTGGCTATTATGCCGGCAACAGGTCGAATTATGGCAGGCCCACACGCTACAATCATAACCGGCACACTGCTTCCAACAATGTTTTCAAAAACCGGTAACCAGGCCCTCTTCACCTTCCAGGTCGTCTGCACCGCGCAGAAGGTAAGAGCTATTTCGAGGGAATTGCCTCTTAGTCGCCCAGGTTGAGCAGTTCCACCTTCCTGATATCATACGGATGGCTCTCTGCCTGGATGGCGAAGTATCCCGATGAAACGGGAGTTCCCTCGGCCACTGCGTAGTCTTCAGGAATACTTCCGCCACCCACTACGGGAGCAGAGTAGGTCAGCACCGTATCGCCATTGACCAGGTGATGAATTATACTGTCGCCATATGCCACCAGTTCGAAGGTGACCCACTCCTCACCATGAAAGGTTGGTGAGGTGGATGAAATGCAGTGTTGGGTGACCAACTCGCCGTCGATGACCACGTTGGTGCCAGGGGTGCACAGGTTGCCAGTGGGCCTGTCACCTTTGCCGGTTCCGCCCAGAAACTGGGCTTCCAGGCTGACTGGGAAAGCCTGATCCACTCCCATGGATTCGGGCGACTGGGCGTGAAACATTACTCCACTGTTTTTAAAGGCCCAGCCCTGTCCCCCGGATACCTGCTCTCCAACAACCCTGTACTCAACCCGGAGTTTATAATGAGAGTAGGGATTCTTGTAGAAGATGTGACCATACTCCCCGTCAAAGCTTTCATACTGGTCGTACCGGGTAACCATCATCCCTTTCTCTACCCGGAAAGTAGAGTTAAAGTTTTCACCCAGGGGATGCTTGCATATTTTGATGGTCCAGCCGTCGAGATTCTCCCCGTTAAAGAGTTGTATCCACTCTTCGGACTCAGCCTGGCTGTGGTTTCTTGTAGTTGGTGTTCCGCACGAAGAAAGGAGGGCCATGCAGAGAGTAAAGGCGATAATCGTTTTCATTCTTAAAGGGTTTTGGTTCATAATTGCCTAAAGGTAATCAGCCTGTTGATTTTTTCATTCCACAGCTTGAATTTCATGATCCCGATCCCCTTGATCACTGTCCCCTGTTTGATGGTGCTTTCAAGAAAGAGCCATGTCCGCAATCATGGAGAGTACCAGGGAATTGATTATCTGCAAGATACTCTTTTTAGTGTCAGGCTGGTTATATTTCTAAATGATGGAAACCCAGGAAGGCTACCCTCATTTTTGTTTGAACTCATGGTGTAAAGTTACGGTATTACCCGGGTAACCAGGTAGTATATTCCTTTCAAATTAGTAGATTCACGGGTCAGGAAGATTTGATCGGCTCTTATGAGGTTCTGCTATTTTATAGGTATTGCAGCTTTACTGATGCTGCTCTGTGGCCGTATACAGGCCCAGCCTTACCTTGTCCAGGGGAGTATTGAGTATGCCGGGGAGGGAAGCATCTATCTGGCATCCTATTACGGGGATCGTTTCAGGATCGTAGACAGCGTGGAGAACAGTGGCGGAACATTTCATTTTTTGCTCTCTGAGGAGGTACCCGCGGGGATTTTCCGTCTAATCTACCCGGAGGTTTATCAGGGGATCAGGAGCGAGAACCGCTTCGTGGAGTTTATATACAACCATACAGATATTTCATTCAATGTGTCACTGGATCAAAACCGTCCTTTACCCGGTTTTGAAAACTCTGTTGAGAACCAGGTCTATTTTGAGTTCATGTCTTTTCAGCTGGATTATGAGGCGAAGCTTTCCAGTCTGTACGGGCGACTTTCACCGGCCATGCCGGGGGATAGTAGTTATGAATCAGTGGTGAGGCAGTACGAGGAGTTGCAGATTGGGAGGAAAGCTTATATGGAATCGCAGACGGAGCTTTACCCGGAGCTATATGCCACCCGGATTATGAATGCCTTTCGTGCCCCGGTGGTTTCCGGAACAATGTCGCACCATGAACGCATCGATAGCCTGAAACGGCTCTTCTTCGATGTGGCTCCCATTGACGATCCTGCCCTTCTTTGTGCCCCGGTCTATACATTCAGACTGGTGGAGTACCTTTCCCTGTTCAGGGTGGACACGTTTACCGTGGAGCAGCAGGAGCTACAGTTTATGGAGGCGGTTGACCGGATTTTGGTTAATGTGGCCCCTGTTCCCGAACTCCGCTCTTTTGTGGTTGAATTTTTGCTTGATGGATTTGAACTCCTGGGTATGGAACAGGTGCAGCTCCACCTTGCCGATCACTACCTTGACGAGTCCTGCGAGTCGGATGTGGCAGAGCTGGTGAAGATAAGAATGGAGGGATATAGACGCATGAGCGTGGGAGCCACCGCCCCCGATTTTACATTCAGAGATATCCTGGGAAAAAACCATACCCTTTCCGAAATGCCCGACTCCTTAACTCTTGTAATGTTCTGGGCCAGCACCTGTCAGCACTGCCGGGAGATGATCTCAGACCTGCAGAGCTGGTACCTGGAGGAGAATACCCGGGGGGTGGAGGTGGTGGCCATCTCCATCGATAGTTCAGCAGCTCTACTGCAGAAGTACATTGAGGAACAGGAACTGCCCTGGATCACCATCCACGATCCGCTGGGATGGAACGGCAAAGTCCCGGGTGATTACAACATCTATCTGACACCTTCTCTCTTTTTGCTTGACAGGGAAAGGCGCATCCTGGCCAGACCGGTCAGCTTCCGTCAGTTTTATCGTTTTTTAAACAAGCTGGAAAACTAATCTCGCGTAAAACGCCCTTTGCTCATCTGCCAGCTCTCTTCCCAATCCATGTATAGCTTCTGTGTGGCGTGACTTCCGAAGTAGATGGTGAGTCCCCGCTCCCTGAAAAAGGGATGTTCCACCTCACCCACTTTTTCCACCTTTTGGAAATAGAGGGGCAGACGGTCAGTGTACCCCACATAGATCAGGTGATCCGCTCCAGGCTGCCTGGGAATCCACTCCATAAATGCATCATTGAAACTGTACACCTCCGGGTATGAGGGTCCGGGACGGTAATAATCAATTGCCCCGGCACAGCCATAGAACTCTCCATAGATCCATGTATCCTGTTTAATTGAATCGGCCAGGTTATCATAGAAATCCCACACCTTCTCTCCCAGTTCGTCCCATCCCACCATGTCGGCATAATCCTGGGGCAGGTCATGAACCTCTCCATCCTCCCATTTGAACATGACTTCAACTCCCTTCTCAATCTGTTTCTGCCCGTATTCAACCATGCGGTCGGGTTTGTATATGGGCAGGCTAATCGGCAATAAATATATCCCAACCAACGGGATTATTGCAAGCACGGTTAATGCAACGAACCGCCCTTTCCGTGCTGCCGCCTGTTCCAGG
>JAAEOI010000289.1 GCA_024244665.1 Bacteroidota bacterium | reverse complement strand
GTATAAAGTTTACTTATATGAATGGTAGAAATTTGTGCTTTGGCCTGCTGAGCCTGGCTGCACTGCTTCTGTTTAGTTGTCAGCCAAACAATAGAAATGAACAAGTAGAAGAGCCCCTGAATGTCGTCTTAATCACGCTTGACGATATGGGCTATGGAACCACCGGAGTGGAGGGATGCAGCGTTCCCGGAATTTCGCCCTACATTGATAAACTGGCTTCGGAAGGGATTACCTTTACCCGTGGCTTTGTCATGTCTCCCATGTGCGGACCCTCCAGAGCAGCCATACTTTCTGGGAGGTATCCTCATTGCAGTGGGATGATGGGACATGGAACCATGCCCCCGGCACTATGGGAAGAGCCGCTGACTAAAACCCCTTCCATCTCTACCTATTTGCATGATAAGGGGTATACCACCGGGGCAATATTAAAACTGCGCCGTTCGAAATATCTGAATACCTGGGACAGGGAATATCACGAGTTTCCGTACGGGGTGGGGTACCACGATCGCAATCCAAAATCATTTTACACCAGGACAAAGGATTTTATTGAATCCGCGAAAAAAAGCAATAAGCCCTTTTTCCTTTACGCGAATCCAATCGACCCACATCGCCCCTGGGACAATACCGAACAGGAGAAGCAGATGCTGGCACAATGGAATCCCGATAAAAGATACCCGGAGCCCTCAAGAAAATATAGTACAGAGGAGATTGAGATACCTGAGTTTTTGCTGGACCTGCCTGATATCAGGGAAGCCCTGGTGCCTTACTATAATGCCCTGAACCGGGGAGATGAGTGTGTGGGAAGCATCTTACAGGCCATTGATGACAGCGATATGGGGGATAACACCCTGGTGATATTCCTTTCAGATCATGGAATGGGAGCTCCGGGTGCTAAAAACACCCTCTACCATGATGGCATACGTACCCCCATCATTATGCGATGGCCCGGGAAGATAGAGGCAGGGGTCATTGATGAAAAATCCATCGTATCAGTGATCGATATGGTTCCAACCATACTGGATGCCGCCGGATTACCCTCCCTGGGAGAGATTGAGGGAAAGTCAATCATCGATGTGATCCTGGGAAAGTCTGCTCATACAGAGCGAGAATATGCCTATGCATCCAGCACCTACCGATCAAGTTGTACACCGGAACAGTTCTTTCCTCACAGGGCCATTATCGATGAATCCTATTGTTACATATTCAACTCCTATGTAGTCCGGTCGGAGGGGAAGAAAGAAAAGCACAGCGGATGGATGGATGTTGTAAATTCGAGTTTGTCAAAAAGCGAAAAGCTAAAGAATAAAATAGATTTTATGGTAAACCGCACCCCGGAGGAGTTGTACGATTTGAAGAAGGATCCAGGTTGCTGGAACAATCTTGCACAGGAGGCTGAATATGCCGGTCAGCTTCAGGAGTACAGGGAAAAACTTCACGAAGAGATGAAAGAGACTGCCGATCCGGAACTGCTGGTATTTGAACAATTCACAAAATGAAAATCCTTAAACCGGCATTAATCCTTATCTGTCTGCTGGGAGCAGGGCTCCTGTTGGAAGGCTGTTCTGAACCTGTGCAGGCTCCGAATATTCTCTTCATCATGACCGATCAGCAGTCGGCCGAAATGATGAGCTGTGCCGGGAACAGTTATCTGAAAACACCGGCACTGGATGAGCTGGCAGAGCGGGGAGTCCGTTTTGAACTGGCCTACAGTCCCAACCCGGTTTGTATCCCTTCACGTACATCTATGGTAACCGGTCTTTTCCCAAGTGCCCTTGACCTCTCCCGAAATGAAGATGCCAATAAGCTGGGAGGAAACATTCCCCAGTATGTATTAAACAATACCATGGGGAAGGTCATCTCACAAGGAGGATATGATTGTGTCTTTGGAGGGAAAACTCACTGGATAAAAGGATTGGATTATGAAGCCTGTGGTTTTGAGAACTTAACGACAGATTACAGGGATGTCCTGGCGGAGAAATGTGCCGGTTTTTTTAAACAGGAGCACGAGGATCCCTTTTTGCTGGTTGCTTCCTTCATGAACCCGCACGATATCTGCTATCACATCCTTGATATGGTTGCTGAGAAGTACAGTGTCCCGAAGGTTAGTCCTGGTGGAATGGCTCAACGCAATACAGTTGAGCAGGCCATCTCAGAGGCACAAAAAGCAATCGAGGACGGGACTTTTGACGAAAGATGTCCTCCAGTCAGAGACAATGCCGGATTTACAGCGAATGTGCCGCGGGAAATACTGGGCAACAAGCACAATAAACCCGATCCTGAGAACCCTCACCCCCTGGACATCTACTACTATGAAAAAGCTTATGTAGCGGGCCAGATGACTGAAGATGACTGGCGTATCTATTCATGGGTGTATCATCGTCTTACAGAGGATGTGGACCGACAAATTGGGATTGTGCTGGATGCGCTTAAAGAGAGTGGGCTGGAAGATAATACCATTGTTGTTTTTACAAGTGACCACGGCGAGATGAATGGTGCACACAACATGGTGGCGAAGAATAAGTTCTATGATGAATCCTCAAGGGTGCCTTTTCTTATTGCCGGCCCCGGGGTATCAAAGGCTGTGGTGGATCGGGAACATTTTATATCTGCTTCTACCGATTTGCTTCCTACATTCTGTGATTATGCCGGTGTTGCCATTCCGGAAGGGTTGCATGGAAAAAGCATCCGGAAAATTGCAGAGGGAAGGTCTCCTGAAGGGTGGAGAGAATATGTGGTGTCAGAAAACATCGGGGGAAGGATGCTCCGGACTGATGGATTTAAGTACATCTATTACAGAGGGGGTACCGAGGTTTTATATGATATGGAGAAGGATCGCGGTGAAATGGAGAATCTTGCTGCCTACCCGGAATACAGGAAGCAAATGGACGGATATAAGTCTCAATTGACACAGTGGATAAAGGAGACAAAAGACCCTGTAGCCCGGGGTTATTTAACGCAAAGAAATCAAAAGCAATGAAAAAGAATCACCTGGCAATTATCCTAATCCTTTCATTCACGTGGGGGATTAACATATACGGGCAAAAGCCTGATATGCAGATTTCATCTCTTACTTGCGAATACCTGGTGAATCCCCTGGGCATCGATGTTACCACACCCAGGTTAAGCTGGAAACTGGTATCAGCCGGAGAGGATGTATCGCAGTCAGCATACAGAATCCTGGTTGCATCAAACCCGGACCTGCTGAAAAAGAATGAAGGTGATTTATGGGATACGGACAGGGTGCAATCAGATCAATCCATTCATATTGAATATGCGGGAGAAACCCTTGTTTCAAGGCAGCAGTGTTATTGGAAGGCCATAGTATGGGACGAAAGCGGGAATGCCTCAGCCTGGAGTGAGGCTGCCTGGTGGGAAATGGCTCTGCTGGATGAAAATGACTGGGAAGCAAAGTGGATCGAAGCACCGGCCATCTACAGCTGGCCTGAATTCAAGGCAGAGGTGGGCGCTACGGACAGGACTTCCCCCAAAAGTTATTCCGAGGCTGCGCCCTACCTGAGAAAGGACTTCCATGCTGAAAAGCAGGTAGAAAAGGCCAGAGCCTATATCTCCGGGATGGGTTTATATGAATTGTCCATTAATGGAGAAAAAGTGGGAGACCATGTACTTGACCCGGCCTTTACCAATTTTGACGAGCGGGTTCATTACCTCAGCTATGATGTGACTTCTCATCTGCAAGAAGGAGAAAATACCCTGGGGGTTCTCCTGGGGAACGGCTGGTACAACATGGACAGCAGGGCGGTCTGGGGTTTTAACAAAGCACCCTGGAAAGACAGGCCCACCTGTTTGCTTCAAGTGGAGATTGAATATGAAGACGGATCTGTGGAGAAGGTTGTTTCCGATGAAAGCTGGAAAGCGGCCCCTTCACCCACGGTATATAACGACATTCGGCAGGGTGAAAAATATGATGCCACCCGGGAGATCCCCGGCTGGAACAAACCCTCCTTTGAGGATGCCTCCTGGAGCCCTGTGCGCGTAAAGAACGGTCCCCTGGGTCAGCTAAAAGCCCAGATGATTCCCGCCAACCGGGTGATGAGAGAGATTACCCCGGTATCGGTAAAGTCACCTGCACCCGGAATCTACCTGGTGGATATGGGGCAGAATATGGCCGGTTGGATAGAACTGAAGGTAAAGGGCAGTGCAGGGGATATTGTGAAAATGAAATTCGGTGAAGCGCTCAAAGAGGATGGTAGCCTCGACCAGTATAACATAGCCAGGCATCACCGGGAAACAGAACTCCAGGTTGCTGAATATACCCTTAAGGGTTCAGACACAGAGCTATGGGAGCCCAAGTTCACCTACTACGGTTTTCAGTATGTACAGATCGAGGGTTATCCGGGTAAGCTGAGCACAGCCGATATCAAGGGCAGGGTGGTGCATACCTCCTTTGAGCAGTCGGGTTCATTTACCTGCTCCAACGATATCATCAATAAGATTAACCATGCCTCAGAATGGTCTTTCATCAGTAATTTCCTTGGATATCCCACGGATTGTCCACAGCGGGAGAAAAACGGATGGACCGGAGATGCTCACCTTTCTGCAGAAACAGGACTTTTGATGTTCAAACCTCAAAGTGCCTATACGAAATGGCTTAATGATTGCAAGGATGCCCAGACTGAAGCTGGCCTTCTGCCTGGCATTATCCCCACCTGCGGCTGGGGTTACTCCATGGGAGGCAAACAGGATGGCTATGGTCCCGCCTGGGACGGCGCTTACATCTGGATTCCCTGGTACATGTACCAGTATTCGGGCGATACAGAGGTGCTTCGCAGTCATTACGAGAACATGAAAAAGAGCATAGGTTTTATGACGGAAAAGGCGGAAGGGCACATCCTGGATATCGGGCTGGGCGACTGGGTTTTTATCAATTCCTATGCTCCCCGTGACCTGACCAGCACTGCCTGTTACTACGATCTTACATCAAAGGTTTCCCAGGTTGCATCTTTGCTTGGAAAACAGGAAGAGGCCGAAATTTTCATGCAGCTGGCAGGAGAGATTAAATCCGCCTTCAACGGGAAATTCTACAGGGCGAAGGAGAAGACCTATGCGGACAGTGAGCAGACCTCCCTGGCTGCGGCCCTCTATTTTGACATGGTTCCACCAAAGGATGTAGAGAAAGTGGCGGGGACACTGGCAAAGGTGATTGTCAAAAACGATAAGCTGCTTGATTGCGGTGTGCTGGGTGCGAAATGGATCCCACATGTACTGTCGGATAATGGCTTTGCCGATCTGGCATATCAGATCTCAATAAATAAACGCTACCCTGGCTGGGGCTACTGGATGGAGCAGGGTGCCACAACATTGTGGGAAGACTTCAATATGGAATCACTGGATAATTCCCGGAACCATATGTTTTTCGGCGACATCGTCCACTGGTGGTATAAGGAACTGGCCGGGATCCGGCCCGATCCAGACCATGTGGGATTTAAGCATTTTTCCATTCAACCCTTTTTTCCTGAAGATCTGGAATTTGCCAGCGCCACACACGACTGTATGTACGGACAGATCAGGAGTGAGTGGAAACGAGAGGGAGAGGATATCAATTTGCTTATTGAGGTCCCCGCCAATACCACTTCGACCATTGTACTGCCCAGAAGAGACTTGCTGATTAACAACACTCCGGCGAAGAAATCAGATTGTGTAAAGGATTTTAATACTGAGGGTAAAACGCAAGAGTTTGTACTTGGATCCGGGGTATACAATTTGAAATTAATGCAGTAGCTAATTAGTGAAGATTATCATCCGGTTTCCTTCAGGTGCTAGGTATTGAGGGAGTCTTAAAATCAAGTTTGATGCGAATTATTTTACCCATCATCCTACTACTGTCAGGTGTCTTCTGGTCTTCAAACCTGAATTCCCAGGTTGTGATCAATGAGCTTATGGCCTCCATGGCCTCGTCGCATCCCGAATATGACTTCAGCAGCCATTGCGACTGGATTGAATTGTACAACCACAGTGGACAGGAGCTTGACCTCAGTGGCTGGTTTCTTTCAGACGATGTTGAGAACCCGGGCATGTGGGAATTTCAGTCAGGCACGATCCTTCCCTCAAAAGAATTCCTGCTCATCTTTGCCGACGGCACCGGAAACGGGATGTTTACCAACTTCAAACTGGACAAAGAGGGAGAAACCGTCATCCTGAGGGATCCGCAATTTAATATCATTGATTCTTTAAGCTATCCATGCCTGAGAACCGATGTTTCCTTTGGCAGGAGCAGGGAGAAGCTCGATCTGTTCGGGTACTTTACCATCGCAACTCCCGGAGCGAGGAATGCTTTGCTCTTGCTCTCCGGGATCTCAGCTAAGCCAGAATTTTCATTAGAGGGTGGATTTTATCCAGGCCCCGTCTCGGTCGAAATCAGCACATCCTCCCCCTTCTCCAGGATCACCTATAGCCTGGATGGGTCAACACCCACTGAAGCATCCGCCATGTATGAAGATCCCATTGAGATAGCGCAAACAACCGTGCTACGGGTGTTTGCGCATGAAGTGGGTAAACTTCCTGCCCTGGTGGCTACCCATAGCTATTTTATTGACGAACCCCGGAACCTGCCGGTTGTCTCCATTGTCACCGATCCGGAACATTTTTTCAGCGACGAAACCGGGATTTATGTTAAAGGAACCAACGGTGTAAAAGGATATTGCACACGTGTTCTTCATAACGTAAGTCGGGATTGGGAACGACCTGCAAACATCGAGTTGATCGAAATGGATGGTATAAGAGCTTTGAACCAGTTGGCAGGAGTGAAAATATTCGGAGGCTGTTCACGCACCCGGCAGCCTATGAAATCACTGGCATTTTTTGCCCGCAAGGAGTACGAGACCACCACCTTTAACTACCCCCTCTTCCCGGACAAGCCCAATGACAGCTATGATTCCTTCATCCTGCGTGCTTCCGGCGATGACCAGCCATTAACACTTTTCAGGGATGCCCTTGCGCAGATGGTGGTAAAGGATGTGATCGATGTGGATGTCCAGGCCTACCGTCCGGTTGTTGTCTATATTAACGGAGCCTACTGGGGCATCCATAACCTGAGGGAAAAGACCAACGAACACTATACCGAGGATAATTTCGGAGTGGATGCAGACTCGGTGGATATGATAGAAAAAAATCCTGAAACCCCGAAGAATGTCATCTCAGGGAGTGCTGACCACTACAATGACATGATCGCCTACCTGGAGGCAAATGACATCACCCAGGATGTTCATTATGAGTTTATCAAAACTCAAATGGATGTGGATGAATATCTGAATTACCAGATTATCCAGATTTTTGTCGGGGCCAATGACTGGCCGGTTAATAACATCAAATACTGGCGCAGCCAGGAGGAGCCCTATGATCGGTGGCGGTGGGTTTTATTTGATCTCGACCACACCTTCAAAGATCCTTTTAGGAATGTACTGTCCATAGCTACAGAACCTGAGTGCAATTGCAGATGGCCCAATCCTCCCTGGTCCACCTACCTGTTCCGGAGCTTGCTTGAGAATGAGACCTTCAAAAATGAATTTATACAACGATTTGCACTCTACTCCGGAACGCATTTCTCCCGGGAACGGGTGCATCAGTTCATTGATAAAATGCAGGCCGAACTGGCTCCCGAAATCCCCAGGCATATTGAACGCTGGGGTGGTCAGAAGACCAACCTTCCGGAAGTGCCCAATGCAATACCGGTTTTTAACTCGGTCACAAAGTGGGAGGAAAATGTAGATGTAATGCGCAACTTCACAGATCTGAGGCATGAGCTAGCCCTGAAATATGTGAATGATTACTTTGGAATCAATGGGATTGTGAGGGTGAACACCAATTTGGAGCCAGCGCAAAAAGGAAGTCTGAAAATTGGGGGAGCAGAGCTTCCCGGAAATGTTTCTTCTGCAGAATATGGCGAGGGAGAGCTGCTTTCGGTTCAGTGTACAGCAAATTCCGGCTACATCTTCTCTCATTGGGCAGTCCACACTCCCAAATCAACTGATTCCGCGCTGATCGCACGTGGTGACCAATGGAGCTACATAGTTTCCAGGTCTGCCCCAGGCCCTGACTGGACCGCCGTTGATTATGATGACTCCTTTTGGGAATCCGGGATGGCCCAGCTGGGATATGGAGATGGAGATGAGGTGACCGAAGTGGGATATGGAGGAGATCCGGATAATAAGTTTATCACAAGCTGGTTCAGGAAAAATCTGATCATTGAAGACAGCTCCTTGTACAGGCGCTATACCCTGTACCTGCTAAGAGACGACGGGGCCCGTGTTTTTGTCAATGGGCTGGAGGTAATCAGGGACAACATGATGGGAGGACTGCAGGATAGTGCAACAGTTTCTGAGATACCTGTCGATGGAGCAGACGAAACAATCTGGCACAAATTCCATCTCAATCCGGCACTATTCAATAATGGAAAGAATGTAATTGCAGTAGAGATTCATCAGGCAGACACGACCAGCTCTGACATGAGTTTTGACCTTGAGCTGCTGGGCCGGAGCAGTGAACCAGGCCTGACTGATACGATTACGGGCAAAGATCTGGAAATTGAGCTGCTCCAGGATATGGAGATCACTGCAGTGCTGGTGAAGGATACTAGCGTATATGAGGATCTATATATCAATGAGATCATGGCCAGTAATGGTTCGGGGTTTGTAGATGAGACCGGGGCATATGAGGACTGGATCGAATTTTTCAATGGTGGGGAGGAGCAACTGGACCTGGCAGGTCTCTACCTGGCCGATACCCTGGATGGTCCCGGACCATGGTTATTTCCCGCAGACCAGCCGGAACTCACCTCCATTGATCCGGACGGATACCTGGTGGTTTTTGCCGACAATGATGAAGAAGATGGTCCGCTGCATGCAAACTTCAAACTCGGGAAGGAGGGGGAAGAGGTAGTCCTTCTTCAGAAAGTGGGTGAGGAGATGGTGATCATTGACCGCATGGTATTTGAAGACCAAACAAGGGATATATCTTTCGGACGCTATCCCGACGGGGGCATCATGTTTGAATACATGAGCGAAACAAGCCCTGGTGCCACTAACCGGTACACCATAGCCGCGCTGGATCCCGATCCTGTAGCACCCTCTTCACTAGCCCACGTAACTGTCTACCCGGTGCCCACCAGAGGTCTGCTCCATATCAGGTTCAACGAAACGCTGCCCGGTCAGAATCTGCCTGTCAGCCTGAAGGTATATTCCCTTACAGGCAGTGTGGTCCATAACTCCAGCCACCAGAGTGCCTCGCAGATCAGCCTCTCCCTGGCTCAACAACCCGAAGGTATATACATGCTGCATATTACCACCGGGACCCGGGTATATATGAAACAGGTGGTGGTGCAGTAAACTATGCTATTGCATCTATTCAATTGACTCAATGTCAACTTGACACCCAGATAAGGCTATTCAACCGGTTGGATGATCTCATGCTTTTCAGGTTTGCTGTTCATATATTGATAAAGATCTTTTTAAAAGAGAGAATTGATCAGGAACTACACAAAAAGCCTTTACTATTTTTGCAGGAATGAATATGAAGAAGGAGGAATTGTGGCTCCAACTATTGGCGATCAATACATGAAACTGGAAGAAATAAAAAGAGTATTTAGAAATAAATAAGCCTGAAAGATGAATAACAAAATTATCAATTACCTGTTCCTGTTATCAATGGCTCTTCTTTTGCTTAGTTGTAAGCAGGACAAAGAGATTATCTATGAGAATAGTTTCTACAAACTTACTCTGAACAGGGATAACGGGGCGATTCGCTCCATTGAGAAAAATGGGAAGAACATGATTGCGGCAGACAATGCCGGGAATGCCCTGTTTGAGATTTGCTTTCGTGATAAGGCACAGGGCGGTGAGGTGGTCAGAACGAACAGTGACCAGGCTGCAAAGTGTGAAATTTCTCAGGCAGAAAACAAAATTACAATAGTTTATTCTCAGTTTGACGGGATGGATATTTCTGCTACCGTAAGGGTTGGTGTTGCGGAGGATTCACCTTTTATGAACTGGAACATAGAAGTGGACAATAACACCCCATACCTGATGGACTATATCGATTTTCCAAATGTTGTTGTACCTAACGACCTGGTAGCAACCGGTGGAAATTCACGGGTTTTCTGGCCAGCCCAGGAAGGTGTTGTAGTTGAGGACATGAAGGTACGGGAAGAAGGTATACGTAAATACCGACCCATAGAACATCCCAATTTATTAGGCTGGATCGGATTATATCCTTCATCTGCACAGATGCAGTTCATGGCTTACTACTCAAGCGAAGGTGGTTTATATATGGCCACGCATGACGACAGCTTTAATGTAAAGGGTATTGAATATTGCAGAGCAGGGGAAAATGGCATCAAGATGGAGTACCACCTCTTCACAGAAGGAGCCGGCCAGGGAAAATACAAATTACCTTACGACATGGTCATTGGAACATTTGAAGGTGATTGGCACGATGCAGCTAATATTTATCGCAATTGGGTCGAGTCATCAGCTTTACCTCGTCCGGTTAAAATCGCCGACAATAAGGAATTGCCTGATTGGTATTTTGAATCCCCTGTAGTTGTGACCTATCCGGTCAGGGGAGAACATGATATGGATGACGGTACCATGCCGCCCAATGCCCTGTACCCTTATACCAATGCACTGCCCATTCTTGAGGACTTAGAGCAGGCTTTTGACAGTAAAGTGATGTCACTGTTAATGCATTGGGAAGGAAGCGCACCCTGGGCACCTCCTTATGCCTGGCCACCTTATGGCGGTACAAAAGACTTCGATAAGTTTGTGAAGCGACTACACGATAAAGGCAACTATATTGGGCTATATGCCAGTGGTATCGGCTATACCATTCGAAGCAATACCGATACTACTTTCAATATGCGTAAAGAGTTTGATGAGCTTGGACTGGAAAAGATCATGAAAAAAGCACCCGATGGTGATTTCTCTACGACCAACGTATGTGCTACAGCAACACCGGGAAGAGGGCAACGATTTGGCTATGACATGTGTCCGGCCAACCAGTTTGTAACCGATGTGGTGGTGGACCAGGTTTCGCAGATGGTAGAGAAAGGGAACGTGGATTATATCCAGTATTTCGACCAGAACCTGGGAGGCTCCTGTTACGGTTGTTACGATACCAGTCACGGTCACGCATATGGCCCCGGAAAGTGGCAATCAGAGGCAATGAGCGATTTATACGAGGCCTTGATGCCTGTTCTTAAGGCGGGCAAACGCAAGCCATTGCTTGGTTGTGAGGCTGCTGCTGCAGAGCCTTTTATGCCATATTTATTATTCAACGATAACAGGGCTACAATTAACTTTGCTTATGGAACACCTGTACCTGCTTATCAGTATGTAAACCACGAATATCTCAATGGCTTTATGGGCAACCAGAATTCCTTTGAGCAAATGGTAGATATGGAGAAAAGTCCGCTGAATATGATGCAGCGTCTGGCTCTGGCTTTTGTTTCCGGGGATATGTTTACTGTCATCCTTCGCGGAGATGGCGATATGATTGAATCATGGAATTCGAACTGGGATGCAAAGATCCCGAATCAGGAATACATGAAAAGCCTTATAAAAAATCTGAACGAGTGGAGGAAAACAGGCGGTTTAGATTATCTGGTGACCGGACGTATGATAAAACCTTTGGAGTTTGAAGGAACAAGCGAAATTCCAATGCTAACCAAGCCTACGGGACTTCGCATCAATTTCCCATCAGTGCTTAGCTCTAACTGGGAAAGCCAGAAAGGACAAAAGGCACAATTCTTTGTAAATTATCTTCCTGATGAACAGGAGATCACCATCGACATGAGCGCGATGAAAGAGGTGAAGATTCTGGAAGATGCTGCAGGAAACAGTGTAGCGGCCAACGCCGATAAAGAACTGAAGCTCAAGCTACAACCATTGAGTGCCGTAATGGTTGCCTACTCGAAATAGGCCATTGGAACCTGGAATAAGCTTTGCGGATGAAACAAAACATTTAGAAAAACAAGGGTAAAAAAATAATTAAGATTTAATAAAACAAGGTTAAAATTTTATGCTGGTTTTCCCTATCACGGAGTCAAATTGGTCTACGGTCCCTAAAGGATTTCAGGGTGTCAGCATCAAGGATTGAAGCCTGTTGATAAAGAGCAGGATACATCTCCTTTTCCAGTCCGCATATCTCGCTTAGTGCAGAATCCGGGTTCTTCCGGAAAAGGTCCATTACCACAACATCATCGGGATTACGGTTCCCCTCATGATCAATGGCCATGAAATGAAACCCGCTGATCAGTGACTGCATGATGATGTCGAAGGGTAAGTCCATTTGTACCGCAGCTTTCAGAGGGCTTTGTATCCGGTCTTCGGGTCCTAACTTCCTCCTTAGCCCTGTCCCCACCCGGAAAACCGTATCCTTTAAAGATCTGTTCTGGAAACGCCTGAGGAGGTCATCCACATGATCCTCCAGGGCGGCCCGGGTAAACTCTTGCGGGTAGAGTTTCTGAAGGATGTGTGCAGCCTGCAGCATGGCAGCCCTTGTGAGCCTGTATACCTCCTTCATTTGCAGCACCTCATAAAGATAGACCAGGGAGGGATCATGGAGATGTCCGAAGTAGGCAGCACTTGCATGCCCAAAATTATGGATGAAAAGCTTCCTGTCAACCCAGGCCTTGATGTTCTCCTTGGGTGCCAGGCCGCTGACATCGGGGAGTTTGTTTTTGAAAGCTTTTTTATCCAGGATAAGTCTATTGTATGGTTCCGCAAATACCTTCAGGATATCCCCTTTCATATCCTCCGGAGTCATAAGCGGCACCATCTTTCCAATACTGGTCTCTATCAACCCGACCAGCCGGTCGAGGGGATAGGAGAGGGGTAGTTTCTTCCGTAAGTTTTCCCGGAAATACTGCTCGGCATTTCGCATATTTTCGGCAATTATGATGTCGAGCGGACTCTCCTTATCCAGAACATACCTCGCGGTGAGTCCCCCGGACAGTAAATCGATTACCCCGGGCAAGCCTTCCATTCCTGTTGAGACTGAGACGATACCTGCAGTTGAGATTTCATCTATGGCTGCAGATTTGTCCGAAGCCAGGACCCCCCTGACGTTTTCAATCAGAAGAATTTCATCCCGATCCGACTTTATGACAAGCTCATATTGCCTGCTTTTATTTAATGCATCAACAACAGGTTTATAAACATCGATGAATACAACTTCGTAACCCGACCGGCTGAAGAGCTGACCTATGAACGACCTTCCGATTTTACCGGCTCCGATCTGTACCAGTTTTTTTTTCATGATCATTTAAAGTTCCGGCTCATATTTCATCTCAACCGCTTCCCAGTGGATCCTGCTGATTTTTATATTCCGGACCTTTATCTTACTGCAATAGGCTTCCAGTCCAACCTTTGTATATTTCTGATTGTCGATGGGATCGGGGTCCATGGCCTCGAGCAAAAGCTGTCCGTTGGCAAGAATAAAACAATGGCCATCAATGCTGCCTGCCTGTATCTTATAAAGCTTCCCCGGTTCAAAATCAAGCAGGGGTGTACCTACCATGTATTTGTAATCAGGCGACTTTTCAATTCCAACTTTACCGGTCCACCAGCCCTGTAAGCCGGCGACGTATGCGATTCCGCGCTGATCGGTATCGGGAAGCCACTCCCCGTTCCACATCACATTGATATCATGGGAAGAGGGCAATACGGTCTGTGCTTCAAACTCCACCAGTACATTCCCTGGAAAATCCTGTTTCAGAATGGCCATGCCGGGCCAGTTCCCCCGGTTATCACCCACAAGCCAGCCATCCTCTACTTCCCATTCGCTGTGATGCACCGTCCACTGAGCGTTGAATTCTTCCTGGGTAAATTCCGCTTTCTCATATAATACTTCTGATGAATCCAGCAGGATTTGCTTCTTCATCAGCAGGATTTTGTTGTTTTCCTGTTTATTCATGTTTACACTTTTATGATTTGTTTCTGAGTGGCATCCGAACAGCAGTCCGGCGCTTATAAAGATGATGTATTTTTTTAGCATGGGTCAATAAGTTTTATGTTTTAATTTTCGTAGAATGCAGTTATTCATATCACGGAATTATTACTGCCAGGGAGTGGCTCCCGCTTTTCTGATATGCTCCTGAAGTTGAGACCGTATTTGCTGAAATGAATCCAGATCTGAAGTTTTGAGGGGATTTTTTTCATAGGGGTCTTTCCCAATATTAAATACCTGAATGGGCTCGTAGGGTGTATTTTGCAATATCTTATAGTCTTGATAACGTGCCGCATAATAGGCCTGTCCGCCATAACTCCCCCCTTCACGTCTTACCCAGTATACATAACGATTAGCAGTATTCTGCTCCTTGCCAAGCAGGGTCGGTAAGATGCTGGTTCCATCGATATTTTCAGGAACACTTGCTCCTGCTATCTCGCAAAATGTAGGAAACAGGTCCATTAACATGGCAAAATTGTCTGTTTTTGTACCGGCTTCGATTTTGTTCTTCCAATAGAAGAAGGTGGGTACTCTAATTCCTCCTTCGAACATGTCCTGTTTTCCTCCTCTTAAATCCCCGTTGCTCTGTGCATATCGAAGTGCCCCGCCATTATCTGAGGTAAATACCACAAGGGTGTTCTTGTCCAACCCTGTTTCTTTAAGGCACTGCATGACTCTTCCGATATTGAAATCCAGATGCTCTATAAATGCCACATTCCGGGCCCTTTTTTCACTGATATTCATTTTTCGCGTGAGCACCCTGTCCAGCCATTCCCCGGGAGGCTGAATCGGGAAATGTGGAGCATTGTACGCGAGATAAAGAAAAAATGGAGCCACTTCATTTTTTCGTTCAAGTAGATATTCCAGGGTCCATTCAGTGAAGATATTAGTGGCATGACCTTCAGGATCAATCTCTGTTTCATTATGCCTCATCCAGTTTATGCCTCCCCGCCGATGCGTCCAGTAGTCATCCATCATGTCCCCAAGAAAACCTTTAAACAGATCAAAGCCTTTCTCATTAGGAGTGTCCGGGCTTTTTAGTCCCAGGTGCCATTTCCCGATTAAAGCACTATGGTATCCTTTTGCACGAAGTGCTTCTGGTATGAAGAATGCGCTATCCGAAAGATTTCCCCAGGAGTTTTGTACGTTTTGCCTGATTACTCCCGGGACACCGACCATGTCGGGGTAGCTGCCCGATAGCAAAGCGGCCCTGCTGGGTGAGCACACCGTGCTGTTCGCATAGAATTGTGTAAATGTGAGCCCCTGGCTGGCTATCGCATCTATATGGGGCGTTTGCAGGTCTGTAGCTCCCTGGATGCTCAGGTCGCCATATCCAAGATCATCTACTAAAATACATAATATATTCGTTGGTTTTGAGTCAGTTAGACTTTGACCGGATATCTGAAGATTTGCTGTAACAGCACATGTGCACAGAAAGATTATTGTTTTCTTCATTGCTAATTTGAATTGACCATATAGGATATTACAAAAATAGCAAGTTGTAGAGAATAAATGAATAAAACGATCAAAAAATGTGATATAAATAATCATTTTATTATTTTTGTAAATATGAAAACCAAGACACGACAAAATAGGATCATGGATCTCCTCAGAGCCATGCAGGAAGAAGTGCAGGTTGACCAGCTTTCTGAAATCCTTAAGGTTTCACCTTTAACGATCAGAAGGGATTTAAAGGAGCTCGCAGAAGAAAAAGCCATTATCAGAACTCACGGTGGCTGCATGTTGGCCGGGCGCGTGGCTCTTGACAGTGAATATCATAAGAAAGTTGCCAAACACTTTGAACTGAAACAAAAAATCGGTAGAGCGGCCGCCGCACTCGTGAAGGAGAATGAAGTAATTCTTATCGATGATGGCTCTACTACATTTCATCTGGCCACCAATATAGATAACATCACTCCATTAACCATCTATACAAATTCACTGGTACTTGTATCTGAATTAAGCAGATTCCCTGACATCAGCCTGAACATCCTGGGTGGAGAAATCAGCCAGGAAAGTTATTCAGTATCGGGCTCAATCACAGAGAGAATCCTGGAGGATATTCACTTTGACAAAGTGTTTCTGGGCATGGATTGGCTCGGTGAAAATGGCAAATGTTTTGTAAAAAATGCCTCCTCGGCACGTTTGGCTACCGCCATGCTTAAATGCAGCAAGGAAAAGATATTGCTGGGTGATCATACCAAAGTTAAAGCTGAATCAGGATTCTCCTATGGGAGTCTGGGAGACTTTGATCAATGGATATCAACACCCGGATTAGAAAAAGGAGAGTTGGAAAAATATAGAAAGATGACAAAGGTATCCATTCAAAAATAGTAATAATGAGCATTAAAGAAGAGCACATTCAGAACATTACCCTATCACTGGCCGACCTGACCGGTGATGCCTATATCGAGGCAATCTGCAGATCAAAGGCATTTATTGAGAATAAAGATGTAGAAGAGTTTCTTGAAATAGCCCGGGAGAAAATCGAATTCTTTCCCGATCATTTCTCCAGAAGAATTGATGAGCTGGTCGATTATACCGGAAAACAAGTCGTCGAGTGCGATCTTGAATCTTCACCAGGTGCGGCAACCAATGCTTTCAGCAAGGCAACAAATAAGGGGATGGCGCCCCTCTCATCCTATGGCTTTATGCGTATAGGCGAAAACGGGAAGGCCTATATCGCAGCGAAGAGCGAGCATTACCATGCACCCCTCGGTCATAGCTTCCCCGGTTATAAGCTTGTGGAAAATGCACGCTTACTTGGAATCCCCAATGCCACGCATAACAATACCCGTGGGCATATCACCCGTTTGCTTGAAACGGAACTCATTCGCATTGCAAACGGTCTGGAGAAGGGTGATCAGGAAGGACTTGAACAGTTGCTCGAATCTGCGGATCCAAAGGTATTGAACAGGGTGATTAACCTTGAGACGGGCAGTCTGGCCGTTGAAGCAGCCCTGAAGATGATGCTGGCAAGATTTTACAAACTGGACAAGAGTCATTCGGAACCTCTCTATGCTGGTAAAACACCTGTTTTCCTGGTTATTGCCGATAATAGTGGTGGGCGGGAAGCCAATTATCACGGTACCACCGTATTGACCCAGTTATTAAGAGGCATGTGGCCGGAAATATCTGCTCTTCTGGAGGAGAATAATGCCTTCAACATCAAGCAGGTTAGCATCAATGACCTGGAAGATTTTATGGAAAAAACAGATCGCTATAATTCTGGCGACTATAAGATTGCTGGTTTCTTTCATGAGATTGTTCTGATGAACTACGGGGGAATTAAAATGGAAAAGGACTACCTGCAAGCTGCGTACAAGATCTGCAGAAAGAGAGATATTCCGGTAATCGTTGATGAAATTCAATCCTGTCTCTGGTCACCTGAACTGTTTATGTTTAAAGAGTACGGACTTCAGCCGGACTTTGTTTCCATTGGCAAGGGGTTTCCCGGAGGAGAGTACCCGGCCTCCAAACTATTAACGAATGCTTCCATGGATAATCTGAATCTCTTTGGAGCATTGGTGACCAATGGTCAGGAAGAACTGGCTTCCCTCACCTATTTGATAACCATGGCATTCGCCGAGGCGAATAGCGAATATACCAGGGAAATAGGCGACTATTATGAGAGCCGGATCAGAGAGCTGGCCCAAAAATATAGCCATCTCATCATTAAGGTGGAGGGAGACAGGCACATGACCACGATGTTCTTCGAATCCGTAGAGAAAACAGTTGAATTTGCTTCCTACCTGAACTGCAGATGCATTGATATAAGTGCGCATACTTACAAACCCAATTGCCCCCCTTCCGCGCTTACCAAAATACCCCTGATCTCCACCTACAAGATGGTGGATTTCATCCTCTCCAAAATGGATGAAGCACTGGAATCCCAAAAAGAATCGTAATGAGAACCGTAAAATTTGGTATAATAGGACCCGGATTAATGGGCAGGGAGTTTGCCAGTGCTGCTGCCAGGTGGCTGCATCTGCCTGATATGGACATCAGGCCTGAAATTGTTGCCATCTGTGGACAGAGCCGGAAAAATTTCCCATGGTATCTGGACAATATCCCGTCTGTCAGCCAGGCTGTAACCGATTACCGGGAGCTGCTGGCCAATGAAGAGGTCGAGGCTGTCTATTGCGCTGTTCCTCATCATCTTCACAAAGAGATCTACTGTGCAATTATTGAGTCCGGAAAGCATCTGATGGGGGAGAAACCATTCGGAATCGACAAAGAGGCGAATGATGCCATCCTCCGTTGCATGGAGGATCATCCAGAGGTTTTTGTCCGTTGCTCATCGGAATTCCCCTTTATTCCTGCCGCACAACAGATTGGTCAGATGATCGAGAAGGAGGATTTTGGGAAGATCATTGAAGTGAATAGCGGACTTCTGCATTCCAGTGATCTGAATCCGGATAAGGCCATAAACTGGAAGAGGATGATCGACAAAAACGGGGAGTACGGATGTATGGGTGACCTTGGTATGCATGCCTGTCACATTCCTTTTAAAGCCGGTTGGGAGATCCACAACGTAAGGGCTATTCTGTCAAATATTATGAGCTCAAGGCCAAATGGTAAAGGAGATTCCGTGCCCTGCGAAACCTGGGATAATGCCACCTTGTTCTGTGAGACAAGCGATGGGACAGGAGATTTGCATTTCCCACTGACCATAAAAACCCAGCGTATTGCTCCCGGGGAGAAAGACACCTGGTATATTGAGATACTTGGGACAAAAAAATCGGTCCGCTTCTCCACCAAGAATCCCAAAAGCTTAAGTGTGATGGAATACAGTGGGGGAGAGCAGATCTGGCAGCAGATAGATATGGGTCAAGAGACAGCCTATAAATCAATTACGGGGGGGATCTTTGAATTCGGTTTTTCGGATTCAATTCTCCAGATGTGGGCAGCTTTTATGAGTGAATTGCAAAATGGAAAGCCAAAGGGGAGATTTACGACCTGTGCCACTCCTGAAGAAACGGCGCTCAGTCACAAATTATTTACAGCAGCACTAAAGTCAAATGCACAGCATTGTGTAGTTGAATTAGGCTGAAAAAGATGAAATTATGGATGGATTAGATTTAATAATTTTTATATGCTATTTCATAGTCCTTATCACGATCGGTTTTTTCTCGGGGAAGAAGAAACATAAAAGCGCGGAAGATTTTTTCCTTGCCAGGGGCTCTTTGAAGTGGTATGTGATCGGTTTCGCCCTAATAGCAGCAGGAATCAGTTCTGAACAGTTTCTGGGTACGGTCGGGTTTGCCTATTCACATGGTATTTCTGTGGCCAACTGGGAATGGCTCAACGGGCCCTCCATATTGATATTGATCCTGGTATTTGTGCCTTTTTACCTGAGAAAGAAGGTAGTTACCATGCCCCAGTTCCTGGAAATGCGTTTCGATGGTAGAGTTCGCTCACTATTTGCAATCATTACCATTCTTACATATATCCTGATCAACCTGGCCGGAGTCATTTTCTCAGGAGGATTCGCATTGAATATTCTGTTTGGAATCAATCTTCATGCAGCCATATGGACCATGGCCATCCTGGCCGGATTATTTACCATTTGGGGAGGAATGGCTACGGTGGCCTGGACCAATGTGTTCCAGTCGGTTCTGTTACTTGGAGGCGGGCTGCTAGTTTTTATTCTAGGACTGTTTGAAGTACCCGGAGGGTTGAGCGAAATTGTCGGAGAGGGCAGCAGGTCTCATTTGATTCTGCCGGCCGATGATGCGAACATTCCATGGACAGGACTTCTGGTCCTGGCCTTCTCAACCAATGTGTGGTATTACTGCACAAACCAGACCATCAACCAGTCTGTTCTGGGAGCCAAGAATGAATGGCATGCAAAAGCGGGAATTATATTTGCCGGGCTGCTGTGGATCCTGATTGCTTTTGCAGATGTGTTTCCGGGATTGATCGCCTTTGCTCTTAATGCAAATATTCAGCCCGATTCGGCATACCCTTACATAGTCAATACCCTGGTTCCATCGGGATTAAAAGGGATTGTATTCGCTGGATTATGTGGGGCCATTATTTCCACCATTGAGGCGGTCATCAATGCATCCTCCACGATATTTACCTTCGATATCTACAAACGATTTATAAGGAAAGATGCAACCGACAGCGAGATGATCAAAGCTGGCCGGATAGCCAGTGGGATTATCCTGATCGTAGGGGCTGCCTGGGCACCTATGGTGCTGAAATTCGGACACATTTTCTCCTATTTCCAGGAGTGCTGGGCCTTTGTATCCATTCCTGTGGCTGTTATTTTCGTGGGAGGCCTGCTCTGGAAAAAGGTGAGCAGCAGAACAGCCTTCATCATGCTTCTCTTATCCTTCCCCATGTTCCTGACACCCTATGTGTTGAGAATACTGGAGGTGGAGATGAATGTATTTAATGTGGCCGGCTTCTTCCTCCTTGGATTTATTCTTGTTTTTGTGCTTTCAACTTTGCTTGGCAAAAGGCCGGAATCGGAAAAGGAGACAACAATGGTCTGGAGACCCTCTATGGTAAAACTACCGGAAGGACTTGCAGCAATTAACCGGATCTGGTACCGTAACCTGTTTTTCTGGGGAGCTGTAATGGTAGCATTGTACGTACTGATATATATTGTTTTCTGGTAATCTGACAAAAAACTATAATAATGAACAAGACAAAAACACCCACAGCCGGCTACGTCGCTTTTGGCACCATGTATTACGAGCCGGAGAATCTCCGGATGATCAGTGACAGAGCTGTAAAGCAGCTTGCCGATGCAGGCCTGAACCTGGTAAAAACCGCCCCGGTATATGGCGAGGACGAGGAACCGGAAAGAGCTATCCGGGAATTAAAATCTCAGGAATGGGATTTTCTCTTTGTGAACATCCTCAACTGGATCGATACCAGGGGCGTATTCCGGGTCCTGCACGAGTTCAGGGACAAGCCCATGATCCTGTACAGCCTGGGTGGCTTTACCGACCATGAAGGGCAATTTGAGAAGAAGGGTACACTGATCTCGCCGGCAGCCGGTGCGGGGTCAACTTCTTTGCGCCTGCCCATGGAGCAATGGGGGATCAAATTCCGCTACCTCTTCAATGCACCTGATGCTCCAATGGACATCCAGGGGATCATGTCCTTTGCCCGGGCGGCCCATACGGCAAAAAGGCTCAGGTATTCCCGGCTCGGGATGATCGGCTTCAATGACATGGGCCTGTATTCCACCGGCTACAATCCAACGCTCCTGAGAGACAAGATCGGACCCGAGATCGAGAGCCTGGATATGCTTCAGCTTAAGGCGAAGATGGATGAAATTGATCCGGAAGAGATAAAGAAAGAGAGTGAGCGGCTTACAGCTGACTGGGAGTATCCCCTTGGAAAGCCCAAGGACCAGGTGATCGAGAAGGCCATTCGTATGTACCTGGCGTCGGTGCGTCTTTGTGAGGAGAAAAAGTTTGATACCTTCTCCTACAAGTGTGTGGACGGGGTGGACCTGGAAATGGGCCTGACCCATGCGGTAC
>JAAEOI010000288.1 GCA_024244665.1 Bacteroidota bacterium | reverse complement strand
GCCCTGCTGGGCACACCAGGCCAACGGTCAAAGCCGCTGATGTGGCAATACCGCTTCGGCCCCTGGGGCAGACACCTCCAGAAAAGTCCCGCCCTGGCTATGCGGGATGGGGACTGGAAGCTGATGATGAATCCTGATAGCAGCAGAACCGAACTTTACAACCTCACCAAAAACCCCTGCGAGGTGGATAACCTGGCCAATGAATATCCGGAAATAGTCGAACGAATGAGCCAAAAACTTCTGATGTGGCACAATGATCTGCCGGATGTTGAATCCATGCCCGTCAATACGGGATCCTTTGATTATCCCTGGCCCGGCGAGAAGTGACTATTAAAATAATGCAAAATGAAAAGGAAAATACTGGCAACGCAATTCATCTGTCATTAGTCAACATGGCACAAGCCCGGAGGATAACCTGGAAAACAAGGCGATTTCAATCGCTCCAATACCTTAAATAACTAAGCATACTTTGATGAGACAGAATAGGGAGAGTCGTTTTTTGTTTTTGCTTGTGGTGCTGGTATTATTTTCTCATTGTCCGGTTTCAGCACAACTCAGGTTCCAGCGTTTTTCAAACAGGGAAGGATTTAACCAGAATACCATTACTTCCATTCAGCAGGACAAGTACGGGATATTGTGGTTTGGCACGCCAAACGGGCTGATCAAATACGATGGGTACGAGTTCTTCAGCTATACCCCGGATAGTGAGGATGAGAATACCATATCCCATAGTACAGTGGAGTGCATGTTAGCCAGTGAGAAGGGAAATCTGTGGATCGGAGACTGGAACGGGGTGGATGTTTATTTACCAACGACTGAAAAGTTTATTTCTGTCCCTTTTGGCAGAGAATTGCATGTCGTAAATATGATTGCAGATTCTGATGGGAATTTCTGGATAGCAGGCCTGGATGGTTTTTATCACTGTTCCCCGGATTATTCGGGGGATGAGGTATCATTTGAAGTTTCCGATAACCTGATGAAATTGGAGCCTGCACTTACGCAGCTTGATGAAATGTGCATGATCGATGAAAACAGGCTTCTGTTTTCGAAGGGAAATGCGCTGTTTAGTTTGAGGTTTGAAACAACAGATTCCACCAGAAATCCAATCATTAATTCGGTTCACAATTATGTGTTCCAGTCAGAGAGACCGATCAATGTGATAAAGAAAATAAATGATATTTTTTGGATCGGGACTGGCAGCGGATTGTATAAAGCCATTATCGATGGCGAACAATTGCGGATTCTCGAGAAGGTTGAGTTACCTGAAGGGGATGACCAGCTGGTTTCTGATTTGGTAATCCTTTCGGTCTTTGAAGATAAAAGCGGTTCGATCTGGATTGGAACCGGGAGTGAAGGGATCTTCAGATACCATCCGGATCAAAACCGCTTCGAAAATTTTGGATTTGATCCCAAAAACAAGAACGGAATCAGCAGTGCCCGTATCAATTGTTTTTACCAGGATAATTATAATGTATTATGGATCGGGACAGCCCAGGGCGGGATTAATAAACTGGATATGAATCAGAAGCAGTTCATTAATTATTCATATGACCCCTACGATAAGCAATCCATTGCGGGAGATTTAGTCACGAACATCCTGGAGGACAGGCAGGGGAGGCTCTGGCTTACAAGTTATGGCACAGGTGTTTGCAGGAGTATCAAACCGGTGAATGATCAAAATATTGGAAATCTTCAATTTGAAAACCTGCGTGAAAAAATTGCTTTACCGCAAGAGGAATTTGTTGTTCCCCTGTTTGAGGATACCAAAGGTTATATCTGGCTGGGCACCGAAAGATCCCTCCTTATTTATGATCCCGGGTCAGAAGAATATAAAAAAATTGAACTTGTGAGTCACGGGGAATTGCAGAGCGAATTAGACTGTCGAATCATAGTTCAGTTAGATTCAAATACGATACTGCTTGGAGGCCGGAAAGTTTTTCTGCTACATAATCCCTGGACCCATATTCAGAACGAAAGCAAGCCACAATTGAATGTACATCCCGTTTTGGAAGGTGTAAAGCTTTTACGGGCGTGCATAAGAGACAGGAATAATGATTACTGGCTCGGTACGCAAGATGGGGTGCACAAGTGTGAGTACATCAATAATGAACTCAACATAGTGGAGAATTATTCAACATATTCCAATGGCCTGAGACTGAGTTATAATAATGTTTTCTCTCTTCATGAAGATACAAAGGGTAATATATGGGTTGGAACTTTTGGGGGAGGATTAAACAAATTAGTTCTCAACCAATCGGGACAGGTGCAAGATGTTGAATATTTCAAACATAGCGGATTGTTACCCGATGACGGTGTTTATGGAGTTTTAGAAGAGGACGATGAGCATCTCTGGATCAGTACCGACAAGGGATTATGCAGGTTGAATACGCTTAAATATGAAGTTGAATTATACGATATGCGTGATGGCCTGCCGCATAACAATTTCAGGTTGTATGCTTACCATAAAGGTGTTTCTGGCTATTTCTATTTTGGGGGATTAAACGGCCTGACGGTTTTCAAACCTGAAAATATTATACTGAATGATATAGCACCCAAAGCCTTAATCACCGGGATAAGCATAAATAATAAACGGGTCCCTATTTCTGAAAAAAACAGCAGGAATGTCATACATGATTATTCCATGATAGAAACAGATAAAATAACCCTGCCTTATGAGGCTAAAACAGTAGCTTTCCATCTGGCAATCCAGCATTATGCCACACCCTCAAAGAACAGGATGTCATACATGCTTGAAGGATTTAATGAACAATGGATAGAGACTGAAAGCGGAAAATCTACGGCTACATTCACAAGTCTTCCACAGGGGAATTACGTCCTGCGGGTAAAAGGTGCAAATGGCGATGCTATATGGAACAAAGAAACGACCAACTTATCTGTGACTGTATTACCTCCATGGTATAGAACCTGGTGGAGTTATACCCTTTTCGTTTTAATTGTTGTTGCTGTTGTTATAGGTGTAATGGTCTATATTCTTATTCATGAAAGATTGAAGCACCGTTTTTCATATGAGCAAAAAGATAAACAGAGGATTGATAGTATTAACAAGGGAAGACTTCAGTTCTTCACAAATGTCTCCCATGAATTTAGAACACCCTTAACTTTGATTACGGGACCTTTGGAGAAGGTGATGGAGCGAAATAGGGATGATGAAAATGCCAAATACCTCAGTACCATTCAGAACAATGCAAAAAGACTCATGAGGCTGGTTGATCAGTTGATCATGTTCAGAAAGGCAGAACAGGGGCATTTAAGCATAAATGTCAGTAGGGATACACTAGGAAATTTTATCTATCCAAGTACAGAAGCATTTGAGGATTATGCCATTCAAAAGAATATTAACTTCTTTTACAAGATTAATTCTCCCAATGAAGAAGTGCTTATTGATCAGGAAAAAACCGAACGCATCATATTTAATCTCCTGTCCAACTCATTCAGGTTTACCCCGCCAGACGGCACAATCAGTATCGATGCTGATGCAGTTACGCACATGGATCAAAAAATGGTTGCCATAAAAGTAAGCGATACGGGGAAAGGAATACCCCAGGATAAACAGGATCAGATCTTTGAACGATTCTTTCAGCTGGAGGGCCGGAAAGAAATTTTAGGAGGAACGGGTATCGGATTGGCTTTTTGTAAATCTCTGGTAGATCTGATGGGGGGGACCATCAGTGTTGAGAGTGAACCTAACCATAAAACGTGCTTTACTGTTCTGATCCCTTCCAAATCCATTAATGAGGATGATCAGGCAATAATGGGTGTCCAGCACTCATTGATTAAAGATTGGATGCCGGTACAAAATACCCAGGATGAGGCTGCATCCGGTACTCCGGAAAATACAACAGAAAAACAGACCGTGCTTGTTGTTGAAGATGAGGTTGAAGTAAGAGATTTTCTGATGAATGAACTGGGTCATAAATATTCGATCGTATTGGCTGAAAACGGTGTGGACGGATGGAAGAAAATTAGTCAGCATAAACCAGATTTAATAGTCAGTGATGTAATGATGCCGGAAATGGATGGCTTTAAGCTTTGTGAAAAAATTAAATCTAACCCCGAAACATGGCATATTCCGGTCATTTTGCTGACAGCTCTTGGCGATCATGAGAATGTAATTAAAGGATTGGAATTCAGGGCCGATGGCTACATTAGTAAGCCTTTTTCTCCCCGTCACCTTGAGATCCGGGTAGAAAGTCTCATTGAAAACAGACAACGCTTAAAGGATTATTTTTCAAAGCACAGTGTTATCCCCGATAAAACAATTGAAATTTCCACCCGGGATAAGGATTTTTTAAACCAGGTCATTGATGCCATAGAAAAGAATCTTTCAGACTCCGATTTTGGTGTAATAGAGCTGGCACAGGAAGTCAGACTTAGCCCATCGCAGTTTTATCGCAGGTTGAAACAACTCACCGGGGTGTTACCAAATGTATATCTTCGAAATTACAGGTTACAGAGGGCAGCCAGACTATTAAGCAGCAATGAAGGTTTGAATGTTACAGAGGTGATGTATCAGATAGGTATTGAATCGATCTCCTATTTTTCAACTTCGTTTAAGAAACTGCATGGCGTTTCTCCATCCGAATTCGTAAAATCTCAGGACGCATGAAACGACTACAGGAAGCATTAAAGTCTTTTGCATGCAGGAATTACCGTCTGGTTTATTTCTATACAAGATTAGAGCAAAAGAAATAAGGATTCAAGTAAGTATTTTGAATGATAGATATCTACTTTAGTGGAAGCTATCTGTTGCCAATTATTATCATAGAAAATACATGAAGCGACTGGAGGGAATCCTTGGGATTGTGTTCTGTACAGGAATTGGCTGTGCTATGGCGCAATCTACTCTTGAGGCCCATCAGGAGTATGAAACCGGCAAGCCCCATTATTATCGGCTAGTGGAGTCTGGGAAGCCGAAGTTGATCGAGTGCGATGTTGCAGTGTATGGCGGCACACCCGCAGGCGTTACGGCGGCCATCCAAGCTTCCCGTATGGGGAAAAAGACGCTGCTGCTGTCATTTAATCGGCATGTGGGTGGAATGACTTCGGGCGGACTTACTGTGTCCGATATTGGAAACAAGAATTCAATCGGCGGTTTGGCGCTGGAATTCTATACACGGATTGGTCGCATCAGGGATTTTCGCCCCTCGGAAGCCGAATCACTCTTTCTTAATATGCTTGCTGAGGCAGGCGTGCAGGTTCTTTTCGAACGCCCATTTGTGTCCGTTGATATCAGGGACCACCGGGTCCTATCCGTATCCTTGGAGACTGGCGAAACTATCAAGGCAGCCGTATTCATCGATGCCACCTATGAGGGTGACCTGTTTGCAGCCTCGAATGTATCGTACCGTGTAGGAAGGGAGCCTGAAGACAGCTATAGCGAAACACTGGCCGGGCAATGGCAGGAGGTCTCGTGGAGGGGCGTCTACCAGTTTTGCGGATTGCCGATAAGCCCTTTCGTGGTGCCGGATCAGGCAGAATCTGGCTTGCTACCTGAAATCTCGCCAGAGCAACCTGGTGGTTTCGGCGACGGCGACTACAAGGTGCAGGCTTACAATTTCCGGATGTATCTCGCCAGCGGTGAAGGGAAGATCCCCTTTCCCAGGCCGCATGGATATGATCCCGACCGCTATTCACTCCTGGCCCGTTTTCTGAATTTCGATCCGCGGATCCGGTGGACCCTCAATTATACGACCAGTCCAATGACCGACGGTCCGGTTCAAATGAGGAAGGGCGACAGCAATAATGCGGGGAGTTTTTCTTCAGATTACGTCGGGGGTAACTATCGCTGGCCTGATGGTACATATGAACCCGGGTCATTTGCGAAACTACCGGAGCCTCGCCGCGGGCTGCCGATGCCCCTGCGCGAACTCTATGAACTGCGGGAGGAGATCTTTCAGGATCATGTCAACTATCAGCAAGGCCTCATGTACTTTCTGGCCAACGATCCACAGGTTCCGGAAGTCTTGCAAGCCAGAGTAAACCGGTTCGGACTCGACCCAGGGGAGTTTATGGACACGGGGTTCTGGCCCCATCAGCTCTATATACGGGAAGGCCGTCGCATGGTTTCGTCGTATGTGATCAGTCAGGCGGACTGTGAATCCAAAACAAGAATAGAGGATAACGTAGGATTCGCATCTTACCCGATGGACTCTCACTTCTGCCAGCGTGTGGTTGTGAAAGAAAACGGCAAACAAACCGTACGAAACGAAGGAGGCTTTGGACACAGCTGCCCGAAGCCCTATCCCGTGTCATACCAATCGATCGTGCCGAAACGGGAAGAGTGTATAAATCTGCTTGTCCCAGTCTGCCTGTCCGCCTCCCACGTTGCATATGGTTCGATCCGGATGGAACCTGTGTTTATGATCCTTGGGCAGAGTGCGGGAACGGCGGCCTGCATAGCAATAGAGGATGATGTACCCGTCCAGGACGTGAACTATGGCAAACTACGAAAACAGTTAATCGCCGACAAACAACGATTATAGAATATGCCTCGATTTGGGCAAGTATCTTGAATTAAAAATTGTAAGCGTAATCAAAAAATTTCATTTTCATGATTTGCAAATTTAACGCAGTACGTAGAATATTGGCGGGCATTTTTCTGGCAGGAGCTTTACTGAGTCATGCTCAAACCCCGTCGATTCAGGGAATGGATCAATTGAAATGGGAAAAGATAATGCCGGGTGTGTGGAAGGCCAGTTTTGGTGAAATCGGGTTAAATGCTCTGGATTATACCGATCCTCCCAAAATGGAAGCAATAGAAGATTTGGGAGATACACCTTTTCCCTTCGATAAAAATTCGACCCAATATCTTCTGAATTCATCCCGGGCAAGCATCAGGCTACCCCTGGAGGAGACCGAAAGTATTTATGGCCTGGGATTGGAGTTCCAGGGGATAAACCGGCGTGGGTCTGTCTATACCCTTAAGGTGGACCATTATGGTGGAATAAAGGGCTATACCCATGCCCCGGTACCATTTTATGTATCCAGTAAAGGATACGGGGTTCTCATTAACTCTTCCAGGCGTGTAAAAATTCATGTGGGTGTGGGTAACAGGAAAGATGGAAATCTGCCTGTGCCTATCGACCGGACAGATGGTAAGAATTGGTCCGCCCGGCCTGTTTCTGATGCCATTGAGGCGAGTGTGCAGGACGGCGGACTTGAGATCTATGTTTTTTGCGGTAAAAATCCGCTTGAAGCCGTTCAGCGGTATAATCTGTTTTGCGGTGGAGGCGTTCTTCCGCCAAAATGGGGACTGGGTTTTGTACACAGGGTGAACACCCATTTCAGCGATGAAGATGTGCTGAAAGAAATTGCAGACTTCGAGGAATACAATTTCCCCCTGGATGTGATCGGGCTGGAACCAGGCTGGCAGGATTTTGCATATCCCTGCTCCTTCGATTGGGATGAAACCCGCTTTCCCGATCCGGAAAAATTTGTCACAACACTTAACGATAAAGGGATAAAGGTGAATCTGTGGGAGAATCCCTATGTGGCGCCAAGCTCCACAATGTATGATGATATCCGGCCATATACCGGCAGCCATACGGTCTGGTTGGGTGAAGTCCCTGATTATACCCTTCCTAAAGCGCAAAAAATACTTTTGAATCATCATAAAAAGAATCATCTGGCCATTGGTGTCAGCGGGTATAAGTTTGATGAGGTTGATGGTTATGATTTCTGGCTGTGGCCCGATCATGCCACTTTCCCTTCAGGAAATGATGCAGTAGAAATAAGGCAGCTCTATGGCCTGATCCTGCAGGACATGTTGATGGATCACTTTCGCAGGCAAAACAAGCGAACCTATGGCCTGGTAAGATCATCATATACAGGGGCAAGCAGCAAAAACTTTGTAATCTACAGTGATTATTATGGTCATGAAGGCTATGTGACCGCACTGGCTAACTCATCCCTGGCCGGTGTGCTATGGACACCGGAGATCCGGAGCGCCAACTCTGCAGAGGAGTGGGTAAGACGCTTTCAGACGGTTTGTTTTTCTCCTATGATGCAGCTTAATGCCTGGGCCTCGAGCATGAAACCCTGGAGTTTCCCCGAGGTAACCGATATGGTAAGGGATGTGATTCAACTCAGGACAAATCTTCTCCCATATATTTATACAGCATTCTATGAGTACAATCAAAAAGGGATTCCACCTTTCCGGGCCATGGTGTTGGAAAGTGGATACGATTCGGAAGAAGTATTATCGGGTGGAGAATTAGATGACTCAGAGAATCCCTATGAAGAGCAGGTCAGGATAGAGCTTACAGATCAGTATATGATGGGGCCTTCTATTCTGGTTGCACCGGTATTCACCGGGCAAAAAGAACGAAAGGTCGTTCTTCCCAAAGGCAGGTGGTATGATTTCTATACCGGCGAATACGTAGGTAACGGCGAAAGCATTACGGTTGAAACCAAACTTGAACAGATCCCGCTGTTCGTGAAAGATGGTGCTATTATCCCCATGCTGTCTTCCACCGGCAGTGAGAGTGATGCAAAGGCGGGATCGCTGGTAATCAGGCATTATGGATCCAAAGAGAACGTCTACTTTTTATATAACGATGATGGCGAGAGCTATGATTATGAAAAGGGCAAATATTCATTAACAGAGCTTAAAACTGAGAAAACGGAAGATGGAAAATGGGTGGGGAAATCAAAAGCGCTCACAAAGAGTAAATTCAACTTTGACAAGATATCCTGGAGTTGGATGACCATGTTAGAATAAAATGCAAAAACAATTTAACCATATAATAATCAACATAATGAATAAATTACCCAGGCTAATTGCTATTTGTTGTTGTGCATTGCTTTTAGTTTTGCAGTCCCACGCTCAGGAGAATATTAGCAAAGACGGTAATCAGCCGGTATATCAGCTTGATGCTAAACTGGAATGGTTCCGTGATGCAAAATTCGGACTGTTCATGCACTGGGGGCCATCCAGTGTGCGGGGAACGGAAATTGGCTGGTCACGATACAGTCATCCCTTCGATCATGGAGATGGAACAGGGATAGTCCCCGATGAAGAGTATGACGAACTGTTCAAAAAATTCAACCCGGTAAAATTTGATGCAGATGCATGGATGAAGCTGGCCAAAGCGGCGGGCTTTAAATATGTTGTTTTTACTGCCAAGCACCATGATGGATTCTCCAACTGGCATACGAAATTGAGGGATTATAACATTGCCAATACTCCTTTTAAACGAGATATCTGCAAAGAGTTATCAGCTGCGGCGCATAAATATGGTCTGAAACTGGGCTGGTACTACTCCACCCGCGATTGGTCACATCCCGATTACCTGGTGGGAGATAACCGTAAGTACAACGATTTTTATGAGGGACAGGTGCGTGAACTTCTGACAAACTACGGGGAAGTGGATATCATGTGGTTCGACCACACGGCAGGTAACTGGGGAGACTACACCATCCTTGAGCTGTTTGATATGATGTATAAGCTGCAGGGGGAAAAGCTCCTGGTAAATAACCGTGCTGCTCGTTTTATCCGGAAGGAGAAGGGGAAAAAATACGAGCCGGAAGATCCTGAATTAAAAAAACTGGTTCTGGGAGATTATGATACTCCGGAACAAAAAATTGGAAAATTTCAGACCGAGAGGGCCTGGGAGTCCTGTATGACCATGAACAAATGTAAAGAGGGCGGGGGCTGGTCCTATCGGCCCGACTGCAGTACCATTTCTTACGAAGAGACTGTTCAAAGATTGGTTCATACGGTTGTGGGGGACGGGAACCTGCTTCTTAACGTGGGACCTATGCCCAGCGGGGAATTTCCGAAAGACCAGGTAGCTGTTCTGGAAAAAATGGGGAAGTGGTTGAAGAAAAACGGAGAAAGTATTTATGGAACACGGGGCGGACCCCTTCATAATAGTGAATGGGGCGGTATGACTTTTAAGGACAATAAGATCTATGTTCATATTCTGAATTGGCCGGAAGATGGTTCTCCATTGGTCTTACCTGCTCTGGATAAGAAGGTCGTTAGAAGCAAAGGATTTAATGTGAAGAACCCGGTCGTAAAACAAACCTCTTCCGGCCTTGAGATCAGTTTAGCTCCTGAGAAAAGAGATCCAATTGATTCAATCATACTTTTAGAAGTCAAATGATAAGAAGAGCACTTATTCTAATCGCTTTTGCTGGCACATCGCTTGTTTCCGGTCAAACTGTGGAACAGTCAGATGGCAGTTATTCTTTGTCTGAAAACCTTGTGGAAAGGCCGGCTTCTTTCCTGGGCTTCCCTGCCAGCAACGGGTATGAACTTCTAAATAATTTTCAAGAGCCTCCCCATGGTTTCGGTGAGGTTCCTTTTTTTTGGTGGACCGGGGGGGATACGCTTACCAGGGAGCGGCTACTCTGGCAGTTGGATAAGCTTAGCGAAACAGCTGTTCTCGGACTGAATGTAAGTTATAATCATACGCACAGGGGAGCGCTTCCAGTATTAAATAAAGGCAATGATAAAATAAGTTTCGGTGTTCCCGAACCCAGTTTCCCAGGCTTTATGTCTGAAGATTGGTGGGAACTGTGGAACTGGTTCTCGGAGGAGTGCGGAAAAAGAGAAATGGGGCTGGGTCTTGACGATTACGTGGTGGGCTGGCCCGGGGGCGGATTCTGGACCGACAAGGTTGAAAATAGTTTGCTTGAAAAGAATTATCAGGGCAAGCTAAAACCCTATGAACCGGTATCAGTAAGCAAGGATGCCGAAATTGAATTCCGTGTGCCTGATATGCTTGTTTCCATCGTGGCTTACCCCAAAACTGGCGGGAATTACTCTTACAAGCAGGGGATTGATTTATCCGGAGCAGTCCAGAATTCTGTTTTAAAATGGAAAGCTCCTGACCATGGGCACTGGGACATTATCATGATTTCAGCCGAAAAGGGATTTATGGTTCATCCCGATCACGGGAACCTTCTGGTGAAGGAATATTACCAGCTTTTCGAGAACCAACTTTCGCCTGAGGGCAAAAAGGGCATGAATTTTTTCTTTCAGGACGAACTGCACTTGCCCATCGACAATGCGGTTTGGTCGGAGGATTTTGCCGATGTATTCAAAGAGAAAAAAGCTTACAACATCGAAGATTACCTGCCTGCACTCTTCTTCGATATCGGAGATATAAGTTCTAAGATACGCCTCGATTACTACGATGTGATGGTTGAACTAGTTGAACAACGGTACTTCAAACCCATATTTGAATGGCACTGGCAGAGAGGTAAACTTTTTGGCTGCGACAACTGGGGGCGGGGGCTTAACCCCACAGCCTATGGTGATTATTTCCGGGCCACCCGCTGGTTTTCGGCTCCCGGTAATGATGCTCCGAACCCTGCGAATGGCTATTCATTTATACAAACCAAGGTTTCTTCGTCAGTTGCACACCTGTATAAAAGGCCACGGGTATGGCTTGAAGCTTTTCACAGCCTGGGTTGGGATGCCCGCTTATCGCAGATTGATTTCTCCACTTATAAGCACTATCAATTTGGTGCCAATCTGCTTTGCCTCCATGGTCTTTACTACACCACACACGGGGGATGGTGGGAATGGGCACCACCGGATTTCCATTTCCGGATGCCCTACTGGCCCCATTTTAAGGAGTGGTTAACAGCGGCCGAACGATTGAGCTATATCTGTTCGCAGGGTGTGCATGTCTGCGATGTGGCTATTCTCTACCCCGTAGCTCCTCTTCAGGCTCATAACGGAGGTGATCAGCAAGAGGCATTTCGTGCGGGAGAGATTTTTTTCAATCAGGGTCTTGACTTCGATTTCATTGATTTCCAGTCGCTAAACCGGTCTGAAGTAAAAGGGGGCAAAATCTCTGTTTCGGATGAGCAATACCAGGTATTGGTGCTGGCAGATATGACAGCCATACGCTATTCCACCCTTCAAAAGGCGTTGGAGCATTTCAGAAATGGGGGAGTGGTGCTTGGCCTTGGAAGGCTTCCCCTGGCCAGTGACAGGGCCGGTGCCAACGATCCCGAAGTGGACAGGATACTGAAAGAGATATTTGGCTGTACTGCAGAGGAGGCCCTGCAGCGAAGCTCGCCTACTGTAAACAGTGCAAACGGCGTGGGTATTTATTATCCTTCTGCCGATGAGAATCTTGCCGGGCTTATTTCCCAGCACATAGAAAGAGATTTTATCCCCGAAGGAGGCAGTGGCAGTGTGATGCACCGGAAGATCGGGGATCATCATTTATACATGGTAATGGATGTGCCGGAAAATACGCTGTGCCATTTTCAGACCAGGGGCAAGCCCCGGCTTCTGGATCCCGAAACCGGCAAATCACGAGAATTGAAAATAGTGGATGCAACTGAAACAGTAACATCTCTCAGAGTTCCATTGGGGAAGGACGAATCAAATCTGATTTTGTTCGCTCCCGGTGAGGCTGAGCTGGAGATTGAGAGCACCGAATCTCTTGCATATAAGGAAAGGGTGATAGGCGGAGAATGGGAATCGGAATTTGTTCCCACCCTGGATAACCGCTGGGGCGATTTCAGGTTGCCTGCTACTGATGATACAATCGGCGTGGAAGCCAGGTTCTTTATGTACAAAATGAGTGATAAAGCAGATAAAAAGCTCGCAAAAGAAAACTTAAATAGGGGATGGGAAAAAATCACTTACTCCTTTGGTCCGGGTTTCCGGGTAATCAACAGCAGCGATAAGGAAGGAGAAGAAATACTTGAGCAGATACTAGGTGAAAAGGAAGTATTGAAAACCGGGAACAAAGTCCATACCTGGGAACAATATGATTATTCTTTGAGGGAAGGTGTTGAGGGGAATCCGGGTTCGCAGGGATACCACGGGCTCAAAGGTCAGGTGAACGATGACTTCTTTATTATGGAAAAGGGCGGGACTTATTTCTATAAAACATATGTACACTCGAAAGAGAAAAAGCAGGTGGATATTCATGTTTCGGGACACAATCCGCATGCGATATATTTAAATGGAGCCCTTAGCTCTGGCAAGACTGCGACGCTTTCTCCGGGTCATAATTGTCTGCTGGTTCTTTATAAAAACATCAAAGCAACATGGATTGAAGGAGATACCCGCCATCCTTTAGATCAAAGGACCCGGTCGGCAGTGGTGGTGACGGACAAAGGAAGTAAGAAAACAGACAGAAAGCCCCTTGCCATGAAATGGTTCGGGCAGGAAGGCATAAATACATATGATATTCATCAGGGAGACAAGAAGTATGGTTATTATCGTTTTACTGCGCCACCGGGCTTGCAGAAGATTGAATGCAAGGCCTTTGGTGAGGTCTCTGCCCGTTTAAACGGAGAAGAGCTGAGGATTGGGAAAAGCGGTGAAAACAACGAAGAGGGTATTTGCTCTTATACCATATACCTGGACCAGGCCAGCCCGGAAGGTGCTGAGATCTGCCTCGAGGTCGGGCACCTACCGGGCTATTATTACGGAAGAGCATTCCCCGAACCCCTGAAACTCATTTGTGGTAAAGGGATTATTCGAACCGGCGACTGGTCCGGGATGGATGTCCTGAAATGCTACTCCGGCGGATTGTGGTACAGGAAAAACATAAGCCTTAGCCGGAAAGAAATAGCTAAGGATATCTACATTGACCTTGGTGACCTTTCAGCCTCAGCAGAATTACACATCAATGGAAAAAAAGTGGGGATCTGCCTGAAAAAACCTTTCCGGCTTAATATAAAAGACTACGTAAAAGAAGGTGACAACTACTTTGAGATATTGGTCTACAGCACACTGGCCAATCACTATTGTACCATACCGACACCGGTATACTATAAGAAATCTTTTACAGCAGGATTGATTGGACCGGTTAAGATCTACTCCTCAAATCTCAAATATTGATATATGAAACCTCTCTTTTTATTTGTACTGGCTTTTATACTTTGTTCCTTTCAGCCAGATTCCGACAAAGAAACATTTAGCCCCATAGAAAGTGGCATAGCTCCTCAGAACCTTGAGGAACTCTGGACGGATTTTGATCCGCGCAAAGAGCCACTGGACACAGAAGTTCTTTATGAATGGGAAGAGGACGGGGTGGTCATGAAGGTATTGAGATACCGCATTGGGATCTTTAAAGGGCAAAAGGCCATGATGGCAGCCATATACGGGTATCCAAAAGGGGTCGAAAAGCTTCCGGGACTTGTTCAGATTCACGGGGGTGGGCAATATGCCCATTACCAGGCAGTACTGACCAATGCCAGGCGGGGGTATGCAACCATTTCCATCTCATGGGCGGGACGGATTGATGCCCCGGATTACAGGGTAAATCCGGAGATTGTGAAGCTTTTCTGGGAAGGAGACACAGCCAATTCCAGCTATAAAATTTCTACCGATTGGGGGGCCCTGGATGGGTATCATGCCCCCTGCAGGAATCCCGGGAATAACTTTGGTTCGGTTTCTGCTGCGCCATGGACCCTGGATTCACTGGAATCACCTCGCAATAATCCCTGGTTCCTGAGTGCAGTGGGTGCACGCCGTGCATTAACCTTCCTGGAGCAACAGGCAGAGGTGGATCCTGACAGACTGGGCGTATACGGACACTCGATGGGAGGGAAGCTAACGGTATTAACGGCTTCTGATCCCCGGGTAAAAGCGGCAGCACCTTCCTGTGGTGGCATAAGCAACAATGACAATGAAAACCCGCTCTATCAGAATACCATTGCCGATGAGGCTTACCTGGCGGAGATCACCTGCCCCATCATTTTCTTAAGTCCCTCGAATGATTTTCACGGGCATCTGAAAGATGTTCCGGGAGCAGTGTCCCTGATTCAAACGGAAGATTGGCGTGTGGTGAGCTCTCCCCACCACAATCACCAGGATAATGGAAATTCAGAAGTAACAGGATTACTCTGGTTTGATCAGTACCTGAAAGGAACATTTAGATATCCTGAAACACCAGAGACCTTGCTGGAATTGAAAACGGTGCATGGCGTTCCCTCTTTTACAGTTGAACCGGATCCGTCCAAACCCATAATTTCTGTTGATATATACTATACACAACAGGGTGAAGGTACAGGCAATGTGAGCGACAGGGAGAACAGAATCAATCGTTTCTGGCATCATGCAAAAGCAAAAAATGATGGCAAGACATGGACAGCAGACCTGCCCCTTTTAAGTACTGATAAGCCGCTCTGGGCCTATGCAAATGTGCTTTATGCTCTGGATGAACCGGTCACAGGAGCAGGGTATTATTATAGAGTGTATACCACAGAAGAGTTCAATTTGTCTTCTCCTGTTCAGATGGCTGGTCCGGACCAGCTGAGTGCAGCCGGGGTCAGAGCCACAATGAAACCATCCCTGCTTATTGAAGATTTTGAAGGCGATTGGAAAAAGGAGTGGTATGCTTATAAACCGGATAAATGGGAACTAAAGACCCATAAGCTGTATTGCGAAAGGTGGAAGGCCCCTGAGCATGCCAGGCTTGTTTTCGAGCTGCGCTGTACTGAAGCAAACAAGCTGGTTGTTGGCATCGATAAGTATGCCAGCGAAGTTGAGCTGAAGGGAGGAAATAAGTGGCAACAGCATGTGCTGTCAGCGGGTGATTTTAAAAATGCAAAGGGCGAAGAATTGGAAGACTGGTCCGGGATCATGGAATTTCGATTCAGCGCTACGGAAAGCTTTATACATAATGCGGATGGAGAATTTGAGAAAACTGTTCTGGGGGCCGAGTGGATAGGAGAGATGCCGGAATTCAGAGAACTGAAATGGATAGATCATATTGCACCCAATATCATTTTTCTTATGGCCGATGATTTGGGATATGGCGACACTGGATTCAATGGCAACGAGGTCATCAAAACTCCACATCTGGATAAAATGGCCAAAGATGGTATTCGTTTTAGTCGCTTCTATTCCATTGGCCCTGTATGTGCTCCAACACGGGCTTCATGCTTAACGGGCCGGCATTACATGCGATTTGGCATGATGAATGTCAACGTGGGAAAACTGCCCGAACAAGAGATCACGCTTGCCAGCGTGTGCAAGGCCAGGGGGTACGCTACTGGTCATTTTGGAAAGTGGCATCTGGGATGCATGAGCAGGACTGAATCACCCCGTCATAAGGATCCGGCCGGGGACTACGCACCACCCTGGACCCGCGATTACGATGATGGATTTGCCACAGAAATTTCGGTTCCGACCTGGAATCCTGCAAGCGGCAAGTTCGAAAAGCATGACTCTCCCTACTGGCATAACGGGAAGAAGGTCACGGAAAATCTCGAAGGAGATGATTCCCGGGTCATCATGGATCGCGCCATTCCATTTATTAAAAAGGCCGTCGACGACGGCAAACCTTTCATGACTACGATTTGGTTTCATTCCCCTCATAGTCCGGTTGTAGCCGGACCTGACTACCTGAAGATGTACGATGGATATACTGAGGGGCAGCAGCATTACTATGGCTGCATTACTGCTTTAGACGCACAGATAGGCCGACTCCGAAGTGAGCTCAGGAAGCTTGGCATTGATAAGAATACCATGATCTGGTTCTGCTCAGACAACGGGCCGGAAGGAACAGGGACCCCAAAACCTGTCTATGATGCCTACGGTGGCGCCTTCTGTGGGAAAGCGGGGGGCTTACGCGGCCGTAAACGTTCTCTTTACAATGGGGGAGTTTGTGTGCCTGCCATTGCTGTATGGCCCGGTACTGTAACCAGGGGACGAACAGTTGACATGCCTTGCTCCACGCTCGACTATCTACCCACCCTATGCGAAGCAATCGGTTTTGATTATCCGGATGAACGCCCAATTGACGGCGAAAGCCTGCTTCCCATGTTGCAAGGCAAGATGAAGGAAAGAAAATCATTCATACCATTTGCATCGATTATCCGAACGCCTCGAGCCGCTATCATCCAGGAAGATTTCAAGCTGTGTACTAATTTGTCTGCATCGGGCTCTGAAGATGAGCTCTACCATCTTCACGATGATCCGGCAGAGGAAAACAACCTTATTGCCGCACATTCACAACTGGCAGAATCAATGAAAGCACAATTACGAAAATGGGTGATTTCATGTCGCAGGAGCTTTGAAGGAGATGACTATGGAGAGCCATATGAGTCACAGGGGAGATTCCTCATTGTAGAAACTGAAAAAATCAGATAAAACACTAGAAAAGATGAAGCGCATATCCATGTTTAAATACCTGAGTGTAATACTTCTCACACTGCTTATGGCTTGCAAAGCCAACAAGCCGCTTGTACCCAATATTATCCTGGTAATAACCGATGATCAGGGTTACGGCGATGTTTCTGCCCATGGCAGTCCCGACGTACTTACACCCAGTATGGACAAATTAAAATCACAGGGCATCAGCCTGGATGATTTCCATGCAAGCCCGACCTGCGCACCCACCAGGTCAGCAATAATGACTGCCAGGCATCCTTTTAAAAATGCCATTACCCATACCATCCTTGAAAGGGAGAGGATGACACTGGAGGCCACAACCCTGCCCAAGGTCTTGAAGAGAGCGGACTATACCAGCGGGATATTTGGGAAGTGGCACCTGGGGGATGAACCCGATTATCAGCCAGACAGCCGTGGTTTTGATGAAGTATTTATACATGGTGCCGGTGGAATTGGCCAGGCATATCCGGGTTCCTGTGCTGATGTTCACGGAAACAGTTATTTCGATCCACTAGTAAAATACAATGGGGTATTCGTTCAAACAACAGGTTTTTGTACTGATGTGTTTTTTGCACAGGCCATGTCGTGGATAGAACAGAAATCAACAGAGGACAAGCCTTTCTTTGCCTACATAACGACCAATGCGCCTCATGGTCCCTTCCTGGCCCCCGATGAATATAAAATAAAATTCAAAGAGAAGGGTTATTCAGAAAATGCACAGGGCTTCTATGGAATGGTCGAGAATATTGATGACAACCTGGGTTTATTAATGGGGAAGATCGAAGAATTAGGTATAGCTGATCATACCGTTTTAATCTTTATGTCGGATAATGGAAAAACAGGAGGGTCCCGTTCCAATGGAGAAGCCTACAATGCCGGTATGAAAGGATATAAGGGCAGTGTGAATGAAGGGGGAAGCAGGGTGCCTTTCTTTATACGATGGCCCGGGAAGTTTAAAGCGGGGGAGGTGGTAGATGCCCTGCAAAATCATTATGATATTTTTCCAACCCTTGCTGATATTGCCAGTATTGATATTTCAGACATACCGGATATGGATGGCAGGAGTTTCCTTCCCTATTTGGAAGATGAATCCCATAAGGGTGAGGACAGGTATCGCTTTTTTCATGCGGGGAGATGGCCATTGAATCCGGAGAATGTTGGAGATATAGAAATAAATGAAAGGTGGATTGGCACTGCGGAGACCTCGGATCCGGATAATTATCAATATAAAAACTGTGCTGTACGAAATGAACGTTTCCGCTTTGTAGATAACAGCGAACTTTATGATTTATTCAATGATCCCGGAGAAACCACAGATGTAGCAGCAGAACACCCGGAAATAGTGGAGCAAATGAGGATAGCCTACGATCAGTGGTGGAGCGAAGTAAGGCCGTTTATGGTGAACGAGAACGTCCCTCTTGCCCCGGAAAGGCCTTTCTGGGTGGAATATGAAAAACAAAAGAGTTCAGGGGGCGTCCAGCCTTTAACGGCCTCTGAATAATATGTTTAAAATATATATGTCACCCTTTATAAAATCAGCAGGAATCGTTGTTGTCACACTTTCCATGATGATGGGAACAGCAATTGCTTGTCAAAACTACTGATAATCAGCGCATTAACTGGCGCATAACATTTTAGTCATTATGGATACAAGAAGATCTATTTTATTGTTGATTGTGGTGCTCTTATCTCACGTTGGGATCCTCGTCGCTCAGACAACCGGGCATACACCATCTAAGAAGGAATATTCCCATTTTAAGGGAGGGCATATTTATGTGATTCCTTCATCGCACCAGGATATCGCATGGATGGACAGCATTGGTGCATGCATCAAATTCCGGGATGAAATGATGATAACCCCCGTTCTTGACAGGTTAAGGAGTAATCCAGACTTCAAATATTCGGTGGAGGATGCAATGAGCTTAAGAGAATACCTTCAAGGTCATCCGGAAGCATATGATGAAATCTTAGCATATACACGCGAGGGACGCCTGGAGTGGGGTGCTACTTATAAGCAGCCCTATGAATCAATGTATGATGGAGAGTCCCTGATCCGCCAGACCTATTTTGGGAGGAAATGGCTGAAAAAGACTTTGCCTGGCTGTGATTTTAAAACCTACTGGAACGAAGATGTGCCGGGAAGGGCCATACAAATGGCCCAGATCCTTTCCAAATCAGGTATCCCCTTTATGCAGTTCAGCCGCCACCAACCCGGTATTTATCGCTGGTACAGTCCCGACGGCAGTTATGTAAGCTGCTTTTCACCGGGTCAGTACCACGAAGTGGCCTGGCCGCTCAGTAAGGTTGGATCTGATATTGACGGACTGACCACGGTTTTTACGGATATGCTGGTTGATTGGAATGATTATTTTAAACAGTATCGCATCGCTCCTGAGCTGCCCTTTGTTTATTCTTTCGATTTTGCTACTCCTCCCGACTTTGATACATTCTTCAGAGATTGGAACGATAAATCTGGCATACTGAAAAAGCCACTCATTAATTATGCTACCGGAGATGAATGGGCCGAAGCCGTACTTGAGGGAAAACAGCTCTTCCCTGAAATCAGGGGAGAGAGACCCAATGTCTGGCTTTATATTCACGGACCCTCACACCACAGAGCACTTAAAGCTTCACGCGAAGGATCCCGTTTATTAACGGCTGCCGAAAAATTTGCCACTTTCGATGCACTTCAGCTTGGTACATTTAATAAATATCCGCAGGACAAACTGGAAAAGGCCTGGGAAAAAGCAATTTACCCCGATCATGGCTGGGGAGGAAAACATGGCGACCTGACAGACCGGGCCTTCCGGACCAGCTTTGAAGATGCAAGGGATATTGCCTCAGGGATTGTTGAGAAGTCGATGCAGAATATGGCATCAAGAATCCAATTCTCCCGTGAAGGGATCCCGGTGGTGGTCTTTAATCCACTGTCATGGAAGCGTAGCGATATTGTAAGATTCACTCTCGATGTGGAAGGCTTTGCTGATAACCGGTTTAAGTTGGTGGATGATAAGGGAAAGGAAATAGCTTATGAGTTAATTGATGAACACCAGGTCGAAGGTAAAAGAGATGAGGTGATCTCATTCTTGTTTGTTGCTGAAGATGTTCCCTCTGTAGGCTACAAAACCTATTACCTGGAAAAAGGGCATCCGGCTGACTGGCCCCGGACCTCGGAAACAGGAAGAACAAATTATGAAAATCAGTACTACAAAGCAGCGTTTTCGGAAGGAGGATTAAAGTCTTTATACGATAAGGAGCTTTCGGTTCAGTTGTTTAAAACAGATAAATTTCTTGGTGCTGAATTATTTACCATGCAATCAGTTGGAAATGGTGCCGGTGAATTTTCGGATGTGCAGCAACCTACAATGGAGGGCTTTGAAAAATTGAGTCAGTATAAACAGCCCTGGTCGCTGGTATCGGAAGGACCTGTAAGAGATATATACCAGTTCACCAGAAAGATTAAGCATGTAAAAGTCCGGCAGCGGATTGTCCTCTATAAAACCATTAAGAGAATTGATGTGGAAGTGGAATTGCTGGGATTTGATGGTGAACCTTACCGTGAATTCAGATTGGCATTCCCTGTAAATCAGACAACTTCTGAAGTGGCTTACGAGGTGCCCATGGGTGTGGTAAGGGTAGGAAAGGATGAGATGAAAGGAGCTGCCGGATTCTCCAAGCCGACCCAGATCTACGACACACCATGTGCCGAAGTGCATCCACGCGAAGTACAGGATTGGTTTTCTGCTTCAGATGGGAATAATGCAATTACAATCAGCTCTGATGTAGCTGTATTCGACTGGATTGATCCCACAACAAATCCGGCAGGCAATACGATTCTTCAACCGGTTTTACTGGCCAGTCGCAAAAGTTGCCACGGCCTGGGTAATTATTTTTTGCAGCCGGGAGATCATCACTATTCTTTTTCTCTGTATTCGCATAAAGGAGACTGGAAGAATGGTTACAGGCTGGGCACCCAGACGAACCAGCCCTTAAAGGCTATTGCTGCAGGGAACCGTTCTGAAAAAGGCGAAAATCCTGAGACATTAAGCCTGGTAACTGTTGAAGGCAGGAACCTGGTGTTAAGCACCGTAAAGAAATGCGACGACGATGATCAGGTTATTGTACGTTGTTACGACATCGAGGGTATCGACGCGGAAGGGGAGATCACTTTCTTCAAGCCTTTCAGAAATGTGGAGCGGACCAATATGATTGAAGAGGACGGACAGCCATTGCAGGGGGCAGGAAACACCCTGAAGCTGAAAGTGAGCCATCATTCCATAGAGACTGTGAAATTTGATATAAAGTAATATTAGAGTAAAAATGACTTTCTATTGATGAGTTATAACTATTTTAAAAGGGTCTGCACAATTATTCCAATGATTATTCTTGGGTTCCTCGGGAATGCCCAGAATTTCATTGATGGTTTCCAGGTCAACAAGAATTCGGGACTCTTCCAGATAAGTGATTCAAACTCCGGTTCTCCCTGGTTTTCAGATGTGTCGGCAGCATTTAAATGCAATGGTGAATGGTTCGCCTTAAAGGACCTGGATTCAAAGAGTATAAAAATCAATTCAGGTCATTCAACTTTTGGTGAAGCAGAAATGCTCACGTGGATCTTAGCTCATCCTTCAAGAAAAATTGAGTTTGCCCTTGAATTGATCAGCTATCCGGGAAACGATTGGCATACCATAAATGCATGGGTGGAAAACAAAAGCAAAGAGAATATTACACTGAATGCCATCCGTTTGCTTGAAACAGACCAGGGAATTCATTCCGGTGAAAGCTGGGAGAAGTGGAGGGTGCTTAATGGAAGAACCGATAACCTTAAATGGGCTGGTGAAGCACTCAGCGATGAAGAAAGCAGAATCAAAGCGATGACGCAGATGGCAATGTGGAACGCTGAAACAAACCAGGAAGTTGTTATGGGCTATTCCATAAAACACGCCTGGGGAGGGTTGGAGCTGACCAAGTCAAACACAGGAATGAATCTTTCTGCAGATGTGAGATTGGATATTGATCTCGAACCTGGCGAAAAAGGAAAGGGGGAGGCATTGCACATTAAAGCCGGACCTGCCCTGGAATCGATGCACGAATTGATTAAAGTGACAGGAGATGAAGTGGATGCCCGTTCCGATGGTGAATCCTTTGGCGGCTGGTGCTCATGGTATGGTTTCAACCCCTTTATTGACAATGATATTACTGAAGATGTGGTGGTGGATTTTGCAAAAACAGCAGAAGAGAAAAAGGATGTGTTGCCTTTGCAGCTTATGTTACTGGATGATGGCTATTTTACCCTTCCGGGCGACTGGACCACTGTCCGGCCTTTCTTTCCCAATGGAATGAAATACCTGGCAGGTGAGGTTTCTAAAAGAGGGATTATTCCAGGTATATGGATTGCCATATCCATTGCTCATGAAAATTCTGAAATCATAAAAATTCATCCGGAGTGGGTTGATACTCTGGATAATGGCGCTCCCAGGCATCATCAGATTAACTGGGGGTATAAAACCCATTCCTTTGATATTTCAAACCCGGAGGTGCTGCATCATGTGGATTCCATCTTTAATATTGTTTGTAATGAGTGGGGATATAAATACCTGAAACTTGATTTTAATGTGGAGCCGGGGCCAAACCGGTACGACCGCAGCATCACCTCTTTTGAGGCGATACGAAACATGTACAGGGTAATCCGGAAAGCGGTTGGTCCTGATGTATTCATTGCCAACTGTGCAGGCAGCCCCTATCCTCCTGGTATTGGCATTGCACAGGCCGGCCGTGTAGGTCCCGATGTAAACCCAAACTGGCCATCGGTAATCAGGGGCTGTGAGAGAAGTTTGCATCACATTCCTTTTCACCGGCGCTGGTGGGTGAACGATCCGGACTGCCTGAACATGCGCAAAATTGGCAGTCAGCTCACTGATGAAGAAGTTCAAACCCATCTTACCGCCAATTTCATGGGGGGTGGTTATGTGATGTTTTCAGATTCATTAAACAAATTGCCTGCCGACCGGGAACGGATGCTGGCACAGGCCCTTCCATCCTATGGAATAGCCGCAGCCCCTGTTAACTATATGAAGTCTCCCGGAATTGGCATTCCCAATATTCTGAATTTGCCCATTGAACAATATGGTGAGAAATATGCGGTTACCTCGGTCTTTAACTGGGAGGAAGAAGCTGTCGATATTGAATTAAGCCTGGAAGAATTAGGACTTGGATCAGGTATTGAATACCATGTGTTTGATTTCTGGACCGACACCTACAAAGGAGTGTTTAAGGAAAAAATTCAGATCACAAGCCTGCAGCCTCATGCATGTCAGCAGCTGGCCGTTAAACCTGTGATGCCCGGCGAGATTCAGGTTGTTTCTACCAGCCTGCATCTCTTACAGGGAACCATGGAAATTTCAGATATCAAACGAATGAATACCTCGCCATTTACAAAAGCCAGGGCAGAAATCTGGATTTCTTTGGAACCGGTATCCCTGCGTGATGGAAAGCTGGTGCTTGCAGCCGAAGACGGACTCAGGATTGCAGCCATGCAGGGTGGGAAAGCCAGCCTGGTTAAACGAAAGGATGGCCTGTGGGATTTGAATGTTTCTGAACTTCAGGATAAGGCAGCAGTGCTGCTGAGAGTGAGGTAAATATTCACTTAGAGTTGTTATGATGAAAGCTATGAAGGTTTCTTTGCTGATGCTTGCGGTTTTGCTTGTTCTGACTGCAGAGCTTAATGCAGGGGATATTCTTATAGAAAGTAACCGTTTTAAGCTTGTGCTGAGTTCAGATGGTTTTGCTGTATCCCTTGAGGAGAAGAATACAGGCAAAAGCACTGAGGCAAGCGAAAAAGGTGCTGAAGAATCCATTTTCATAGCGGATCTGATCAAGAAAGGAATTGGAGTTCCGCTTAAAGACTTTGACCGGACCGGAACCCGATCGGTGGATTTGAAATACATGGAGTTGGATGATGATATCCTGCTTGTGAGTGCAGGCCGGGACCAGCTTCCCCGTTTTACATTTTCAGTTTCAGGGAAGGATGATTATGTGACCTTTCGCCTGATTGAAGTAGAGGATTGTGTGGGCGAGGAGAAAGTGAGGAGTTTACATTTTAATTTGCCTTTCGGGAGCGAAGTTTTCCCACTGGATTATACGGTAAAGAAAGAAGGCAGCTCGGGAATTGGATGGCCGGGTATTTGGTGCCGCAATTCTAACAACCCGCCTGGTGGTTTTGCCTTATGGCTTCCTGAAAATGAGGTGGATGACGATGATGTGTTTTACCAGATATGGGCTCATGAAGGATTACCTCATCCCAGGGTTGATGGTCCCTGGACCGTTGAGCGGGCACGAAAATGGGTGCACGACTGGCAGGAGAAATTCTCTTCTTATCGAATGGTATATATCCTGCCGGAAAAACCGGAGGATCTTAAGCCACTGGCAGATGAGGCTGAAAGGTGGGGAATGACACATGTGTACCTGCATAAAGACATCTGGTTCAAAGACGGTTACTGGCCTGATTATTCGGATAACTCTTCCTTGAACCCCAGGATATTTCCAGAGGGTCATCCCGATATGCTGGAGTACTCAAGATATCTGAAATCAAAAGGTATGGGCCTGACGGTACGTACAACCAGCTGGGGTATTGGAAAGAATAACGCTAATTATGTGGGCAAGGAGGCCTCACGTGAATTTGCAAGCTGGATAAGCGGCAGCCTGGAAAAACCAATTGATAGCAGCTCCGATGAGATATATTTCAGGCCTGATGCTGACATGGTCTATCCTCCCTCGCATACACCCGGTCATATGACCATTAAGCACATTTTGATTGATCATGAGATCATTAATTATGAATCGCTTGTGGATACCGATCAGGAGGTATGGATTTTTCAAGATTGCCAGCGGGGAAGCTTCGGTACTGAGCCTGCTGATCATAGTAAGATGGCCAAAGCATCCGGACTGAAAATGTGCCATGGACAGAACTTCTGTCCCGATCCGGATAAAGCGCTTTTTAATGAGCGGGTAAAAGGATATTCAGATTTTATGAACGCCATGCTGATTGACAACTGCAATTTTGACGCATTGGAGGTATACAATGTAATTCCTTATGGCCCGCATAAATTTCTTGGATCAGTCTACAGCAATATTGACCATCCAACCTGGTCTTTCACTTCCGGCGGCTTTCCCCAGTGGGGCTGGTTTGAGTTCCAGCTGGAGTCTACTAAAAAGCTGGTGGGATTTGATCGTCCCCGGACCATCCCGAAGCGGCAGGACCTGATGATAGGTTTGCATCAGGAATTCTGGCCGGCATCAGGGCCCTATGATTATTGTTATGCCATCGCTCCCAATGCAGCTGCCGGGTGGGGATATATGCGTTTACAGGCCAATAAGGGATTCCATAACCTCACCCTCTTTGAGTTTAAGGAGCATGGCCTTTCGGATCATTACATTAAGAATCTCAAGCTCTGGGAAGAGACAGGACCTTTGCTTTCAGAGTCGCAGAAGGAGCGGATTTACTCGGCGTATTACAATCGGGAGAGCCTGTTCGGCAGGGAGGGAGCCTATCCTTCAGCAGATGAGCTGTTCAGGATTGAAGATGGGGATACGGATGGCTCCAGGGTGGTTGTACCCTTTTGTATGATGAAGCGCAGAGAAGGCGACAGGCCCTGGTCATACGGGCAGGAACATGGTCTGGTTAAACCTGCACAGTATTTTCGTCCGGGTGCTGAAGCCCTTGATCTGAACAATCCCTATTCTGCGCAATGCCCTGAATTTATTATACGGGTCATGACGGATTTCTCCCGTGACGTTTATGAACGCAAGAACATCGCTTCCGGGGAAAGTGAGGAGCAGCGCGCGTTTAACGATATGCTTGACAGCTTCCTTGGTGCTTCGGCCGTTCAAATTGAAAAGCAAACAGAAACAGATACAGAAGTTCCGGATCAGGTCAAATTCCGGATTCTTCCCAGGGCAGAGGAAATGGAGAATACAGGCAGCACCATCTTTGTCAATGAAGGAGAGGGTTTACGAATCACCTGTCAGAACAGCAGTCCAAAACCATATGCCCTGATTAATTTTCACGGCGATAATCTGCCCTGGTATAAGGTCAGCACGGATATCACAGGTGCACGTGGGCTGGGTATGATGGTTACCGGCGATGGAAATGGAGCAGTTTTGACGGTTCGCACCAGCGGCAACGGGACCCGTGACTTTGCAGTTACGATTGATTTTACGGGGCGCCGTTATATTGAAATACCCACACCCGAGGCATGCTGGGCAAACGGATCTTTGATGTGGGTGCCGGCCTACAAGCGTTACCGCAACAATCATATTACGAAGGTGTCGCTGGGTTTTGCGGCCCTGCCGGCTAAGACCGATGCTTCTGTCCTCGTGGAAGACATCAGGTTTTTACCTGAACTCGCCAGTGATCTGCGCAATCCTGTGATTCATGTGGGAAGCGGAACATTGAAGGTCGATGGTGTGATACCTACTGATCATTATCTCTGGTACTGGGGAGGGGACAGCCTTGGGGTATATGATTTGAACTGGAATTTGAAAAAGACGCTTGATGTTAAGCTGGAGGATTATAAGGCGCCCACTGGTTATCATCCGGTTAGGATTACCCATGATGAGGGCAACTTAAATCCATGGCTGGAAACTTTGTTTTTTGTGCACGATAAGCCAATGCCTATAAAGTAAGCCTTTCATATTCAATAGCAGCATGTCTGGTTTTCAGGGATTTGGATGTGTTGAACGCGGGTCATTCAGTATGTGGCGCTTGTTTTCGTCACTCTATGCTTGGGAATTTTTTTTAAGTCATAGATAGTCAGCGTCAAAGGTTCATGAACTGATTATTGGCTTAACCAGATCGCTCTTTGCGCAAGCTCTGAATACGCTTGATGCTTAGGTTAGTGATCTCAGTGATTTGCTCATCAGAGTATCCCTTAGTAATCATGTTCACCGCGGTTTCCTTAAGACCCTGTTCAATTCCCTGCTCGATTCCCTGCTCGATTAGCCTGATACGGTATTCTTCAAAGACATCTTTTGATTCCGGTGATATTGTTTTCATAATCTGATCAATTTTCTCAGGCGCAATGCCTGATACATTATACAAATAAAACAAAATT
>JAAEOI010000287.1 GCA_024244665.1 Bacteroidota bacterium | reverse complement strand
TCTGGAACGATGAAGGTGCCCGGGGTAAAATGGACCTGGTTGTGGATTTGAATTTCAGGATGGATACTTCTGCACTCTATTCAGATATTGTCCTACCTGCGGCCTCCTGGTACGAAAAGTCCGACTTAAACAGCACGGACATGCATTCATTTATTCATCCGCTCGATGCTGCAATACCACCGGTTTGGGAAGCCAAAAGCGACTGGGAAATATTCAGGGAGATAGCCAGAGTAACAAGCACCCTGGCCGAAACCCATATACCCGAACCGGTAAAAGATGTGGTAAATGTCCCCCTTCAGCATGACACAATAGCTGAAATATCACAGACAGAAATCAAAGACTGGAGCAAGGGCGAATGTGAACCGGTTCCCGGCAAGACCATGCATGGCCTGGCCATTGTCGAAAGAGACTATACACAGATTTACAATAAATTCATTTCGCTTGGTCAAAATGTGAAAAATGGACTTGGAGCCCATGGAAACAGCTACCGATGTGATGATTTCTATGAACAAATGCTGGATGATAAAGATCATCTTCAAACCATAAATGGTGTAGACTACCCCTCGCTCAAAGAGGATAAAGAAGCCTGTGAAGCCATCATGCATCTTTCTACTTTAACGAATGGAGAATTGAGTCACAGGGCCTATGTGAATGCCGAGAAAAGGACCGGAATGGTGCTGACCGATCTTATCGATGGCAGCAGGGAGACAAAGATTAATTATAAAGATTTACAGGTTCAGCCTCGACGGTATAATAATTCTCCTTTGTGGTCTGGCTTAATGAATAACGGCAGATCTTATTCAGCGTATACTTACAATGTTGAAAGACTGGTTCCGTGGAGAACCCTTACAGGAAGGCAACATATGTACCTGGATCATGAGGGATATATAAAATTCGGG
>JAAEOI010000286.1 GCA_024244665.1 Bacteroidota bacterium | reverse complement strand
TTCCACCACCCACAGTAAGATGATAGAATGTATGTCCGGAAGGATCCACAATGTTCTGGGCTCCACCGTAGGTAAGATTAACCGTATTGCCGCTTGCATTGGCCACCAGAGTTCCCAGGACCATGATCGGATTGGTGTTCACACCCGCTGCGTTCAGAGTAGAATTCTCATCATTGACCCAGGTGGAACTTGAATTCGCACCCCACAAATAATTGACGCTTATTGTCCCCTGGTTGGTCAATACCACGTTACCGCCTAAATAGAAGTAGGCGCTTGGAATCAATATATCTGCTGTGGGCAGGATGGTTTTACTTCCCGTAAGACAGTATACCCTACCCGTCATACTGATCAGACCGGTACCATCTATGGTAGAACCCACTCCCTGCAGCCTGAGCTGCTCTATACCAGTACCAGCATTACCCGTATGAGTGCCGTAGATAGCATAATCGTTAAATACGACCATCCTGAATGCCTGGTTATCCAGGACTCCATATTCTGCAATGGACAGATTATTCGCTGAATCGGCACTGGTCATAGTGACCACATGTCCTGAATCCACCACAATGTTGCTCATGGAGGGAGGATTGCAATTGCAATCCCAGGTATTCGGATCGTTGAAGTTACCTGACTGAACACTCCGGATGGCGGAATACTTAGTGACAGGCTGGTTCACCGGACTGGCTGCTCCACATCCGCCGGTGGCAGTGGAGATGACCTGTACATTACCTACTCCTTCTGCTCCCCAGTCCAGGCTTACTGCACTGGTCCCTGCTCCGGAGGCCAGAGAACCTCCAGTGATGCTCCAGCTATAGGTATAACCAGAGGTATTCACCACACTATATCCTGTTCCGGTTGAGAATGCGGCGATTGAAGAAGGACCGCTAATCACGGATGTTGGTAGGGGATGAACAGTCACATCCAGGCTTACAGGCACTCCATCTCCACATGCATTACTTTCTATCACCTCGACCTGTCCGGCCACGCCGGTAGATCCCCAATCTACTGTAATTCCACTGGTCCACGATCCGGAGGAGACCACTCCACCGCTAATGGTCCATGCGTAGGTCGATCCCGGAGTATCCACCACTGAATAGCTAACTCCCGCATCGTTGGTACATACCGAGGCTGATCCAGTGATTAAGGAAGTCACTGGTGGACTACAGGTGCTTGAACTACCTAATGCAAATTCAGAGAAGTCATTCATACCTGAACGGCTGGCTATCAAACCGCTCGGTGCTACATGGGTCCCGTCAAGGAGCCAGGGTGATGCCCCTGAATTTCGTTTTATAATCCTGACCTCAGCATCAAAGGGGAAACTGCTGAATCCTGCTCCATTTAGACCAAGGTCATAGTTGGTACTTCCCAGACCATTCCCTTTTTCCAGGGTCCAATATCCTTCAGAAAAAGCATTTCCAATGGAATCACCGCTTTCTTCCAAAGGAAGACCATTGTTTCCTGGGTTTGTAGAAGTAAAGTGGGCCGTTAAAGTACCTGCTGACAGATTGGTAAAATTGACTGTGGCAGTTTGAGTTACTCCGCTTGCACCAACAGGAAATTCAATATCGGTTCCGGTGGATCCCGCTTCAATCCATCGGGCAAACCTTCCTACTATTCTTCCTGAGGTATAAGCAAGACTTCCTTCGTTGGCAGCATCAGTTCCAAGGTACAAGATGCTGGTCCCGGCATTCACTTCGCCCTGAACCAGAGACAAGGTATTGCTTACGGTCACATTGTCTGATAAGGTCAATATGCCACTTTCCTTCTGAACAAGAAGGTCGTAATAGCTTTCTCCCGAAGGATTGGTGATGGTCTGATCTGTGGTGCCGATGAATCGTACTTCTCCTGTACCATCTATAAGGCCATCGCTATTGGTCCAGTTACCCTCCAGGGAAATGTTGTTGTTACTCCTACTAAAGGTGGAAGCAATGTTTAAATCCCCCTTGACGATCATATCTCCCCCGGCCAGGGTTTTTATGGTGGATCCTGAAATTTCAAGGTGGTAGTAGGTCCCATCCTGAGGCAGCTTAATATTATGGTTATTGATGGTA
>JAAEOI010000285.1 GCA_024244665.1 Bacteroidota bacterium | reverse complement strand
CTCATTTTCCTTCCATAAATGGGGTATATTTGAGAAACTATTCAAATCAAACCTGTTCAGGAAAATCCTGAGGGAATCCAACCTGCCCATCCTGCTTTTCCCTTCCTGATCATTTGTCCCTCGTCTATGAAGTTTCGGACATCCTGGAAATAAGTAATGACAGTGCCTACCGTAGAATCCGCGGAGAAAAACCACTGTCCCTCCACGAGGTCCAGAAGTTATCCGAACCAATAATTATACTCGGGATTACTACACTGGGAATTGTTTCATCATTTCATCCAGGGATCAGGCATCTTCCCTGTACATTCTCCACTGCTAACTATCTCCTCCTTGTGTTCGCTCTTTCCTTGGGATCCATGGCCAACTTTGCAGAACTGCTGGCTGATAGGGTATGCCCTGGGGAATTATCTTGGCCTTGGCCTTGCATATCTACTAAAATAAAAAGTATGAAAATTCATCAACTATTTCGGGAGAATGGCCGTTCAGGGGCCGATCTGTTCAGGCGGCTTCATGAGTTCAAATCAGCTGATGCCAGGTGGGGCCAGGGTAAGGTATTCGGTTTTGTCTACCACCCGGGGAATCCCTATTCGAAACTCTCTGAAGAGTACCTGAATGCTTTTCTGCACGAAAGCACTCTCAATCCCTCCACCTTTCCCTCCCTGAAGGATTTCGAAAAGGATATTACCTGGATGGCTGTGGAATTGATGCACGGCGATCAGCGAACTGCCGGGAATATCACCTCGGGAGGTTCCGAGAGCATATTCCTTGCGTTGAAAGTAGCACGAGATTCGGCAATGGAAAAGGCAAAGGGAAAGGCAAAGGGTGACACTCACTGGGAGGTAGTCCTTCCTGAGACTGCCCACCCCGCATTTTTAAAGGCCTGTCACTACCTCGGTCTGAAGGCTGTGGCAGTACCAGTCGGAGACGACTTTAGGGCTGACGTAAGCGCCATGGAGGATCATGCCAGCTGGTCGCTGGAACCAAGGCTGGGGATCAGGGTCCAGGCAGGAAAATTATCTTGAATCTTAATGCTTTGCTGAATCAAATTTAATGTATAATTATCTGCCTTACCAGACTTTGATTTTCTGAACGAAGCCTCAGGAAATATACTCCCCCGGACAAAACTGTCACATCTACAGTCTCGGTGATCTCCCTAACACCGGAGAATTGTTTAATAAGGATTTTTCGCCCCATTGAATCGAAGATGTCCAGGACCAGATTTTCAGCCGCATCATTCCTGTATTCAATATGTAATTGCCGGGATGATGGTACAGGGTAGACCTTCAGCTCACCTGGCAGGAACAGATCCTCCATACCGGTTAATGAGACCAGGAAAATGGAATCGCTGCCAACACAACCCTCCGGGGTTGAAACCTCAAGCTTATACCATCCATAACGGGTGGCATTGTAGGTCTGGCGCCCCGCAACTCCGTTCCACTCGTAAAAGCTGTAACCGGCTCCGGCATCCAGCATGTGTGGCACTGTAGTGAGCAGTGTGTCATTAACCCCGCCAAGTTCAGGTTCAGGAAAGCCAAAATGTGTAACAATCACATCCAGGGTATCATTAAATGGATCTACATCCTGCACATACGAACAGGTGGCCTGCAGGGTGTGATCCCCTAAAGCAGAAAAGTCAAAGGTGGACCCGAAACGAAACTCAATTGAATCGCCCGGATTAAGGGCCTCGAATATACTTTTCAGGGAGGTTATGGGAAGGCCGTCATCCACCCGGGTAACAACACGCACCGATTCATCCACAATTGGATTCGTTCCTGTATTTTTAACATAGAGTGTAAGTACCTCCTGGTCAGTAAGCGCGCAGGCCGAACCCGGGCTATAGAAGGAGGAGAAACCAACATCCCACAGATCGAAACTGATCCTTACCTCATCAGAGGCCACGCAGCCGTTTGCATCTGTGATGGCGACATAGTATGACGAATCCTGAGTCTGATTGTTGAAATCCACAACAAATTGCTGGCTGACAGATCCATCCTGCCATAAATAGGAAACATATCCATCACCCGCATCCAGGGTGTATGTTTTCGCATTCACCACCTGGTCTGATCCCAGTGTAACAAAGGGAGGATTGAAAACTTCAATGGTTTGATCAAATCCATCATTGGCCGGTACCAGGTCACTGGTAAAGGAGATATCAACAGAGAACTGATAGCTTCCTATACTGCTGACATCAACTGTTAGGGCCGAAGTGAACAGTATCGCCTCTCCAGGTAATACTTTCCCATCAATACCGAGGGTGTCATAGATCAGCGGGCCCCCGTTCAACTGGTAAATAACAGCAACCGTATCTATTGTCTGCAGGGTATCAGTACCAAGGTTCAAAACATAAAACTCCACATTTTCTGTAGCGGAAAGTCCGCATCCCGACCGGGGATTTAAGAGTTCTGTTACTCCCAGATCCGGGATCAGCATAGTCACTCCCAATGTGTCAGAGTTCTCGCACATGGTTCCCAGCTTCACCGTGACCGCATACTGCCCGGTGGTATCGATCACCAGGGTCCGGTCGGTCGAGCCATCCTGCCACAGGTATGTGTCATAGCCTGCTCCTGCGTCGAGTGTATATTCAAAGGCTCTGACAAGCTTATCGGGCCCCAGGTCAACCGGGGTAAACCCGAAGACCTCGATGACCGGATTCAATGCATCGTTCGCTGCTGCGTCATCAAAGGGGAGTTCGGTAAAGAACGACAAGGAATAACTTCCCACTCCGGTCATATCGGAGGCTGTGCTAAAGGTATATCCGAAGGTACTGTCGGGTAGCACCATCTCTGCAATTAGGGCAAGCTCCTCGATGACTGCGTCCCCATCAATCTGGTAGCGCACCGGGATTTCATCACCCACATACAGGGTGTCGGTACCAAAATTCGCCACCTCAATTACCGGTCTGACCGATGCACCCAGCTCACAGGCTGAAACAGGATCCAGGACATCCGTCACACCCACATCCGCGATCAGGCGATGGACAAAGGAAGTATCACTGTAGTCGCAAAAAGCATTGCTTGCAGTTACATGGTAGACTCCATCAGCCATTGCAGATACCTGGTAGAGTGGATCCATGGAGGAGTCCTGCCACAGATAGGTATCCGTTGGTTCACCTGTATAGGCATCCAGAACAATGGTGTCCGGTCTGACAGTATAAATATCCCGGGGCAGGTCCACAATGGGAGTCTCTGCTACCTCAAAGGATTTCATGGCAGTATCGTTTGTCACTGATTCATTATAGAAATCGATATCATCGGCCAGCAGGGTAAAGGCATAAATGGTCTTCGATCCGGCCGATGTCACTGTCAGAGGTTCTGAAAACACAAACGGCATTGTGCTTCCGCTCAACAAATCAGCCGTCAGGATCAGGGTGTCTGTCACTGTCGGCCCCGCCTCAATATCATAGCCTGCAATGATGGTGTCTCCAACCATCAGGGTATCTAAGCCAAAGTTCTTAATGGTCACGGCAACATGGTCACCAATTTCCTGCGCACAACCGTCAATGGGATACTCAATCGACATTACTCCCAGATCCCTCGGGGCATCATAGATGAGGATATCATCAATTCCAATGCCCTCTACCCTGCCGGAAGCATCGCTGGAGAAATGGAAACGGAATTTTACACCGGCCATATTCCTGAAAACAGTTGTGTCCATTAATATCCTTGATGTTTGCCAGTCACCCGAATCACCGGTCCATCCATGTCCACCGGACAAGGAGGCTATAACATCCGAATTATACCAGTTCCAGTCATAGGCATCTCCATCACCAAGTTTGCCCAGACGAGTCCAGGTCTGACCGTTGTCAAAGGAATATTCAAGGTTTATTCCGTCGTTCCCGTTTTCGGTATTGACGAATATCTTGCATTCAAATACAGGGTAGTCAATGCCCGAAAAGTCAAAACAGGGTCCAACTAAATACGAATCTTCATTGTCGGAATAATCTCCATCCAGGTTGGTTACCCAGGCGTATTCCCCGGAGCCTGTAGTATGAATGATAGATCCCAGTGGAACTCCATATTCAAAGGTGGCATTGCTGCCTTCAGCCCTCCAGAAATCAGCTCCCTTTTCAAAGTCCTGGATGTATGGAAGGTCGTATGAAGGATCAACATAGAGCACTGTATCAAAGAGGTTGTTCGTGGTATCCTCGTCCACATCCAGGGTGGTTTGGAGAATCACATCATAAACTCCCGGTTCAGAGAGGTCGGCCATAGCTGTAAAATCAAACTCCCGCTGGCCTTCATGGGCTATGGCTCCACTAATAACATCCTCTGTATAGCTTTCACCCCCGTCAATGGAATACCTGACCGGTATGTTGTCGGGGGTAGCAGCCGGACCAAAATTCTCAACCCTGATCCTGAAGGTTTCCGCTGCTGAGTGTCCGCATCCGGTTACCGGTGAAACCAGGGCGACGGGACCCACATCATACTCCACATAATTCCCGGTAAGCGAAAAATCTTCAATATTCCAGCCGGAGAGGTGGTCAGTTGGTGTTGTGGGGCCAAGATTAAAACGCATCTGAACCTCGGGTTGTCTGTTTGCCCCGGACAACTCCAGAGTTGAAGATTTCCACTCTCCGTCAGCAAATACATTGTTGTTGTTCGCCCATACCTCACTCCAGGATATTCCGCCGTCCAAACTCATTTCAATGGAAGCAGTATCATTATTGGCCACATTCAACCACCTCAGGAAATTCAACTTGACATCATTGTAGTAAAACAGGTCAACTGCAGGAGATGTAGCCAGGTTTTCATATTTGCCCAGGCTGGCTTCATAGTCACCTATGTTAGAACCCAATCCTGTCAGGTCATTCCCCAGCACCATGGTATCACCGGCTGCAAATTCCGGATCGGGATTGCCCAGCGACTGGCCTCCCAGTCCCCGCGGCCGGTCACGTTCAAAATCGCCAGCCAGGAGCCAGCCCATATCCGTAGAAAAATCATCGTAAAAGACAGATTCCTGGATGACCCTGCTGCCATCAGGTGAATCATCCGATTGAGGATAGGTACTGCCGCCAATGTTGATACTGCCAGCCTTAAACATGGCATCGGCCAGGTTGTTGTGGACAGCATCCGTTTTCATGTCATATGTGATCCACAGAGAAGTATAACCGCTGGGTAAATTAAAGTCAAGGGAGGTGAACCGGGCTTCTCCCAAAACAAACATGGCCGAGTCGAAAACATTTGCCGCGTAAAAATTCTTATTGTCGTAATTATAAAAAATCTTAACCCCGTCTGTATCGATATCACCATCGAAGGTGTTCAGGGAAAACAGATCCAGGGAGTTTAGCAAAAGCGTTCCCGAATTGCCTTTAACCGACAGGTCGAGCCGCAAAAGTGGATTATTCCTGGAACCGGTGGGAATGATTCCTGTATACTCCTGGGATATTGTAATCGTATCAATCTGCCTGGCCTGGATTTCCGTTTCAATCACCCGCACATCATCAATGCCAACACCCCATCCATAATTGGTTTTCGCCTTAAAGGCAAAATAGCACTCCGGGACAAAGGCTTCTTCAGGCAGGATTACAGTCTGTTCCGTCCAGTCATAAACTTCGTCGGTATATTCTGCAATTTTCTTCACCTCGGTCCAGGCACTGTCAAAATGCGTCTTATAATAGATCCTGAGTTCATCATGGAACGAACCGAATCCCAGGTTTCCTTCCCGCTGAGCATGCATAAATCTCAACTCCGGCCTGATCCCAAATTCAAGGTTAATTGGTGGTGTAACCAGAACAACCTCATTGCCCTCCAGGCTTTCAAAAAAATAAAGTGCATTGACAGGCTCGCTGTAAGCAGCGGTGGGCCTTCTGCTTCCCGGAATCTCCGGGCTTTTCGTTCCCCCTCCATTGACAAATTGCCATTTACTGTCACCCGCTTCAAGTTCAGTGGTCCAACCCCCGGGCTTCGATCCGGGCGAGTCGTCAAAACTTTCATAAAACAGGGTGTCCTGTCCACTCAGAGGATGAATGAAACCAATTAATAAAAGGACCGTATAAAGAAAGCGTGGTAATTTCAGCTTTACAGGACTATGAATCGGACGTTTTCCCATAACAACAGGTTCTAAATAATAATCACTATTTGTAGTACGGTTAAAGAATAAAATGGTTGCAAATCTTAAAATAGCCTATTTCAACAATTCAGACAACCATTCCCGGATACAATGGGTCTAAAAAAAGAGTTTACACGAATATACATCCATTCCGTGTATGATGATCTGGCTAAAAGAATACTAAATTGATGCAGATTCCAAAACGGTCGCCCCAGGCTATACTTATCACCATCCTTCTATTGTCCCGGATTATCCAGGGCTTTTCTCAGACAGATGTGGAATTCTGGTTTGTGGCTCCGGAGATAACCATTGGACATGGGAATTTTCCCGGAGGTGAACCCGTATATTTCAGGGTTTCGGCCCTGGACCTGGATGCAAGCGTTAGGATTTACCAGCCAGCCAATCCAGCCGGTATGGATACCACCTTCACAGTACCTGCCTCCAGCACAGTTTCCATCGATGGCTCGCCCTGGATCAACGACCTGGAAAACAAACCGGGAGGCCTCGTACTGAATAAGGGTGTTCATATCACTTCCAGCAACCTGATCACCGTCTACTATGATGAGGATGAATACTGGAACCAGGATATCTTCGCCCTGAAAGGCAAAAATGCCCTGGGACTGGAGTTTTATACCCCCTTTCAAAATGTCTGGGCCAACGGAAATTATAACCCATTGCCCTACAGCTCAACTGATATTGTGGCCACTGAGGACAACACCGTGATTACCATTACCCCGACAGCAAACCTGGTGGGAGGGTATTCGGCCGGAAACCCCTTTACCATCACCCTGAACCAGGGAGAGACCTTCTCCTGCCTGGCCACAAGCCAGTCAGCCGCAGGGCACATGGGCGGAACCCACATTGTATCCAACAAACCCATCGCAGTGACCATCAAGGATGACTCCGTGGCCGGAAATGTTTGCCGGGACCTGATCGGGGACCAGACCGTTCCCCTTCTGAATATTGAAAATTCCAGGATTGTAGGTTACGAGTACATTGTTATGAGGGGTAAAATAAACCTCATCAATCCCAATGCAAATCCCCCGGACCCGGACGGAGTCCCAACTGGAGAGAGGATCTTTATACTGGCCACAGAGCCAAATACCGAGGTTTTTATAGACGGGGTACTGTTCACAACACTTAATAACCCGGGAGAACAGGCCGCATATGAAATTCGGAACAACTCTACACATGTGAGGGGTGACAAACCCATTATGATCCTTCATAGCTCCGGATTTGGCTGCGAACTTGGCGGGGCCGTCCTGCCTACTATTGATGGTTGTACAGGTTCGGTGGAGGTCAGTTTTACCAGGTCCACTGACCGCGATTTCTACCTGAATATCATGACCATCGATGCTGCAAAAAATTCCTTTACAGTGCACTATGAAGATGGGAGCTCCTTCCCTATTCCGGGTACCTGGTTTGAGTCCGTGGGTGCCACAGACTACGTCTGCCTCAAAAAAGCCAACAAGTACTTTCCGAATTCACGCCCGGGTGGTGTACCCCAGGGTGAGGTGGTCAAAATTACCAATTCGGTAAGTGTTTTCCACCTGGGTCTGATTGAGGGAGGAACCACCACCGGATGTAAATACGGATATTTCTCCGATTACAGTGCAGCCAGGGGGGATGTGCTGGTGGTCGAGTCCGGCTCCAAATCAATTTTCCGCTGTTTCAATGATACGATTCAGTTAAGGGCCAACGGCGGAATCTCCTACACCTGGTCCCCTTCCACTTACCTGGACAACCCTTTCATTGCCACACCCATTGCCACACCTCCACCGGGTGTCCATAATTATGATGTTACCCTGAACAGGGGTTGTTTCCCGGATACCACCATTTCGGTGATTGTGGGAATCGCTGAAGAGATTGAAGCATTTTTTGAAATGGATAAATGGTACATCTGTGCTCCTGACACTGTAACTTTTGATAACCAATCCTTCGGGGTGGACCTCTCCAACGCGACCAATGTGCAGTGGGACTTTGACCTGCAGGATCCTTCCAATCCCTTTGTCTACGACATCAGTCCGGTCATGCAACAACCCTTTACCAATACCAGCGATTCTATTGAAACCAAAACCGTTCAACTGGTGGTTTGGAATTCCCAGAGTTGCATCAGTGAATTCCGCAGAGACATCCTGGTAAGGCCTGAAATAAGCGCTGGTTTCACCAATGATATATCAGATGGATGTCACCCGGTAACAGTCGGGTTCACCAACACTTCATCGGGCAACACCGACCGGTATAAGTGGGACCTTGGTGACGGGACAAGCGCCAATACCGCCGATGTTATCCACACATATCTGAACCAGGGAATGGCCGACAGCCTGTATCATGTGGAAATGGTAGCAATCTCACCCTTCTTCTGCTCCGATTCCGTGGCAACGGATATTGCCGTCTACCCGTACATTGAAGCTGCCTTCGCCATTGACACATTCCAGGGATGTTCCCCACTGGTGATCAGTATTGATAATAATTCGGCCGGTTATATCGAAGAGTATGAGTGGACCTTGGGGGATGGTGCCACATCATCCACCTCTGCAAACTCGTTCAGCCATACCTATTCAAATCTCACGGCCCTGCCCATCCAGTATAATCTTCGGCTGGTCGTGAAGAATAATACCCGGGGTTGTACCGATACCCTTGTCCGGGTAATCTCTGTCTTTCCGGAGGTTACTTCTGCATTTCTGCAGGATCAAGCCAGTGCCTGCCATGGAGCGGAAATAATCTATACAAACATGTCCTCTCCCACCGCCTCCATTTTTGAATGGGATTTTGGCGACGGCGGATCCAATTCTTCCCGTGATCCTTCCCATACTTTTGAGAATATGACTCCCGTGAATGCTGATTATCTGGTCAGACTGGTGAGCACAACGCCCAACCTTTGCCGGGATACATCCTATCAGACCATTCGGATACATCCCTATATTCAAGCCCAATACTCGGTGGACGAATTCCAGGGTTGTGCACCCTTCCAGGTTGTTATAAAAAATACCTCCGAAGGGGCTATCTCAAGCTATGAATGGGACTGGGGTGACGGATCACCCACAACCTCAGCAGGAGATTCAATACAAACTCACCTGTACCAGAATAACAATCCGGCTGCCCTGACAAACAACATTCAACTGATTGTTCAAAATACGGATGGCTGTGCCGATACCCTGATCAGGGATATTACTGTTTTCCCCCAGGTAAGTTCGCAGTTTACACAGGATGTCACCGATGGTTGTAATGAGCTCCTGGTTAACTTCACCAACCAGTCCAGTGCATCGGCCACATCATTCCTCTGGGAATTCGGGGATGGAGGCTCCTCTGACCAGCAGGATCCCCCTCACCTTTTCCAGAATCCGGGTCTGGCCGACTCTGTCTATACCACCAGGCTGATTGCAGTCACCGATGAAAATTGCAGCGATACATCCCAGGCGGATATCACAGTCTATTCGTATGTGAAGGCCGATTTCACCTTCAGCCAGGCAACACTCTGTCCTCCCTACGACCTTACCATGAATAACTCATCGCTTGGAGGTGTGAATTTCCACTGGGATTTTGGCGATGGCAGCGATACAACAGTTTTGAACAGCGATCCGGTTATGCACCGTTTCACCAATCCCTCGCCAAACGATCCTGCAACATACCAGATAATTCTGACAGTCGGCAATGCACAAAACTGTTTCTCGGTTCAGCAAAAAGAGATCACCGTGATGCCCTCTGTAGATGCTGGATTTACTGCCGATCTTACCGAAGGGTGCAATCCGCTTACAGTAAACTTTTCAAATACAAGTTCCGGAGCGATCACTTACATCTGGGATTTTGACAACGGACAATCCTCAAGTCAGAATAATCCCTCGATGACCTTCGAAAACTACGGATCCAATGATACGATTTTCAATGTTCGCCTGATGGCCGCCAGTGTTTCTACCTGCCAGGATTCCTTCTTCATGCCCATCCTGGTGCATCCTCATGTGGATGCTGATTTTGCCATAGAATACCAGAGGCAGTGTTCACCGGCCGAGGTGACCTTTCATAACTCCTCGGTGAATGGCCAGCAGTTCTCATGGTCATTTGACGGGAATCCGCTGGTGACAAACAGTTCGGCACCCATCAACCAGCAATTCACCAACAACAGCCTTACAAATTCGGCCAGTTACCCCATTGATCTGACTGTCACCAGTGCCCAGGGATGCACCGCCGCCATTTCCAAACAGGTCTCTGTCTTCCACCGGATAGAGGCAGGCTTTACAAGCATAGATGAAGGATGCCATCTCCTTGATGTGAATTTTACCAATACTTCACTGGGAGCAACAGACTACAAATGGGATTTCGGGGATGACAACTCCTCCATCCTGGAGAATCCGCTTCATACCTTTACAAATACGGGCAGCTCAGATTCCATATTCAATGTGAAGCTCACAGTGATTTCGGAGAATTTTTGCAGAGATTCCATAAATGGGCCCATTACCCTGTTCCCGGGACCGAAAGCGAAGTTCGATGTAGATCAAACCGGTGGTTGTTCTCCCCTGATTGTCTCCGTCCAGAACTTGTCAGAGACAGGTGACACCTATACCTGGAACTTCGGCGATGGCTCTGCTCCGCTTAACCTGGCAAATTCCCAGGCTGTAACTCACAGCTATTACAATGATCAACCTGCTGTGCAGTTACATGAATTGCGCCTGGATGTAATGACTGATAAAGGTTGTAGCGATTTTATCACGCAAAATATTACTGTTTATCCGAGTGTTGAGGCTGATTTTGAGCGAGATTCTGCAGGTTGTTCCCCATATGACTCGCATTTCAGCAACAGATCGGAAAGAGCCTCTTCATTTATCTGGGAATTTGGAGATGGTGGATTCAGCTATGTTACTGAGCCAGGACACACCTATGTGAATACAGGGGAGGTCAACTATGTGGTAGATGTGGAGCTCAAGGCCTATTCTGAATATGGGTGTACCGACTCCATGACAAGGAATATCACCATCTATCCTTCACCCGAAGCCAGGTTCAGCTATTCCCCTATATACCAGTACTTCCCAAGCTCAACCGTTACACTTGTGAATCAAACCAATGCAGGAAGTTATTCATACGAATGGGACTTTGATGACGGGGACAACTCCGTGCTGAGAGATCCTGGCACCCATATCTATGCACACTGGGGTGAATACTACATCCAGCTCACAGCATCAAATGACCAGTGTTCCGATTCGATTGCTCACTGGATAAAAATTTTCCCACCCCAGCCGATTGCTGCCTTCGTGCCCGATATTGATTCAGGCTGCGTACCGCTTACGGTTTCATTTACAAATAATTCAATTTACGGGGAAGATTATCTATGGGAGTTTGACGATGGAAGCATTTCAACGGCCTTTGAACCCAATCACACATTCAGGGAGGCAGGATATTACTATGTCAAGTTAAGCGTTCAGGGAGAAGGCGGGGTTGATTATGCATTCCATGAGATTGAGGTTTATCCACTCCCCGAACTTGACTTCTTTGTGGAACCATCCATTGCCATGATGCCGGAAGCCTTTGTAAAGTCATTTAATTTATCCAAATACGGTACCACTTACCGGTGGGATTTTGGCGATGGAACAAGCTACGATATAAAAGATACGATCCATCTGTATACAGCCATCGGAGTATATGATGTATCACTCACTGCATGGACCAAGCATGGTTGTGAGGCTTTCATGCTCCTGCCGGAAGCAGTAACGGTTATTGGAGAAGGCGAAATTGAGTACCCCACCGCTTTCAAACCCAGCAATTCTGGTCCGGGTGGAGGCTGGTACAATCCAGGCGAACACCTGAACGAAGTATTCTACCCCCTCTATGAAGGTGTGGATACATACGAACTGATTATCTATAACCGGTGGGGAGAGAAATTATTCCAGACCTATGACATCAGGCAGGGTTGGGATGGCTACCACAGGGGTGATCTCTGTTCCCAGGCAGTCTACATTTGGAAGGCCAAGGTTACTTATGGAGACGGTTCAGTTGAAATCCTGACCGGCGATGTAACCCTTCTGCACAGGGAGGAGTAAACCTGGAGAATTACTCGATCCTTGTATGAGGAGAAGATAGCTGGAGTGAGAGCGTCATTTGACCGGGACCAGAACTTTGTTACAGTTGCCAGGGATCTTCAGGACAAAACAGGTATTCGGATATATACCGGGGAGGTACAAGCTATTTCATGCAAATCGACAAACACCTGAGGGAAGAGCATGGACAGCCTTTTCCGGATATATCAATCTGCTCACGCCTCAGAAATATTTAAATGAAATACGCATTTTCATAAACGGTTGATACAGACAGAAGTAAGAATAGGTAACCAGATTGGAGAGTATGACCTCTTATTTAGGAATGATTGGAATTAGTGGTTAAACTAAAGCCGATACTTGCATCCATGCTTTCTATAATAATTAGCCGGAATAAAAATTTTTGACTTTCCCTGTGGCAGTTTGTAAATTTACAATCATGCGCTTCAATATCCATCTGTTGCTTGCAATCATTTTTATCAACGGGCTCTTTGCCCGCCAGGGCAAATCGCACCCGGAACCGGCACAAGTGCAGCAGCATCAGGCATATATGGAAAGAGTGGCCGAACGCCACCGCATGGTCAGGGATGACATTGAGAATTACCCCTATTTTCCTGTGAAGAACAGCGCTGTATTGGACGCCATGCGCCGGGTTCCCAGGCACGTTTTTGTCCCAGAGGAGGCGCGGCAGCTTGCATATGATAACCGGCCGCTTCCCATCGGCTACAACCAGACCATTTCACAACCTTTCATCGTTGCAAACATGACAGAGCTGCTGGCGCTTGATGCAGCACATAAGGTGCTGGAGATCGGTACCGGAAGTGGATACCAGGCAGCTGTACTGGCTGAACTCTGTGATTCAGTGTATACCATTGAAATCATCCCGCCACTGGGTGAAAGGGCAGCACTTGTCCTCAGGGAGCTTGGCTATCATAAAATCCAGCTCAGGATTGGAAATGGGTATAAGGGATGGCCGGAGCAGGCTCCCTTTGATCGCATTATCGTCACATGTGCCCCTGACGATATTCCTGAAGCCCTGGTAGAGCAGCTTGCGCCGGGGGGACAGATCATTATACCTGTAGGCAGTCCGTATCAAACCCAATATCTGGTCCTTGTGAAGAAAAACAGGAAAGGCAGGATTATTTCTGAAAAGCAGTATCCTGTCCGCTTCGTACCCATGACCGGAAAAGACTGAAATAATAGAATTAGGGATATGAATCAAAAGACTATTATTATATTAGGAGAAACGGGATTAACAGGGCGATTGCTATTAAACAGGTTACTTGCTGATGATAGCTAATCAATCAAATTGGCAATTGTTGAATTTTTCAACAGTATTGAATTATTCAAAACTAGTCATATAGCCCTGACTCTCTGCGTCTTAAGTGCTAGTTCCCGAACAGGTGTATAAATATTCAACATCTCATGTAGTAGAATATTTATACATACGTCAAGCTAACGTACTGTTCTTCTGCTCTTTAGATGCACTAAATAAGCTTTGGTATTGTTATTGAATTGGGAAAATAAACACTCGTCAAAATAATCCAGTTTGGAGATGACGCCCATGAAAACAAAAATCAATTTTCAAATCGGTTCTTTACTATTGCTTTTATGCGCCTGCATAAATTGCACCGGAGACAAATCAGAAATCCCTCCTTATGAGACCATTAGATTCTATTCTACTCCTGATTTATATGAACTTACCCAAGAGTGGGCCGCTGTTTTCAGCAAAATAAATCCGGACGTGAAAATTGATGTGGTGAATACCACCAGTTCTTCTGTAGCTGAAAATCTGGAACACGGCAATATTGTGAGCTTTGTTAGTGGTGAATTTGATTCAATCATTTATGCCAGATCCTTATGGAAAATTGTGGTTGGCCGGGATGTAATTGTACCAGTCATTAACGCGGAAAATCCACTCCTGGCTGAGATTTGCCGACAGGGCATTTCACCAGCTGGATTTCACCAGATCATTAACAATCCCGAAACGGCCGATTGGGGGACCCTACTAGGAACGGGGCAGAAAAAACCCGTAAAATTGTATGTAACTGACAATGCGGCTTCACATCCGGGCTGGGCAACATTTCTGGATACGGAAAAGTTCACAATTAAGGGTATACACCTTGCCGATAAAAAGGACCTGATCTCCGCAGTCCAGGGTGACAGGTATTCCATTGGAATCTGTAATATCACAGATGTTATAGGCTATAATAGTCATAGTATCCTTGAAGATGTCAAAATTCTGCCCATCGATAAAAACGGGAACGGTAAGGTTGATTTCAAGGAGGATGTATATGCAGACCTGAATACATTGACAAGGGGTGTATGGATTGGAAAATACCCGAGAGCACTATCCAATAATATATATTCAATCGCTGCTTCAAACCCAACAAACAAAAGTGAAATTGCATTCCTGAGATGGGTTATTACAGACGGGCAAGTACTCCTTGATAATCATGGATTCAGCCGCCTGGTAAATATTGAACTGATGGCACAGGTCAAATGGATCGATAGTTTTGACAGGAACAGGTCAGGATCAGAAATCAATACCATTCCGAAAGAACCAGGCTTTTTTAGCCAACCATTCCCCCTTATCATGGCAATACTCATGGCAATAGTTTTGGTGATCATCTTGCGAACACGCTACCTCATCAGGAGAAATGAAGATGTTCCGGTTCATTTACCGGTCACGAGACCTGCTTTTAATGAGAACTCCGTAAAAATCCTCTCCGGCATCTATTACGACAAAACTCATACCTGGGCTTTCATGGATAAAGACGGATTGGTGAAAGTTGGCATCGATGATTTTCTTCAACATGTCACAGGCCCCCTTTCCCGGATTAAGATGAAAGCCCCCGGGGAGAGGATTAGAAAAGGCAAACTTGCGTTTTCAATCATCCAGGATGGGAAGAAGCTGGATATTAGTGCCCCTGTTTCCGGTACCATAAAGGAACAAAACACAATACTCACAAAGAATACATCAATTAATAATTCCAACCCTTATGCAGAGGGCTGGATTTACAAGATCGAACCAACAAACTGGTTAAAGGAGATCCAATTCTTATTCATGGGAAATAGCTACAGGGAGTGGCTGAAAATAGAGTTCAGGAGGTTAAGAGCATTTCTAATGGATTCAATGAGGCCCGGAACAGTTGGATATGCTTATGTGTTTCAGGATGGCGGAGAACTACATGATCGTATTCTGGAGGATCTTGGACCGGAGGAGTGGGAAGACTTCCAGACAAATTTTATAGATTTATCCTCCTGAAGGGTGCCAAAAGATAACCTATTAAAAACCAACAGTTATGGGGATTAACAGAAGAAATTACTTAAAAACCCTTGGGGTCATGGGAGGCTCTCTTTCCTTGGGAAATAGTTTTGGAGCCCCCTCCGCGAAAAAGGAAGAAAATGCAGAATTCTCTGGAATTCTGTATGACTCAACCCTGTGCATCGGCTGTCAGAGTTGCGAAATTGCCTGTGCTAAGGAATACGGATTTCCATCCCCGAAGGATGCTCCAGAAATGGGAGTAAAACGCGAAACGAATGAGTCAAGGTGCGTAGCGATCAATGCTTTTGACACTTCAAAAGGTAAGCAGCACATGAGAACTTCATGCAATCATTGCAGCACTCCCGCCTGTGCATCGGCCTGCCTTACAAAAGCAATGCTCAAAACGGAAGAGGGTCCGGTGATCTGGCGTGAAGATAAATGTATCGGATGCAGGTCGTGTATGATCTCCTGCCCTTTTAATGTTCCGAAATTTGAATTTAACAGTCCGAATCCTAGAATTCTGAAGTGCCGGATGTGTTATGAACTTCTGCAGGACGGGCAGAAGCCGGCTTGCGTTGCAAATTGCCCGGCAGAAGCCATCTTGTTTGGAAAAAGAAGGGATCTGCTTGAAATTGCCAAGGCCCGAATCTATGCTGATCCGGAAAATTATCATCATCATATTTATGGAGAAAATGAAGTGGGTGGGACAGGTCTCCTATATCTCTCAGCAGTGCCTTTTGAGGAACTGGGTTTCAGAACCGACCTGGGGTACACATCCTATCCCGAGTATAACAAAATCTTCCTCTATTCTGTACCAGCTGTCCTGATATTGTGGCCTGCATTTCTGCTGGGTCTGCGCAATGCCTCAGACGAAATAAAAAATAACCCCAAATAAAGTTGAATAATCATGTTCAGAGACCCGAACACAAGCTTCCTGAAATTCATAATCGGTGAATTAAAACCTAAAGGAAAGATCCTGACACCCTTCAATATAATTTCCGGAATAACCATAATAGCAGCGATCATCATCCTGGTCATCCGTTTCACAAACGGGCTGGGTTCGGTTGTTCATGCGGAGCAGGATCGCCCCTGGGGACTATGGATAAACTTCAATGTTATTACGGGAGTCGCCTTCGCGGGAGGGGCCTATGTGGTCACCTTCATGGTTTATATCCTTGGCCTGGAGAAATACCGGCATATCGTCAGGGCGACCATTCTTTATGCGCTCCTCGCCTATATATTTTATTCAGGAGTGCTCCTGATCGATCTTGGACGTCCCTGGCGGGCAATCAATCCAATTATTGGGAACTCATTTGGAATTAGTTCAGTCCTTTTTCTGGTTACATGGCATTTCATTTTGTACATGGGCTCCTTGATTATTGAGTTTTACCCCACGGTAACCGAGTGGATTACACTTAAAAAGCAGCGGAAACTATTTGAAACACTAACCCTGGCTGTTGTCATTTTTGGAATCGTGCTCTCCAGCTTACACATGTCAGGCCTGGGAGCACTTTTCCTGATGGCCAAGCCAAAGATCCATCCACTGTGGTATTCAGAGTTCATTCCTATTCTCTTCTTCATATCCAGTATTTTCGCTGGGCTTTCACTGGTGATTATTTTGGAGACAATTGGCCAGGGAGTATTCAGAGACTATAAATCATGTGCATACAAAAACTCACACGGCCCAATCATGATAGCACTTGCGAGAATTTGCTCCATTACCATGTTTGTCTATTTGTTCATGGTTATGCTGGTCTTTTTACACGGAAAAGACTACTTCTATATAAATAGCGGATGGGGTATCTGGTATTTTGTGGAGACCATTGGATTTGTACTAATACCATGTGTTATCTTTCTATTGGGATTCAAGCGTGCCAACTTAAGATTGATTCGAATAGCAGCTGCTATGAGCATCGTTGGAATCATCCTCAACAGGCTCAATATCTCTACAATTTCATATAACTGGTTCGACAATTCATTGTCTTTCCCCACATGGATGGAGATTGTTGTCAGCGTTTCCGTCATCTTCATGCAAATCCTTATTTTTAGATGGATTGTCAGAAGAATGCCTGTTTACAAAGAATCTCCGGAATGGGCAAGCGGTGTAAAAACAGAACAAATCATTGAGAATTAAAATCAGGAGGACAAAAAAATGGAAGGTTTCAGCATTGTCGATATTTACGACACCAAAGGAATGGAATATATTTTTGTGATCATCTATCTACTGCTCCTGATTGTATTCTGGAATGTGGCGAAGAATCCACAAAAGACATTCCGGCAAATCAGGAAAGCGGTCAGCACCCTCTCATCCAAAATCCTTAGAATACCACAGGGTATTTACTTTAACAGGAACCATACATGGACCCATCTGGGCGAATCAGGAGCTGCAAAAGTTGGATTGGACGATTTTCTTCAACATGTGATCGGAAATATAGAGCTCACAAATCTTAAGAATCCAGGTGAATCCATTAATAAGGGAGAGCTGTTGACTGAAATAAAACAGGACGGGAAGCTCCTGAAGGTCTTCTCACCTATATCCGGAGAGGTTTTGGAAACAAATTCATGGCTGAATAAAAATCCAGGGATCATAAATTCCGATCCCTATGATCAGGGCTGGATCTACCAGGTCAAACCTTCAGACTGGGAAAAAGAGACCCATTCATATTATCTGGCAGATAAAGCCACCGAGTGGTCAAAAAGGGAAATTGTAAGATTTAAAGATTTTCTGAGCGGGGGAGCCATGCGAAATTACTCCTCCGCACCCTCCATGGTTTTACTGCAGGATGGTGGTGAAATACAGGAAAATGTGCTTTCAGAATTGCCCGGTGAAGTCTGGGAGGATTTCCAGGAGGAGTTTCTCAATTAATCTCATGTTTCACAGAACAGAGAAATCCTTCAGGATTATCAATATCGACAATGAGTGTAAGATGGCCACAAGAGATTACAGTTACAGTCTTCTCATGACTAATTGCCCATCCTGCCATTCATTCAAAAGCCTTGATGATCTTGAAAAACAGCATATCCTCCAGATCCTGAAAAGGTTCGATTGGAACATTACCCGATCGGCAAAAGTCATTGAAACGGACCTGGACAGGGAGATCCTGGCCGCTTTCCACAATAATTTTTTTCATATTTGCAGCTGTTAACTGTGTCTCAATGGGTAAATATTTACTACTTCCACTCGTCGTTGTATTTGGTTTCTTGCATCCTTCCTGCAACAAGATTGAGGTAGGTAAGGGTCCCTTTTCGATCGAATCTAACGAGAATCACATTGACGGCAAACAGGAATATCTGGATGCTGTCCCAATGGAGGAGCGAGGTGAGAACAGACCAAATATCCTGCTTATCCTGGTTGATGATCTGGGAAGGGATGATATCTCAATTTACAATCAGGAAGGTGTAAAGACACCCAATCTTTCACGCCTGGCCAGGAGCGGTGTAACATTCACAAACGCCTATTCAACCAGTTCGGTCTGCAGTCCTTCCAGGGCCAGCCTGCTTACCGGACGGTATCAGCATCGGTTCGGATTTGAGCGGCAGCCAATGAACCGCTATCCAAAAAACAGGCTGGAGTATATAATCGTGGACCGCTTTATTAATACAGAACCCATGCGTCTGGTGAATCCCATGTCTGCTCCTTCCAGAGAGGATATACAAAACCAGGGCATCCCACCGGGAGAGATCCTGCTCCCGGAAATATTACAGGCCAGTGGTTACCATACGGGTATATTTGGGAAATGGCACCTGGGATTCAGCGACTCATTTCTGCCAAATTCCAGGGGTTTCGATTATCAATACGGATTCTATGAAGCATTCACCTACTATTCCCTGCCCGGCGATCCTGAGATCATCAACCACAGGCACGACTATTTCGCCAGCAGGCACATATGGAGACAAAAACGCAAAGGATCCTGCGCAATCCGGGTAAACGATTCAGTGATCGCAGAGAAGGATTATCTCACCTTCTCCATTGCAAACCAAACGATCGACTTCATTGCGCAACATGATGAAGAGCCCTTTTTTGCCTATGCAGCTTTCAATGCACCACATACCCCCTTCCAGGTCCCGGTGGAGTATTATAAGAGGTTCGATCATATTGAAGATGAAAACAAGCGAGCCTACTATGGTATGATTGCTGCCCTTGATGATGGCATCGGATTGATTTTTGATAAACTGGAAGAGGATGGAATGCTTGAAAATACCCTCATTCTCTTTGCAAGTGATAATGGCGCCGCGTCCTATACCGGGGCAAGCGATAATGGTTCACTTAACGGGGGAAAGATGACACATTTTGATGGCGGGGTGAATGTTCCATGCATGATCTCATGGATGGATAAACTTCCATCCGACACCATCTATAATCAACCGGTTTCGTTAATGGATCTCTTTGTGACTGCTCTGGCTTCTTCAGGAATAAAAGAACCTCCGGACAGGATGATTGACGGCATCGACCTTATGCCATACCTGAATGGTCAGAAAGATGGTTCTCCCCATAAAGCGCTGTTCTGGCGGACCGACTTTAATAAATCGCTTCGACAGGAAAACTGGAAACTAATTTGGAATACCAGAGATAATCAGGTGTTCCTTTTTGATCTTGCCACAGATAAAGCGGAGGAAATCAATCTCGCCCCTACCCATGCCGACCTGGTTGTGAAACTGATCAATGAAATTATTCTATGGGAACAGGAGCTAAAAGAACCTGCCTGGCCCGGAGTTATGGAGATCCGTTTTGAGATCAACGGGGAAGAGACCTGGTGGGCGATCTAGTTGCACTGACGCAACAAACATAAGCATAACCTTTTACATCAACGCAGCGTATAAGATGATGAACTGTCAATACCCAAGGATAAAATGATAAATAAAGTCAAGATTCTGCGCAATTATCACGACCATGCAATTGTTATTTCCCTATCGAATATGAAGGAATCATTATCTGGCATGATCGTCGACGATTCTCCCGATGACCATTGTGTATTCGTCAAAGATCACGATATTGTCGAATACTATGAAACGAAAAAGGAAGCCCTGCTGGAAAGGGTCTTTTTCAAGGATATGAAGGCCATTGAATACCAGTAAAAGTTATTCTTAACCAAAACATTTATCATGAAAAATATAAGCTTTGTGTTACTCCTGAGCGTTTCGCTATTCCTAAGCGTTTCGCTCACAACTTATTCTCAGGTTATTACCGGAGAGGAACTCCAATTGATGATTGAAAGCGCACAAAAGAATTGTGTTGGCGCTCACGAAAGCATTGTTCTTCGGACTAATGAGAATCTGGCAAAGTCATTGTGGGGTAAAAAAGTCAGACTTAACGAAACGAACATTATAAAATTCTTCAACTATCCTGCCGGGGAAAATCTATCAGCCGGAGTTGATGTCTATATGAGTAAAAATAAGAGCTGGAGTTATTCATATGATCCAAAAACTGTCGCGAACCTTTTAACAGACAAGGGAGTAAGGGTGACACAATCTTACGATAAGTTAAAGATCAATGCCAAACAAGATCTGATACTGGCCGAAAATGAACAGGATAGCACCAAAATCATCTTAGAGTTATACTGTCCCTATGAAAAATTTCTTGAGGACCTTAGAATTGGACAGACTCAAAGCATTGAATTCCTGGTAAGCGGTTGTTGGGGAAGTGCTACTAAGGATACTAAAATACATGGCGTCTTAATCCAGGTCAACGCTGAGAAGCCAATTATTAAGTGTTCAAACGGGCATAAATTTGACAAAGAGGTCGGATACAAGTATTGCCCTGATTGCGGCGAGCCATTGAAATAGGAAATTTAGTAGCTTATTACTCCCAACCTGCACTACTAGCAAGAAAATACCACATAGCACAAGCCATTCGATTAGCACTTATATGCTGTGTATTGTAGGCGACATAAGTAATCGAACCTCCGGATATTGACTTGTAATCATACAAATTTCTTCACTTCCTGATATTTCCATGCTGCTTTTATACATATCTGTTATACAATTTCATAATAAAACCTTACATTTGCATTTCAATAAAATAAATTTAGTTATGAGCAACGGTACAGTAAAATTTTTCAATAATGCAAAAGGTTTTGGATTCATTACTCCAGAAGAAGGTAACAAAGATGTATTTGTGCATGCAAATGGATTAGTTGACGAAATCAATGAAGGGGACCAAGTAAGCTTCGATGTACAAGAAGGTCCAAAAGGATTGAACGCGGTAAATGTCAAAATCATTTAATCGACCACTCTTTAACTTATTTTAATCAAGTAGGGAATAAAACAGCATTTTGCTGATTTATTCCCTTTTCGGCTTTTTACTTTAGTACGCTTCTACCGGGAGGGGCTGAAGTACTACATTTACCCCAAAGGGGTTGAGAACTTGTGTTTTAATCTCCCATTGAACCTTTTAATGGCAGCGTAAATACAAACTTACTCCCAACAGCCCGATACGGTGGCATATAGTCTCCGCAGACTGTTCTGACAGTGCTCCAAGGATTGAAGAACTTCGGGGAATGCGCTAGCGGGATTCAAAAAACCAATAGTAACGGAGCAATAAATCGCCATGTGAGATTACGATTATGATGGATTTACCAGGTCCACGCACACCATCTTTTCCAGATTGCGCACGATAAGCTTTCCATTGCTAAAAGCCAGGGGTGCCCATGCCTGGTTCTTTCCCGGGCTGAAGAAGGATGCCTTCCCCAGTTCCTCATATCCAAGGCGTGAAGGCTGAATCAGGTGAATATCCCCGTTCTTCCCGTTCTGATTAATGATCAGTCCATCCACCATAATCATTCCCCCCATTTCAAATCCGGGAGCTTCCTTCTCTTTCCAACATAACTCACCCTCCATGGTCATGCAGACCATCTGGTTGGGCCTGCCGGTACTGTTCAGATACAGGTGGTCCTCAAACACAATTGGCGGATGCATCTTGCACCCTGCTTCCTCTGTCAGGAAAAGCTCTTTCACCTTAAACTCTTCCCCTTCCCTGGTGACCTCAATCAAAATCGATACCGGTCCATAAACCCCATTGTAAGAGCAATCGGTAAAAAAGAGACGTTTTTCATCTATTACCGTAGCCGGGGTGATTGTGGCAAAAGATTTGAGACCTGTGTAGGTCCAGAGCGCTTCCCCGCTTTTTGCATCAAATCCTACCACCTCATTGACTTTGGTTGAATCATCCCGTTGGTATGGACTGATCATGATCACCTGGTCGACCCCTCCAAAATTTGCGAGTGTCAGCGATACATGGTAACTATACCCGCTAAGTGCCCGGCTCTTCCACACAAGCTCACCATTGTGCTTCCCGAATGCCACCACCCCGGCCTGGTCCCCCTCCGGGGCAACGATCACCAGGTCCTTGTATATCAGAGGTGACTGGGAAACTCCCCATTGTGTTGGCTTTCCACCAAATTCATCCACGATCTGGTGATGCCAGACAGGTGCCCTCTTCGCCTTATCAAAACAGTAAAAATCCCCTTGTGGTCCAACACTCCATATATAATTCTCATCCACAGTTGGAACAGCACGGGATCCCGGAAACGAGATCTCACCCTTTGCCTGGTAACGGTGACTCCATTTCTCCTCCCCTGTATTCAGGTCGATGCATCTCATGATATCAGCCTCACCCTTCTCCCGGTCAAGCACAAACACCTCCCCTTCAAAGATTGCAGCTCCGCCATAACCTTCACCAAGGTTAAAAGACCAGAGTTCCGCAGGCCCTCCCTCAGGCCAAACCCTTGCGATTCCGGCTCCTGTAAGCGAAGCATTTCTGTCGGGCCCCAGGTATTGGTTCCAGTTTTCAGCACTGTTACAAGCAACCAGGGTTAATAGGATTACGCAAGCAAGGGAAACGAATATCAATAATCTCATAAGATGGAATTATAGCTGTCGAAATTAATAAAAAAGATCAAATATCCAGATTATCACATTTGATGGAAAAAATGAAATGAAGGGTTATCCCATTATTGTACACTCCAATGCGGCTTCTAATAACCGTTCGGATGCAGGAAAGTTGTGGGAGGAATCGTAAAAGCTGACAGGGGTGAAAATTGATAGGTAAGGAATTTGCAGTTTGTTATCCTGTCCCGGCACAGCATGCATTCATTAAATCTGTATATTACTGGGTGATTTCAATATTTATGAAATATCCAGGATCATGGAAAACTCTGATCAGCATCCTCGCATGAACAAACCACCCGAGATCATCTCCTATTATACCATGAGACGGGTCATAGGAATCCTGGGAATCACCCTTCCCCTGATCCTGTTGGCCGGGTCATTCCAGTTCGGAGGTTGCAAAGAGGTCCAATCGTCTATCAGCACTTATTATCACACCAACATGAGAAACATCTTCGTGGGATTCAATTGCGCGGTAGCCCTCTTCCTGTTCGCCTACAGGGGGCACGACTGGATGGACAACGTTGCCGGCACCCTGGGATGCATTGCCGTCCTTGGAGTAGCCTTCCTGCCCTGCACTATCAGCACTGCCAACCAGACTTGCCTGTTCCCGGCATCAACGCAGGATCCCCTGGTGGGCAAACTGCACAACATAAGTGCACTATTGTATTTCTTCACCCTTATCGTATACTCTCTGTTGCTTTTCCCCAAGACCCATATGGACATGGTGACCGGTGAAAAGATGTTCATGGGACGCCAGAAGAAAAAGCGGAACATGGTCTACTACATCAGCGGAAGCATAATGACAATTTCACTGCTCCTGATCATTTCCTACATGTGGTTTCTGGGTAATCTTTACCCCGGTCTGAAACGCCTCGACCCGGTTTTCTGGCTGGAATCCATTGTGCTTCTTTCATTCGGAATCTCCTGGCTTACCAAGGGTCAGCTGTTCTTCAGGGATGAGAATTATAAAAAGGGGCCGTAGGGAATATCCACGCATACCATTATTTGCTATTTTGCTTTACTGGTTAAATGCCACATACCGCAGGTGGTGCAATTATATGCATGCAAATCTCTTGCAATTCGGTTTTCCTGTATATACCGGATCATCTCTTCGGCCTCCTCACATGAATTGTACATCGTCTTTTTACACGAAGGAGAGATTGGACTTACAGACTTAAAATTTGATGATTTGTAGGCCATCTTAAAATTTCTCATAAAATTACTCTTTTTTATAAAGGGATATAGTGAGTGTGTCCTGAATGGGACAAGGAAAGATCACTACTGATTTTTTTAATTTATCTTTACCGAAATTCTAATGGTGACGCCCGACGAAATTGATAAATATCAGGATAATGATAAGAAATGGGAATCTCTTCTGAGGATTTCTGAAGAAGCTCATACTGCAAAAAGCATTGAAGAATTTGCCGCAACCATACATGGCATACTCGCTGATCTGGTAATTGCAAGGAATTTCTTCATTGGTCTGTATGAGGAATCCTCCAATAAGTATTTCTTCCCCTACTTCGTAGATGAATGTGACAACATTGATACCGCCGGAGTGAACACCGGCTATGACGAATCATTAGATGTGAAGCTGTATGATTGTTGCGGAACGCTTACCGACTATGTAAGAAGAACAGGGTTTCCCGTTAGATTTCCCAATGAGGAAATGAACATTTTATATGAATCGGGCGAAATAACACTTTTTGGTTCCCAATCAACCTCCTGGCTGGGTGTCCCACTGAAACTTTCTGGAAATACTATTGGAGTGATGGCTGTCCAGTGCTATGACGATGTAGATGTATATTCTACTAAAGATGAAGAGTTATTAGTATTCGTTTCGGACCATATTGCCAGGGCCATAGAAAGTGTCAGAGCTGAAGAAAAATTCAGAAAACAGCATCTGCTGGTTCTTCAGCAAAAGCAAGCGATTACTGACAGTATCACTTATGCAAAGAGGATTCAGTCAGCTGTTCTTCCGTCTCCACCATATTTAGATAATATCCTGTCTGACTATTTCACGATTTATAAACCAAAAGATATAATAAGCGGAGACTTTTACTGGGTAAGAGAGATAGATGGTTTTAAAGTAATCATCGTCGCAGATAGTACCGGACATGGGGTGCCGGGTGCACTAATGAGTATGTTAGGAGTAACGCTTTTGAATGAGCAATTCAGAACTTTCGGCATCAGACAGCCGGGTGTGATCCTGGGACATTTAAGAAACAAAGTGAAAGAAATACTCGTTCAGGAAGGATCTGTAAACGATCAAAAGGACGGAATGGATATGGCAATAGCAATTATTGACAAGGAGAATAAAGAGCTTCAGTATGCCGGTGCTGACAGACCTCTGTTTCTGTTCAGGAAGAAAGAGCCATTAGCAGGAGCAGAAAGTATTCCTTATTCATCTTTTGAGAATGATGATTACGAATTATATGCAATTAAAGGAGATACGCAACCGATAGGTATACACTGGGAAGAAAAGCAATTTACCAACCATTTGATAGAGCTGAAGGATCACGACTCCCTTTATATTTTTTCTGACGGCATTGTAGATCAATTTGGAGGTAAAAAACGTAAGAAATTCAAAACGCGAAACTTTAAGAAACTACTCCTGTCTGTTCAGTCGGAATCAATGGATGATCAGAAGAAGTTGATTGAAGATGCTTTTGATAAATGGCGTGGGAGCAATGAACAGATAGATGATGTTTGTGTGTTTGGCGTAAGGATCTGATCCACTCAGGCAGGAGAAAGTGTTGCTAATTCTTCATTCGGGTGCGGAATTAGCAGTTCCATACTGTTTACTTCACAAAAACCACCTCTTCAAAAGCCTCCCAATGCTCCTCTGTCATCCTTCCAGGCGTAAACAGGCATATCCCGGCTGCTCCATTATCCATGGATTCACGAATGGCATCCTTAAGTTCCTCCGGAACCAGCCCATGGTTCTCAGGATCCGGTTCCTCACTTTTAAGTTCCGGCCGCGGACAGATGAACAGGCCGCTGATAAGGGGCACCCTGTTGTTAATGGCCGAAACCCCTTCGTGGCAGACCTCTCCTATCCACTGGGTGCCTTTCAGATAGAAATCATTGTAGTTCATGGGGTAAAATGCATCCAGGTTCCATTTATCCCACTCCTGCCGTACAATTTTCAGGGCAATGGAATGAGGACCCGGAAAAACGGCAGCACTGATTGTTTTCCCCCTGGCATGTACCGTATCGGCCAGCCGGTTAACGATGACGGTGATCAGGTCATAACGGTACTGTTTCCACGCTTCCACCTGTGAAGGATCCTCCTCACAACTGATATCCATCCCGTTCTTTTCTTTGAACCCGTTCACACAAAAATCACAGTAACAGTAATCAAACCGGGGATATTCACGGTCCATCACCAGATCATATTTATCCCAGAGGCCCTCCGCCAGGATCACATCCGGGAAGCGGATATAATCAAGGTGAATGCCATCCACTTCCGGAAGCTCTGCAATACGACCATACAAGCTTGCAAGAAAATGGCTTACCTCTTCCCGACCGGGACAAAGGAATTTATAATATTCCACATAGGCGGGTTTATCAAAAGCCGATTCGCCCAGACCGTTCACCGCATACAGCTCCGGAGGGAGTTCCGGATTTCTGCCCTGCACCATAGTGGGGATCCAGGCATGGAATTCCAGTCCTGCCTCCTTTGCAATCCTGCCCACCCGCTGGTAGGTCTCCTGAGCATGTCCACCATTATACATCAGGCCGGTGACACCCCTGTCTGCCAGCTCTGCAAATTCTGCCCTGATCTGCTCATTACCGGAATCTCCCAGTCCTCCCATCCAGGCATAAACAGGGAACTTTGTTTCTCGTTGGGTACAGGAGATAAGCAGTATCAAAGATAGAAGGGTGAATAATCTGCTCATGGAGAATCAATTTAGATGAAAACATCATGCAAATTATTCAATTTGCTCTTCAAACGCAAGTTGGAAATCCATACAAATTACTTTGAGAGTACTTTCCTGAATGCACGCACAGGCTCCTTTAACAATGATAGGGAGTATTAATATCTATTTGTTACTTTTGAACAAATTTGATCCCGGAAATCAACGAAAAATCTGCACCACTCATGCGAGGCTTTGCCATGAATTCTTTATTAGTCATTTTCATCTCAGGTTTTGTTAGTCTTTGGTTTAATGTTCTATATGCCCAAACTTCGACTGATTATCTGTCCACAGACACACTGGCTACTCAATTCAAAATAGATTACTGGACCACTGAAGATGGACTGCCTGCAAACGATTTGACCGGTATTATCCAATCAAGCAAAGGTTATCTCTGGATGACAAGCTATCAGGGAATAATCCGTTTTGATGGTTCTGCTTTTATTGTGCATAATACAGATAACACCCCTGTGTTCTCAGACAATACTTTTACCTCAATTGCGGAGGAGAAAGACAGCACATTAAAGATTGACACTGAATATGAAGTCTACCTATATAAAGACGGATTATTCTCAAAAAGCAAAAAACCCCATGAAATTTTAGCTTCGGATGCACTTCACCATGTGTATTACTACGAAGATCACTCTTTACATTTTCCGGATTTTGACACCTCATTCACCAATATTGAGATTAATTCTATAGTTGAGGATGGATCTAACAACCTTTACATTGGTACATCCTCAGGGCTGTTTCAAGTATCGGACAAAGGACTAAAACACTTCACCAGCCAGAACGGCATGGAAAACGATCTTGTAATGACACTTCTGGTGGATGAACATAATATTCTCTGGATAGGCACTCAATCTGGCCTCTATTACTATGATGGTTATGGGTTTCAGCAAGATACAGACTTCAATGAAATCTATATCAGGCATATCGCAAATGATAACGTCGGAAATTTCTGGCTGGCAACTACAAACGGATTGTACAAGAAAAATATCCCTACCGGTGAAATTGAACAATTTACTGTTGAGAATGGATTACCAGTCAATCATATAAAAAAGATTCTTATTGATTTTGAAAACAATATATGGCTCTTGCCATTCCACGGAGGTCTGGTACGCCTCACAAAGGTGAAATTTGCAGTTTATGATTATAAAACAGGAATGAAGGCGAGGGTTGTAAATGCAGTGTGCGAATATAATCCCAACGAGATCCTGGTCGTATTTGAAGATGGCATAATACAGAAAATAGCAAATGACAAAGTTGATGAGTTACGAATAAAAAGCTCTCTAAAGGGGGTACGGTTACGTCATATTTTTAACGACAGCAAAAATAACCTTTGGCTGAGTACTTACAAGGGATTGCTCAAAATCAGCCCATCGGGCGAAGAGAAATGGTTTAGAACGGAAAATGCTTATCCCTCATCACTGATCCGCCTGGTATATGAGGACAAACACAACAATATCTGGGTGGGTACAAGAGACGTTGGCTTAATTAAAATGCAGGGTGAAGTGGTATCCAGAATAATTGATCACACCTCGGGTCTGGGCGAGAATCTTATTATGTCTATTGAAGAGGATAATGTCGGCAATCTGATAGTTGCCACTGCCAACGGAGGAGTCAGCATACTTCATAACGATGAGGTAATGAAAGTATTTTCAAGCGAAACCGGCTTAATCAGCGATGTTGTTTTCAATACCTATACCGATTCGGCCAATGTTATGTGGTTTGCGACCAGTTTGGGCCTGAGTCGGATATACAAGGATTCAATTACCAATTACAATGTAATTTCCGGATTGTCAAGTAATAAAACCTATGATATCATTGAAGATAACACTGGCTCATTCTGGTTACCTTATCCTCTGGGAGTGATGATGGTGAGCAAGAACATGCTGAACGATTTTGCAGCAGGAAAAATCGACAAAATTAAATGCACAGTTTTCGACAAATTTGATGGTGTTCCTTCAGAAGGGATTACGCCTGTTGCACAGTCAATTAAAACAAACAATGGAAATATCTGGATTCCTGCCCTGAACGGTATCATTATGGTGAATCCAGATGAAATAGTGTATAATACAAAACCACCCCTGACTCATATCGAGGCTTTGTATACTGATGACGTCTCTATTGATATAAGAAACCAGATCCGGATTGGATCCGAAATACAACGCATCACCTTTAATTATACAGCAATATGCCTTCAGGCAAGTGAAAAAGTCCGGTTTAAGTACAGGCTTGTTGGATATGAAAACTCCTGGACTGAAACGCATTACAATAACAAGTTGGCCACTTATACCAATCTTCCTCCTGGATATTATACTTTCAAGGTGTTGGCTGCGAATAACGATGGTATTTGGGATGAAACGGGAGACAGTCTCTCAATTTATGTGGAGCCAATCTGGTACGAAACAACTATTTTCAAAATTGCAGCAGTTCTGTTTGTTTTGTTACTTGCATATTTGTTTTTTATGATACGCGTTGGCCAATTGGAAAAGCGCCAGATAGTTCTAAAAAGAATAGTCGAAGAACGAACAGAAGAGATTGCGAAACAAAATCAGCAGCTCGCTGAACTGAACGCAGCAAAGGACAAGTTTTTTGGCATTATCGCCCACGACCTCAGGACTCCATTTAACGCCATCCTGGGGTTTTCAGAATTATTGATGACCAAACTCCACGGCTTAACTATTAGTGAAATTGAGCAGATGGTAACCAATGTTCATAAAGCAGCCAAAAACACTTTTAGCCTTTTGGAAAACCTTCTGGAATGGGCAAAATCTCAAACCGGAAGAATTAAATTTGAACCACATCTTTTTAATCTTGCTGAGATGATATATGATGTGGTCAGCCTGTCTGAAAATATGGCGAAAGTAAAGAACATCCGTATTACACATAATATCTCGAGCTCATTTATGGTATATGCTGATAAAAACATAGTTAGTACTGTACTACGCAATTTGATCTCCAACGCTATAAAATTTACGAACAGGAATGGAAATATTTCCATAGAAGAAGAGCAATTCCCGGATGCTACAGTTATCACGGTTTGCGATAGTGGTATTGGCATTGATGAGGCAAGCTTGCAGAATTTATTCAAACTTAGTGATAAAGTATCAGTACCAGGCACAGAAAATGAAAAAGGGACAGGACTCGGTTTAATTTTGTGCAAGGAGTTTATAGAAATGCATAAAGGAAAGATCTGGGTAGAAAGTGAGCTGGGGAAAGGGAGTAGCTTCAAATTTTCATTACCTACCCGTCAATCAATCTGATCTTTCAACCGCTGACAGAAGCAGTCCTAAACCTGAACCCGTTTCGTTTCCTGTACCAGATTTTGTTTTGGTTCGTAAGCATTTCAAAATCTTACTGATGGCAATTAAGTCGTTATACTGACTAATTGTTGTTGTTTACCCCCAGAAACCAACTACTCCCCTAATAGTCTGACTTTTCAGTTGCCACATGTATATATAATTGTATATTGCAACTGTTGACTGTGTCAATTATTATATTAATAAAACCCGATTATCATGAAAAGAGTTGCGTTGATATTGTTAGTTTCTCTTCTGTGTAGCAGTTTTAGCCAGGCCGAAGAGCTTATATGGTATGATTGGAATGAAGCACAGGTGCTAGCAAAAGCACAAGAAAAATCCCTAATGGTTTTTGTGTATGCCAGCTGGTGTCATCTTTGCAAACGGATGGATACCAAAGTATTTGCCAATGATGAAGTAGTGACTATGCTGAACGAGAATTTTATCCCTGTAAAACTTGATGCAGAATTTACCGGAGAACTCCAGAGGGATGGAAACACCTATTCGACCATGGAACTGCTTGCTGAATTAACAGACAACCAATTCAGGGGAATCCCGGCATACGTGTTCGTTCAGGAAAAATCCGGGAAGAAGTGCAAACTGGAAGCGGGTCTTAAGGATCCCCAGGAGATGAAAGCACTTCTGAAAAAATACGAATAATAAATAGCATCCGTTCAGAAGACTATGATTGAATGTAAAAGCAAGTGGTCGCCAAATCTGATTTGGTCCACTGTTATTCTCACCCACGCTTCACTGGCTATTGGCTCCTCCTCCCTTCCTTCACCCGGCCCGGAAGAAGATTCTCCTGTCTGGGAAATTAATTTACAAATCGAAGGTGTGGGGAACGGATACAGCTCTCCCGCGGTCACAGAAAAACTGATCTATTTAACCGGTGAGACAAACAGCCTGGGTTATATTATGGCATTTGACTGGGAGGGCAATGAAATATGGAAAAAGTGCTATGGTCCGGAATGGACCAAGTCCTTCAGAGGATCAAGGGCTGAGCCAGTGGTGGATCAAACGAGAGTCTATGTCTGCTCCGGACATGGTACCCTCACCTGCTATGATGCAGCTTCGGGCAGACAAATCTGGAACCTTGATTTAATCAATGATCTGGGAGGACAAAATGTTAACTATGGGTACTCCATGCCGGTTCTGATAGACGGCGATCAGATGTTCTGTTCTCCGGGAGGGAAGGAAAACAATATTGTGGCCCTGGATAAATACAGTGGTGATCTCCTTTGGTCATCCGCCGGAGTAGGTGAATCTGCTGGTTATGGAAGATCCCTGGTGGTCAACAGGGGGGAACTGAAAATTCTAATGACATTTTCCGAATTTACTTTCCTGGGATTGGATGCTCGTACAGGGGAGATTCTGTGGACCTCCGATCTGAATTTCAAAGGTGAATTACCCTGCAATCAGCCTGTTTATAGCAAAGGAAGAATTTACATTGTAGCAGGACCGGGCAATGGAGCCTTTGCCTTTGACTTGTCCCACGATGGAAAATCGATCAGGGAGAGTTGGAGAAATCCCCATCTCAACTCCTTTTTCGGAGGATTTGAATTATTAGAGGACTACCTGGTTGGGTCTGCCGAGGACATACGCTCCTATGTATCGGTGGACACAAAAACGGGAGGCATTAAGTCAAAGATCAGGTTCGGTAAAGGGGCGATCACCAGAGCAAACGATCTGCTGATCACTTACAATCAAAAAGGGCATTGTGGAATTATGTCCATAAACGATGGAAAACTAAGCCTTCTTCATGAGTTCAGGATATCTAAAGGCACCGGAGAACATTTTGCCATACCCGTATTTTTCAAAGATATGCTGATCATTCGCCATGGAAATACGCTCCTTGTCTATCGAATAGAACAAGCTGGAATCAAGGTTTAATTCTTATTATGGATCAGAAAGTCGTAAGAAAATTCAGAGAGATTTTAAGAATATTTGAAAGAGAATTAGGTAGCCAGAACAATTCCAGTTGCTGTTGCGGAGTAACACTCTCCCAGTGCCATGCACTCATGGAGCTATCCAAAACAGATAACATCAGCCTAAACCAGTTGTCCGCACAACTCTCTGTCGATAAAAGTGCAGCCAGCAGAACAGTAGAAAATCTGGTCACAAAAAAGATGGTCGAAAGAAGCATTCCCAAAGAGAACCGACGAACTACAAATCTGAAATTAACTAAGACAGGGATAAATGTCTGTCATCAGATTAATATTGGCAACGACGACTATTACTCAAAAGCGTTGGGGGCTATTCCGGGCGATGACCTGGCTGTATTCCTCAGAACATTTGAAAACATAGTTTCCCACATGAGTAAATTAAACAGGGAATGACGAATAAATATCATTGGATGGGAAAGTCTTTGTTGCTGAGTTTTCACCGGCCCACGCAAATAGACTGGAAGATGGAATGATAATACGTATGTAATGAGTAATTTTATCGGTGACAAACCTGACCAAAAAAGCGTGATCGTTGACTTTTACTAATCCTATATACTCGATACTTTACATCGACGAAGTAGAGCAAAACCTGATCAGTTTTAAATCTACCTTCAGTCAGGATTATCACATCTATACTGCAACTTCGGGTGGGGCCGGGTTGGAGACAATGGAACAAAAAACCATTCAGCTGGTAATCACGGATCAGCGAATGCCGGATATGAGCGGGATTGAATTCCTGGAAAAGATCCTGATCCTCTATCCCGATTGCATGCGGATGATCATGACCGGAATTAGTGATAAAGATGCTATCATCCAGGCCATCAACAAGGGGAACATATACCGGTATGTGACCAAACCCTGGAGCAGGGAGGATCTGAAACTGAACATAGATAGTGCTATGGAGGTTTATAACCTGAAAATCCAGAACAGAAACCTGATCAATTACCTGGAAGATGCCAAACTGAATCTTGAGCAGAAAGTGATGGAGCGAACCCGGGAGATCGAACAACAAAGATTGAACATTACCGATAGCATACATTATGCAAGCCGGATTCAAAAGGCCTTAATGCTTAAATCGGAGGTGCTGGACAAATTAATGCCGTCCCATTTCGTCCTGAATAAACCCAAGGATATCGTAAGTGGCGATTACTACTGGGTATCAAATAAAAGCGACAGGTTGATCATTGCCGTGGCCGATTGCACCGGACATGGAGTGCCTGGTGCCTTCATGAGCATTCTGGGGATAAACTTTCTGAATGAAATTGTAAGCAATTCGGACACTCTGCGAGCCAATGATATATTAAATGAACTTCGTGAGAAAACCATAAATGCACTTGGTCAGACCGGGCAAAGAGACGAGGCAAAGGAAGGTATGGAAATGGCTTTGTGTGTGGTCGATTTTAAGCTCAGAATGATACAATTCTCAGGTGCATTTCGACCGATATACCTGATCAGTGAGGGCGAACTCAGCGTAATTATTGGCGACCGGATGCCCATCGGTATCTATGAGGAGGAAGAGGTGTCTTTTAGCAACAAAGAGGTTCCCTTTAAGGAAAATGATATTATCTATCTGTTCACCGACGGATATGTTGACCAGATTGGAGGTTTACAAAGGAAAACTTTCAAATCAGTAAGATTCAAGAAGTTGCTCAAAGAAATTTATCACAAGCCCCTGGAAGAACAAAAATCCATTCTGAGAGAGGAACATGAGATATGGAGGGCTGGTCAGGAACAAATCGATGACATTCTGATTCTGGGAGTCGAACTCTCCACATAGCAGCAGTCATAAATAATTTCTATCATTTCTATAATAAGGGGTATAATCACTTTCGTCAATAACACCTTGTCCTGAAGCCGCCTAAGGCTTCTCATGCAAATTATATGCTATTGGATTGACCTGATCAACCAGAATCGGATCGAAGTGGTCAGTAATTGTTACTGCATTTTTCAATACATTTACTTACATCCCTCACCCCACATCTGAGATAATAAAGCATCGTCAAATTTAACAACTCACTAAGAATAGAGGTCCTATTTCTTTTCAGGGCAGGACTTCTCCTTGGCCGAGCCGCAGGCTGCCGCTGATGAGCCGCATCCTTTAGCCGAATCTGAGGCCGAATCTGAACAACAGGCGGAGGACTTGGCCCCTGCCCTATCATACTTGCAGCACCCAGGCAGCTTGTTATAAACCTTGTCGTTTGCCTTGTATAATTCAGTATCATGACCGGCGGTGGCAATGGCTTTCTGAATCTTGTCCGCATTTGCTTTCTTTGCATATTCAACTTCAATGCTTCCAGTTTCCTTGTCCCAATCGGCCGATTCAACACCTCTAACCGACAAAGCGGCCTTCTCAATGCGGGTCTCACACATACCACACTTGCCTGAAACCTTGAAGCTTTCCTTCTCAACTGCAACACCTTTTACAGCTACAACACCTACAGCAAGTAAAACTGCAACACTTAATATCTTAAATTTCATGGTAATAGAATTTAAATAGATTTACTAAAACTGACTTCAAATTTAAGTATAAACCAGATAATCTAAAATAGAAAAGTCAGTTGAAAGCTTAAGTTAAATTCAGTCTAAATAAGCAATCGCTTTGCCTTGAATCCCCTGTATCTTTGTCGGAATTCATCCAGTGTGCGCTTACCCGAAGAAGAGCTTCGAGGAATGTGCTCGCGTAATTCAGGGATTTTCCGGTTGTAGGATCTTCGAATATTGTTCGTTTTTAGGGCAACAAATGAATGAGGCGAATTGTCAGTAGCGCTTTTCACCTGCCTGATTCTTTCCAAAACAGACAGCAGCCTGATTTCATCAATGGAGTGATCCATCAATGGTCCTTAAACACTTTTTCAAGGACTGGAGCATTGGAAAACTATTATTAACTTCCTAGATATTGCTAAAATGCAATTGCTGATAAACTAAATTAGCGCGAAATGAAAAAAATACAATTATTCATCAGCATTCTGATAATAGTATCAACAGCAGCAGATTTAATTGCCCAAAATGCAACAATCGATAGCCTCCGGCTTGAGCTCGATAAAACAGGACAAGATACCAGCAGGGTCCGTTTACTTAATGTGCTTTTCAACGAGTTTAGATACATTGATCTTGAGGGGGAAGGGTCACGGTTGTTGGATGAGGGAATATCCCTTGCTGAAAGTATTAATGACTATAAAGGGCTTGTGAAACTTTATGATAATAAAGCGAATTTCTACAATGAAAAGAAGGTTCAAAGCCTGGACTCTTCGATATTTTTTTTTAAGAAGTCCCTAAACACCTCTATTAAACATGGCTTTAAAAGGGAAATTATTACTGAAGCTAATCATCTTGGAACATTTTACCTGTTTTACAGATCCTCCGCTATGGATTCAGCGCTTTACTACTATAATATGGCAGATAAAGCCAACGAGCCTGTCATTGATGCAGAAGAAAAGTGTTATTCCCTGAAAGCCACAGCTTTCTATTATAACATGATTGGTGACAATACCAAAGCCCTGGAATATGCAAAAAAATGCGAAGGCGCCCATGAAGATAATTTTCATGCCTACAATTTGTTGGGGATTATTTATGCTGATATCGGCAATTATGCCACTGCAGTAGATTACTACCTGAAGGTACTCAACCTGTCCCAAGATAAGGACCCTTCTACTTACCGGGCAGCTGTTTGTAATATTGCCATCGTTTATGCAAATCAGGATAATGATGAAAAAGCACTGGAGTACTTTCTGAAAGCAGCAGAGTTAAATCGCAAAGAAAATAATCAAACGGAGCTGGTTACAGTTCTCAGCAATTTGGGGGCAATTTATTCCGAACTTGGTAAAACAGAGGAATCAAAGAAGTACTACCTTGAAGCATTGAATTTAGGAATGTCCAGGAAACTGGATTGCCAACTGTACTTACCTACAAAGGGGCTTGGGACTCTATATAAGCAAATTGAAGAATTCGACTCTGCAAAATACTATTTGTATGAGTCTATTCGATATTCTGAGATATGCGGGAGTATTGAGACCAAGTCATCAAGCCTCCTTAATTTGGCTGAAATGGATGAAGAAGAGGGAAATACATCAGCTGCAATGGCTATGTATCTGGAGGTATTGGATATGACCGAGTCAACCGGAAAAAGGGAACACAAGAGAGATGCATCAGCCGGCTTATACAGAATTTACAAGAAGAAAGGCAATTTCCAAAAAGCTCTCCTGTATCATGAACAGGTAAAAGCGAATGTGGATTCTATTTTCAATAAAGAAACTACCGAAAAGATCACCAGGATGGAATCAGAATATG
>JAAEOI010000284.1 GCA_024244665.1 Bacteroidota bacterium | reverse complement strand
TCATCGTAGTAGGGTACATTCGTCAGGTGCTGAGGCACCTTGTAGTTGCCACCAACGTAGAAAGTACCTTGGAGCTCACCAAGGTTGAAGAAACCTGCCACGAAAGGATTAGTGCAACCAGTATGATGAAGCACTATGGCATTCGTTTGAACAGGGAAACCAGTTGGAGTGATCCCGTACTTTCCTAGCCTCCACATCTCAGTTGCTGTGTCAACAAACTTGGACCATTGAGATGGTGTAGTGTCTGCAGGAAGCCTGGTACTACCAGCGATCTGATAATTGACTGCAGTAGGATAGGAATTACCCTTGGTTCCCTGGAGTAGGTAGTGAAGAATAGGTGATTCAGCTTGGGAGATGATTGTCTCTGCCTTGCAGATCATCCCTGGAAAGTTCTTTTCATTGACTAGGAGGTAATGTTGCCCAAAAATCTTAGGGTTACCCACGTACCGGAACAGAGGTCCCCAGAAGTACTTTTTCTCATGCTGTGGGTACTGGTACCAACTGCGCCATTTGCCTGAGTTTTCTTGCAACAGACCTGTGCGTAACCAGTAATGGAGGAGAACATCATTGTGATGATGTATGGTCTCATCTGAAGGATCATCCAGGGGGAAATTCCCTTTTTCCCTCTCAGCAAGAATATGTTCATTCCAGCGGATTGCTGCCTGGATTTCATCAGGAAAATCCTCGAGAGGCTTGTCCCCTCGTGTCGGTGCGAAACCTGGTGTTTCGTACTGATTGTAATCCAGTTCGGATCCTTGAACCTTCCCTCTTCCAAAGAAAGTCATGTTGAAGGGAATGAGTTCCCTGTTTTCTGTAACGTAGGCTGTGTAAGCTGCTGAACCACCTTGGTGCTGTCTTTCTTCCGTCTTATCTGCTCGATCCTTGAAAGAATAGTCGTCGACAGTCGATGAAGAATCATCAATAATGTCCATGTCATGATGCCTCAATTGGAAGAATGCCTCTCCATCAATAATTGTTGGTCCTTGGAGCAGGTTGATGATTTTCTTGACTTGTTGGACTGGGCGTTGTTCTTTCCGTGGAGATTTTGAATCTTTAATCTGCAGATTCGACGGTGCTGTGGCACCGGTGATGTACATCCTGTCCCTGGAGCGAGCTTGTTGATAAGATCCAGCAAGGGAGGCTCGTCGAGACGAGCATGAGTAATATGACTCCTCGTCAGAGTCACTCTCTTCCGCTGGCTCCAAGGATCTTACCCCATCTGGGATAATAGGCATGTTGATGCCGAGGTTACTGGAGGAGGCATCGTCCTCGTAATCCAGTGCCGTCAGGCTCATATCTTGAAGGGTGAAAAAGCCTCGTGTAAAGGCGACTGCACTCAAGGGAGCTATGGAGTCATTCTCCTGTCCGAAGTGCCAGCTGGAATGATAAACTC
>JAAEOI010000283.1 GCA_024244665.1 Bacteroidota bacterium | reverse complement strand
TCGGCCAGATTCTCTGGTGATGACAGTTATCTGGAGATACCTGAAGATCCGGATCTGGATATCATGGATCAGCTCACCATCGCTCTTTCTTTGAAGATCGATACCATTCCTGACATGATCGAGCCTCTACTGTCTAAACCCGATCACGTGGCCGATTCCGTTGGGAACTACGCATTATTCATTGATCCCGGTCTGCATATCATTTTTGCCATCACGGCTTCCGATGGTACGGTTCATCAACATATCTCAACCTATACCCTAACACAAGGTGCCTGGCATCTTATTACGGCAACATTTAACGGTGTGGAATTGAATACATATCTGGATGGTATAGCCGATCTGGCTGCTCCGGCAACGGGAATCACCATGAAGGAAGATGATAACGCCCTAATAATCGGTAATCAGGGAGCAGGGAGCAAATCGTTCCTAATAGATGATTTCCGGCTCTTTCAGCGCGCAATGGATGTAGAAGAGATTCTCGAATTCAAAACTAGTCATATGCCTAATGAACATGGCAGTCCACAGACTTTTTCTGCCTGCGTTGGGGATACGATGGAAATCCAGCCTGATGTATCAGGCCCGTTCCTTATGTACACTTTTTCCAGGGATGGTATAGTATTGCAGGATGGTCCCTCATCTTCACTTTCCATTCCTATTACTTCAGAAGAAGATTTTGGTCAGTATCAATGTACAATCAGCAATGGGTACGGGAGCATTGTGATTAATCTTGAAGTGGAATCAGGCAAACTCTATGATAATCTCTACATCTACGATGTGGCAGCTACGGAGATACATGCTTCGAATGGAGATAATGTAAATCTGTGGTTTTATGTGAATTCGAACCTGGAGTACCTGGTATATGAAATGTACCATAACGGGAACTTAATCCCCGATGTTTTCAGGGGGATATATACAATCGATCAAGCCACAATGACTGATACCGGGGCATATTATTTTGTGGTACTCAACGGTTGTGAACGACTTGTTTCTGACACAGTTCACCTGATCATGGAAGGTCAGGAGTATATCAACTACAAAGTGGCAGGTTGGGACTGGACCGGCAACATCAGTGGTTCTGGCAGCTCATACTTCAGCAGTATCTCTGCCGGATCTAATGGTAGTTTTCATTTACTGGGTCATTTTGGAGGAGGACTGAAGGTGGA
>JAAEOI010000282.1 GCA_024244665.1 Bacteroidota bacterium | reverse complement strand
ACCCAAGTTCGAGGGACATGAGCAACCGCGCTTTCCCCTCTGGGGATACGTCAACGAAGCGGATCCCTATGTGGCTGCCATGGAGATAAAGGCGGCCACCGACCATGGTGTCAATGTCTTTATCTTCGACTGGTACTGGTACGATGGCATGCCCTTTCTGGAAGGGCATTTGAACGATGGTTTTCTGAAGGCAAATAACAAGGATAAGATGAAGTTCTACCTGATGTGGGCCAACCATGATGTGGGTCGTGGCTGGGACAAACGCGGTGCAGATTCTGTATTTTCCAGGGGAGAAAAACCATCACAATATATCTGGAACGCTGAAGTTGACAGGGACGAATTTGAGATCATTTGCCATAGGTTTATTGAAAAGTACTTCTCTCAACCGAATTATTATACCATCGATGAGAAACCGGTATTTATGATCTACTCCTTAAATGATCTGATCGGGGGCTTGGGTGGTGTAGACCAAACCATTGACGCCCTGAAATGGTTCAGGAAAGAGGTGAAAAAGGCTGGCTACAAGGGTCTGGAACTTCAATATTCTTTGAGATTGGACGGACAAAGGGATATCATCAAGGAGGAGGTTAATTATGGCGTTGAGAAAGATATTGTTAAGCAATTGGGAATCAATTCACTTACCCATTATGTGTATGCCCATATGACCGGGATTGACCGGGATTATAAGGAGGTGCTTGAGGATGCCGTTACGATTTGGAACTGGGTCTCCGATAACTATGAAGCCAAATATTACCCCCAGGTATCTGTGGGTTGGGATGCCAGTCCGAGGTCGTATAACCACGTTGGTGGCATTACAAAAAACAGCAACCCGGAAAACTTTGAAGCCGCATTGCGGAGGGCGAAAGATTTTGTGGACAAGCATCCCGGACAGGTCCCATTAATCACAGTCAACAGCTGGAACGAGTGGACCGAGACCAGCTACCTGATGCCCTGCACCATGCATGGTTATGGATATCTGGAGGCTATCCAAAGGGTGTTTTTGGGAGACGAATAGTCGCGTTCCCTGGTGAATAAAGAAATGATTAGCTGATTAAATGATTATGATAAAGCTTACAGCATGGCTGTTACTGGCAGCATTGGTAATTGTACAATGCACCAGGCCGGAAGAGATTTCAAGCGCTGATTTTGATAAGATTCAGACAGGTTTTATTACTCCCACAGATAGCAACACGCTGTGGTGCTACTGGTACTGGATTGGTGACGACATATCGAAAGAGGGAATTACCAAAGACCTGGAAGCTATGAAAGAGGCAGGCATCGGTGCTGCTTTTATTGGAAACATTAATCCTGCTTTGAAAGACGGGAAGGTACCCATGTTGAGTGAAGATTGGTGGGACCACATGGTGCATGCAGTAAACGAAGGGAAACGTATTGGTGTGGATATTGGTTCCTTTAACTGTCCGGGATGGAGTATGTCTGGCGGACCATGGATTTCCAGTGAGAAAGCCATGCGTCACCTGGTCTATTCAGAGGCAGTTGTTGAGGGTGGAAAAAAGGTGGAGATAGAGCTGCTTCAGCCTGAAGCCGAGTTCCAGGATCTGTATGTACTGGCATTTCCAAAAGATAGACGGGAGGAGATCTACTTAAACAATTCAAATTCAACTATTGCTGTAAAGCCTGATATGAGCCATGCAGAGGCTTTGCTTGACGGAAACCCGGAAACCGGGGTTGAGTTTTCACAGACGCAATACACCTTCAGTATAGCTCAAATCAGTCAATCACTGCACGAAGTATTACCCTGCTTCCCGGCAAAAACAATTTGATAGCCAGTTGCGAATTGCAGGCCATGGTGGATGATAAATTTGTGACAGTTAAGCAGTTTGATTTTGACCGTCGTGATTTCAGAGGGCAGGTGGGGCCGATTCCGTATGGACCCCTGGCCATCTCATTTCCTCCTGTAAATAGCGATCAGTTTAGACTGGTTTGTAAAGATGTTCAGGTATCTGTAGCCGATGATTCTGAAGAGAAAGCAAGCTCCGGTTTTTCTGAAATCAGGATATCTGAAACGGCACTCCTGGAAAACTACCTTGGCAAGACCCTGGGTAGAATGCACCCCACTCCCCAACCGGAACCTGATTCATATTCGTGGAAAACCTTACCTGAATATGAGGAGAAAAAGGTGGTGATGGCTGCAGATGCCGTAGTGGATATCTCCGCTCAAATGGATGAATCAGGCCAGCTGGTATGGGATGCCCCTGAAGGCGAATGGACGGTGATGCGTTTTGGCATGACGCCAACGGGTACGGAAAACCACCCCTCTGCACCACAGGGGCGAGGGTATGAAGTGGATAAAGCTAACCGGGAGTTGATACGCTTCCATTTTGAACAGTTCATTGGCGAGTTTCTGAAACGAATCCCTGAGGAGAGTAAAAGTGCCTTTAAATATGTGATTGCAGATAGTTACGAGATGGGATCTCAAAACTGGACCGATGGTTTTGAACAGAGCTTCGAGGAGCGATATGGATATAATCCCAAAAAATACCTGCCTGTATTTTCTGGCCGTATCGTAGGAAGCATTGCCGAATCGGATCGGTTTTTATGGGACCTTCGACGTGCTGTGGCTGACGATGTAGCCTACAAATACACCGGCGGTTTGCGTGAAATTGCCAATGAAAACGGTCTCAAATTGTGGTTGGAGAACTACGGGCACTGGGGTTACCCTTCGGAGTTTCTGATGTATGGCGGACAATCGGATTTTGTGGGTGGAGAGTACTGGAACGAAGGAACGCTGGGTGATATTGAGTGTAAAGCAGCTTCCTCAGCCGCCCACATCTACGGAAAGCTTACTACATCAGCAGAGTGTTTTACAGCGAAATACCGAACCTATGTTCGTCATCCTGCCATGTTGAAAAAGCGGGGTGACTGGAGTCTGACTGAGGGCATTAATCATCATGTGCTGCATGTCAACATTCACCAGCCCGATGATAACAGAGTTCCGGGAAGCAACGCCTGGTTCAGCACTGAATTTAACCGTCACAACACATGGTTTAAACAGGGAAAAAGCTATTTTGACTATTTCCAGGCTTGAGCAACTGGTCTCTGAAGGCGGGATCATCTATGGAGAGGCTCCGAAAACTTCGCCCAGTCTTCAGAATTATCCACAGTGTGATCAACAGGTGGAGGCGATTTCTGAAAAATTATGGGCTGGAGATGAAGAGGTGAAAGCCTATGGAAAAGGAGCGGTGGTGGAAGGGTTACCCCTCCAGGATGCCCTTGATCATTTTGATATTAAAAAAGATGTGGAAGTTGAGGGTGATGTGTTATGGACGCACCGCAGCCTGAAAGGGATGGATATCTATTTCATGACCAACCAGAGCGGCAAAGAGATTCATATCAGCCCGTCATTCAGGGTAGAGGGTTTAAAGCCCCAGTTATGGGATGCTGTAACAGGAGAGATGCGCATGATCAATGAATATAGCGTTGAAAATGGCAGAACTGTGATACCTTTAAGCATGGAAGCTGACCGAAGCTGGTTTGTGGTATTTACCAATCTGACCAATGATGGTGTTGAAGAGGGATATGGGGAGAACTCGCCGGAATATAATGTGGTTCAGACACTTAATGCGGAATGGGATATTAATTTTGAAAGCAGGGGAACCGCCCCCGGGGGATTTACCACAAAAGAGCTTTCAGACTGGATAACAAGTGAGAATGATCTCCTGAAATATTTCTCAGGAACTGCAAATTATAATACAAAATTCAGTTTTGAGCAGTCAGAAGCGCAGGATGTTTTCATTGATCTTGGCCGTGTAGGAGTGATGGCTACTGTTACACTCAATGGAAAAGAGGTGGGGACCACATGGATGGCACCCTACCGCCTGAATGTTTCCGGGGCCATTGTGGATGGAGAGAACTCGCTGGAAGTAAAGGTTGTCAATGTCTGGCGTAACAGGATAACAGGCGACAGGGAGCTTCCGGAGGAACAACGTACAACCTGGGTGCTTGTTGATCATATCACTCCTGAAGAGCAACTTATCTCTTCCGGGTTAATGGGAGAGGTAACTATTCAGGTGCTTAATTAAACCTCTAATAATGGAAATGAAAAAAGGGAAAAAAGTAGTAGCTGATTATATGCGCCGTCTTTATGAAAGAGGCCTGACCACAATCTCAGGAGGCAATATCAGTATGTTGTGTGACGATCATGTGCTCATGACCCCGTCGGGATTGGACAAGGGACGGCTAAAGGCCAAACAGATTGTGATCATGACCATGGATGGGGAGAATCTGACACCGGATTTGACTCCCACCATTGAGATGGATATGCACCTGGCAATTTATAAGAATAACGCGGATGTAAAAGCAATTATACATGCACACCCTGTGACTGCAACTGCCTTTAGCTCTACTGATAAAGCCATCTCAACTGATATGCTGAGTGAGTTGTACGCCCTGCTTCGTGAGCCGGGCCGGGTCGGTTATGCCACAATGGGTACAAAAAGCCTTGCCGATCAGGTTGGCGAGGCGGCCAAAAAGTACAGGGTGATGTTGATGGATAACCATGGTGTACTCTCGACCGGCACCAATATATTAGAGGCATTTGACAGGATTGAGTTGCTGGAGATTGCTGCTAAAACAACTTTGATCAATGATTTTCTGAACCAGAAGAATCCCATTGCAGAGGAAGACTTAAAGAAAATTGCTGCATTAATACCCTAATTTATTACATCATGAGGAGACGATTAATTGTATTGGTGATTTCTCTGCTATTTATGCTGACCGGCGAATCTATTGCCCAGCAGAAAATTACAGCTGAACAGATTGGCGATAAAATTGAAATCAGGATTGATGGTAATTTATTGACAAATTATATTTTGTCGGAACATGAAAAGTATCCCTTTTTCTATCCGGTAAACGGACCATCAAAGGCAAGCATTACATCCATGCGGAATGCCAACTATCCGCATCACAGCTCACTGTTCTTTGGCTGTGATAAAGTGAATGGGGGAAATTACTGGCAGGAGGGTCTGGAACGGGGGCAGATTGTTCCCTTGCGAGCTGATATTATTGAATCGGGAGGTGAAAAAGTTGTGATAGAAAATGAAAACATATGGAAGCGGCCCGGTGCAATGGCGCCAATAAAAGATTTTCGCACCATTACCGTCACTGCTCCTTCCCCGGATCAGTACCATATTGATTTTGAGCTTGTAATTGAGATGTTAATTGATGTTACCATAAATAAGACCAATCATTCATTATTCAGTGTAAGGATGGATCCTGACCTGGCAGTGACAAACGGTGGTACCATGGTAAACGCAGAAGGTGAAACCGGTGAGAAAGGAACCTTTGGTAAACGCTCGGCATGGATGGATTACCATGGTAAAAGGATGGGAGGAATTGAAGGCATAGCTATTCTCCAACACCCGGGCAATGAGTGGTTTCCGTCTCCATGGTTTACCCGTGACTATGGTTTCTTCTCACCAACCCCAATGTACTGGCCGGAGAATGGTGAGAATATCATACTCAGGAAAGGTCAGACGATAAAACTACGGTATCGTGTTCTTATACATAGCGGGGATCATCGTGAAGCTAAAATCGCTGAGCAGTTCGAGAAATACAAAAGCGAGTAAGTTTTAATATTTGAAGTCAAATAGATATGAATAGAAGCAAGCTCGTAATCCTGGCCTCTGCCATCATGGTATGTGCAGGGAATTCAATCTGGGCGAATGTGAAAATTGCCTCAGTATTTTCCCATCACATGGTTCTGCAGGCCGATCGTCACATTACTGTGTGGGGCCAGTGCAGCCACCAGGGCCGGCTTTGATAGAAAATGGAGTGTGGAGCTACCGATCCACAGGACTCTTTTGATGCCCAATGGGAGATCTGTTCACCATCCACTGTGCCAAACTTTTCTGCTTCAGGCTATTTCTTTGGCCGGAAATTATACCAGGAGCTGGGTGTGGTCATAGGTCTTGTGGATATTTCATACGGAGGTGCTTCCATTCATACCTTTATGGATGAGAAAACCCTAGAAGGTGAAGAGGAGAGTGCGGTTTTCAGGGGGACAGATAAAGAGGGGTGGGAAGCTTATCAACGGAGAGTTGAAGCCTGGGAGAAAAAAGGTCGAATAGACAAGCGACCATATTTTCCACCACAGCATTTTTCGGAACTGTGTTACAATGCCATGGTACATCCTCTGGTTCCCTTCGCCAGCAGGGGGGGGCATCTGGTATCAGGGTGAATCCAATGCTGCTCAACCCGATGCTTATGTTAGCTGGTTTGGCGATTATATATGCATGATGAGAGAGAAATTTAATAATTCCGGGATGCCCTTCTATTTTGTACAACTGGCAGGTTTTGAGAACCAGCATAATACCAGCGTGCCTCCTGAGATCTGGGCCGTATTGGCCGATGGATCAGTACTGGAAGTGGAGGGAAGGATTAAATCGGACCACACCATTGAGATCAAAGCATCCAATATGGAACGGCTTCGCTATGCCTATGGCAACTATCCTGAGGTAGAGAATAAGAACCACATGCCCCTTGAGGTAGTGACACTGGCTGAGCGCCTGAAGGAATCGGGGTATCACACGGCACATATTGGTAAATGGCATTTAACCACCTCCTACCCCGGATTGGAGATGGAGGGGTCTCCGGAGATGACCAAATGTTATGACTTTTACTTCTAAAAGAAAATGAACTTTAATTTCTAAAATAGCTTTCTATCCCATAAAAAGGGATCGATAATATCGGTTGGCCTTTCTTTAAAGGAGCCTGAGAAATTCTTATGGCATTTTCAGGTGAATATTTTTCAATAAACATATGCATGCTTTTCATTCGCCCTGCTGGACCGGATTTGCTTTCAACATGGATACTATGCGAAACCTTTTCACTTAAATAATCAAGTTCCGCAGTGCTCCTTCTACCCAATCCTCCCCAATAATATAGTTCGGATTTTGTATAGGGAGATTGATAAGCCTTGATCTCCTGACCAGCAAATTGCTCGGCAACGGCACCTTTGAAAATCGCATTGAAGTCCTTTTCTTTTGCTGTCTCTGAGTACAAGCCACTTATGGCATGAAAGAGCCCCACATCAAGGAACAGTACCTTAAAGATTGATTCATGTACACCGACCGACAGGGGAAGGCCTGATCCGTTTGTTTGTCTTACACGGGAAACAACTCCTGCCGTTTCTAGCAGTTCAAGGGCTTCCTTTAATTCCCTGGATTTAATAGAACGATCTACCCGGGTATATACGAATTTCTGACCTACCATACCCGGAACAGCATTAAATACCTTTCGGAGATTGTTGTGCTTTAACACCCTGGAGTATTTGGCAAAATCATCAATGTAAGTATCAATAATTGAACGTTGTATTCTTTGTGTATTGCTTATGTTGCGTGTTGTAATATATTCTTTCAAAACCGCAGGCATTCCACCTACAATAAGGTACTTGCGAACTAAGTCATTTAATTTGTCATGTAGGCTCAGAGGGAGTTTGGCCAAATTTGAAGCTTCAAGCGTATAGTCTCTGAGTTCAGATTCATCCATGGCATCCAGAAATTCCCCAAAGGAAAGGGGATAGAGGAAAAGGTATTGGATCCTGCCAACTGGCATACGAATATCTTCCGATTTTAGAGCGAACTCCAGAAGAGAGCCAGCAGCAATAACATGCAATCCTTGCATCTCTTCGAAAAAATATCTCAATGAGACTATGGCTCCCGGGCATTCCTGGATCTCGTCAATGAAGAGCAGTGTTTTTCCAGGTTCAATTTTCTTTGCAGTGTATAAGGTGATTTTTTCAACTATTTCAACAGGAATTCTGGATTGAAAAATATCCTTGTACTCAGGATTTCTTTCAAAGTTCAGGTAGATTAAGTTTCTGAATTCTTGATTTCCAAATTCGTTAATGATATAAGTTTTGCCTGTTTGCCTGGCTCCTCTAAGCAATAAGGGCCTTCTGTTTCTGGTTTTTTTCCAGTCTACCAATACTTGATAAATATCTCTACGCATTGCGTTATGGCTAATATGCAAGGGTAAGTATAGCAATAAATGGACATAATACAAAGATATAATAAGGAAAAAACGGCTAAAACACAAGGGTACTGCTTGCAAATAAACCTCATAACCTGCTTTGGCCTGCTAAACTGTATAGGGAGGAATGAATCTTCAAGGCAGGCACTCCTGCCCGTTTAAGAAGACTGCTTGATAAACCTGAACCAGGCAATTCCCTCATCGGAAAGGACTTTCAGCAGGTATGCGCCTTCGGGATAGCCAGACAGGTCCAGCCTGCCGGATCCGTATTCTAGCTCCTGTTCCATCATGAGCCTGCCCTGCATGTCAAACAGCTGCAGTGTTGCCTGCAGGATGTTGGTATCAATAATCAGAAATTCAGAAGCCGGGTTGGGATAGATCCTGATCCGGGAGCTCAGGCTGCTCTCCATTGCGGTAAGGGAAGCTGAACTGTATTGATATGGGATATAGTTGGGCGCTGTGATGGTTACCTGGAACTGCTCCGGAATATGCTCGAAGGTAAAGTGTGAAACACCCTCCACCACCTGGTGGTATCCTTCCGACAGATCCTGACTGGTGATACAGATCCTGCAATTGCTGTTGCCGCCGGTATTCACGGTCAATGCATCGTCCATGCTGTATAATCTTACATTATCGAAAGAGGATGGGTCCCTAGTATGTATTGGAAGTTCCGGGTCGCCCATGGCATTTAAAGCATATATCAGAAAGAGGTATGAGCCCGCAGAAGATCCGTTAAATGCGAAGTCAGATTTTGTCAATGCGGCAATGCTTGCAAAACAGTTCCCGTTAATTACTCTCCCCAATTCAGCCAGGTGTTTCAGAAACCTGGCACTATACTGAAAGGATGGGCCAAGACTGACATCCTGATCCGGATTCCCAAATCCATACCTTGAACTTCCAAAAAAAGCGACAGCCCCTCCGTCGGGATTTTCCAGGAAAGATTCTGCCAGGCAGGGTGCCTGCGCATCAAAGGCATTAACATCGCAGGAGGTTGACAACATGATTCCTGAGAAAGGGTTCCTGAGTTTCAGGGCATCCGATGAATTGAAACTTTTTCCTGATTCCATCAGGATCGCATCCCTGTTTCCATGTCCGGCATAGTGAAAGATGCCATATCCCTTATCGAGCTGGTCTATCAGGTTTGATGCGGTAACCTGGTAATCCATACCACCGTCAAAGTCTGTACCCGTATCGAAAAAATTGACTTTCCGGCCACTCCATCCCTTCTTAATATACCTTTCGAACATGATCTCCGACCGGTGATGATTATCGCTCTTTCCAGCCCAGCTGCTCCATGATTTTATACCGCTTAAAAGCATATTCTCAGCAAAGTCCTTCCCGGGTGGATTCAGTTCATAGCTGAGGGTTTTCCTGACAAAGGTGCGGACCTGTTCCATATTTCGCACCGGGATCCTGGAAATACTGATTTCCGGTACCAGGTCATGTTGATCCCAGTACAACTGTCCGATCTTCTCATCCACCGTACTGTTCCAGTCGAATCGCTGATCGAAACATGCATAAAACAGATCAGTTGGAACCGATTCATCCACATACTCATTCACGCCTAAAATAAGCTTTGTGTAACATCCCTGTACGGGGACTACATCGTGGTCGCCTCCCAGCAGGACCCATTTCAGATTCCGCCTGGTATAGTAGTCATGCAGGCAGCGTTTGATCTTTAATTGCACACCCGGTCCATCATACCCGGAGTAGACCTCCTGAAGGGTAATAAGCTCTGCTCTCAAGCCCTTTCTTCTTTTCCAGTGTAGCAGTGCTTCGAAACCAGGTTTCAACTCTTCCGTGGTGATGATCAGGTAATCCAAGGGATCTTCTGAAGATTTCAGTAATGCCGATTCACCTGCCGGATAGAGGTGATCCATCTCCTGCGGATTAACCATGCTTTCCTTCAAGGCATGTAAAACCGTTTTGTCGGGCCGGACGACAGAAGCCTGTTCCGTAATAATCCTGTATTCCACATCCAGTATTAATTTACTGACCAGGGACAATTCCCTCTTCTGCCCATCATAGTTGAATGGAGAAAAGGTGAAACTGAACCATGTGTAACCACGCTGGATACGTGTGGCTGAATGTCTTACTACTTCACCGGGGAAATCACCTTCAAAAATTCCTGTTTCAGCGGGCTGGTATTGTTCCAGAAGCGAAAAGGGGACCGGGGTGGCTACCCTGGCAAGGCTGATGTCTTCTTTAATGATCTCCTCTTCCATGGAAAAATTGAAATCCACCAGCTCGGCACCGTTCGGTACCAGTATATTCACATTGCGAACCGGAAGTGCCGGGTTTCCGGAATCTTCGAGGTAGTAATAGCATGCATCATCCGCCTCCACCTTAAATGCGTCTTCCGAGGCCACAATACGGAACTGATCCGGATTGAAAGAGAGCTCAACACGTTGGGTGTGCTGTGCCTCCAGCTGCAAGATACAGGTGATAAAAACAAGCATGAATATGTATTTCCCGGGTCCGCTCATCAGTCAAGGATATTTATGTTGTACTGATAGCCGATCTCAAAATCCATTGTGGCCATTCCACCTTCCTCAATTCCCTGTGTTCCCTCGTAAAACCACAGGAAAGCAGATGGGTTGGAAGGAACTGAATCGGGTGTGAAGTAGGTATAATATGCTCCGGAAAGGGAGTCCGATAACAGGGGGTAAGACCAGAAAAATCCATGGGCGAAAGCGTGTCTTTCAATCATAAATACGCCCTGGTCCAGCTGGTTTAGTTGATCATATACCATGAACATGGAGCAGTTGGCTTCCACCTGTACCAAAATTGTATCGGTCTGTTCATTAATGATAACGTTCCTGGGACTTGCCACAAATGAACCCCCTTCCTGGCCATATAAAGATGCCTGTGGGATTGTGAATGTAAGCTGGTATTCGCCTACCGGAACTTGAAACAGATACTCTTCAATCCCGGTTCTGCCGGTGTTAAACTTGTAGGTATCGTGGTTATTGGAAAATGTTAAGCGGCCGCTTGAAAGCCTGTGGGAAAAAGATGGGAAAACATCTGAGTTGTCAATATAAGCTTCCTGCAAGATAAAACCTTCGGTTTCGATCCTGAAACTGACTTCCGGAATCTCCTCTTCACATGACCACAGAGTCAAAGTCAACAGGAGAAGAATTCCTGTCTTTTTCATAACAATCCCCTTTTGCGGCCTGTTAGACACAGTGGTTCAGTTGCAAGTTATGAAAAAAAGCCTTGGCCTGCCGGAAATGCTACCATATTTCCGATGCTTATCATCGAAAACTCACCTGCAATTTTCTATTGTACCACGACCTTTTTTACAGCTTTGTAACCACCAAGCTGCTCTCCATATTGCAAGTGAATAAACTGATTTGGATCAAAATCGGGGTTAGGAAGAGGCACAACAGCATTCGCATCTGTCAAATGATTTTCAATTAAGAGGTCTAATTCAGCGACTTTCTCAGGGTACATATTTGAAAGATTATTCTTTTCTCCAATATCCCATTTTAAATTATAAAGCCTGTACTCATGCCTGCCATCTTCTCCCTGATGAAACAGGCGGATGAGTTTCCAATCTCCGGCATGAACGGCAACTGAAGGGGGCAACCAATTTGGTACTTT
>JAAEOI010000281.1 GCA_024244665.1 Bacteroidota bacterium | reverse complement strand
GGTCAACATCTATAATCTGACAGGAAGGAAGAACGCATACTCCGTTTATTACAGATCGGAAGAGGGGCAGCTGAATAGTTACAGGTTGGCCATTTTCGGCACTGCAATCGTTAGTTTATCATGGAATTTTAAATTTGGGAATTATGCCAGTCAGTAAGGCACGTGCATCGATACTATTTATCTGCACACTGCTGGCAGGGTGTGTGGATCCTTATTATCCCGAAATTGAAGATAACCATGAATCCCTGGTAGTGGAAGCACTGATCACTGACCAACCGGGCTGGCAGGTCATTTATCTTTCACGTTCTTCCCCGGTAAATGAAAAAGGAACGCATGCTGAAACAGATGCCTATGTATCCGTATCTGATGATCTGGGCAGGTCTACCGAGTTCATAGAACAGGATCCGGGAGCCTACTATTCATGGATGACCCCAGACGAACTTGGCACGGGGATAAGCTACTGGCTCAATATTGTGACCTCGAATGGAGAGGTGTATGAGTCGGAAACCGAAATGTTTCCCTCCCCGAGTCCTGCCATTGATAGCGTATACTGGGAATTTGCAACAGAGGGTACTTCCGACAGGACCGAATCGCTGAACGGTATCAGGTTCTACCTTGATCTGGAGGCTGAAGCAGACCAGGG
>JAAEOI010000280.1 GCA_024244665.1 Bacteroidota bacterium | reverse complement strand
ATTATTTCCATATGAGCCAGATGGATGAACCTGAATTTCTGTATACCTGTAACAGTTGTTTCAGGTGTGTTCAGGAGTGTACAAGGGGAATATTTTCCAGGGTTATCAATCCTGAATACAGAACCCTTGGAGACGATTACTGGACTGCAGATATCATCAACAGAACCTGGTATCAGGCTCACACAGGTGCTATTCCTGTCTCAGGTGCGGGCTACCGCGGTCCGTTTACAGGCGAAGGGTTCGATTCAATGTGGACTGATATGTCCGAGATTGTCCGGCCGACAAGGGACGGTATTCATGGTCGTGAATATATCAATACCATGATAGAGCTTTCCAGAAGACCACAGGGGCTCCATTTCAGTAAAGACGGAAAACTTGAAACAGAGGTAGTTCCGATTCTTGAGTCCCCGATTCCGGTGCTTTTTAAACTGCCGGATACATTTGGTGTGGATTCTGATGTTATAAAGCTGTCCGTTGCCAAAGCAGCCAGTGATTTAGATGGTTTTATGGTTGTGAAACCAGAGGTGATAAAAGGGGAGATGGAGCAATACGTTTCGAACCTGATTCCTGAGTTGACTGCTGATTCGATCGAT
>JAAEOI010000279.1 GCA_024244665.1 Bacteroidota bacterium | reverse complement strand
GGTGGATGGAACACAACATCAACACTCATTATCCGGCAGGTATCGTTGAACGTTATGGTGACATTAACACAACATGAAACCCGGGTCGTCAAGTTGTTTCAGCAACTATCAGGAAACAGTCAACGTAAAGTGCTGCTCTCACTGGCATCACAGACGGCTCTGGAACGAAAAAAGAGGATGACATCGGCGGAAACACGCTTGCAGGAGTTATGCCGGGAGCGTGGGTTGAATTGGGATATCATGAGTGAAGATGGGCGCGAACAGTTTATTGATGACGTATTACATGAGGATTAGGCCATGCGTCCCACAGTGGTCTTCGATACGAATATCCTATTTTCATGGACCGGTTGGAAGGGGGCTCCCTACCGTTGTGTTGAAATGGCAAGAGGAGGGGCAATACACCATGTGACCTGTCAGGAGATTCTTGAGGAATTCAGCGAGAAATTGGACAGTAAACTTCGGTTCTCTGATGAACAAATCACAAAGACGATGTTGGATCTGATTGAATTTACTGATGTCGTCGGCATTACGAATACACTCAGGGTGGTGCTTGACGATCCCAAAGATGATATGGTTATTGAATGCGCTGTCGTCGGCAAAGCGAATTTCGTCATTTATGGATTTTCATAATCTGTTGGGGGAACGACACATTCCGCGTCACTATGATATGGAAGATTATGAAACAGACCTGGAGAATCTGGAGCAGTGGGGAGAAAAGGGATGATTATTTCCAACTCTACCCCCCCGATCAATTTCGCTGCCATTCGCCGCCTGGATATTC
>JAAEOI010000278.1 GCA_024244665.1 Bacteroidota bacterium | reverse complement strand
ATTTTAAAGGTGCTCGCTTACCCCGAAGTAGAACTTCGGGGAATGCGCGAGCGGGATTCAATTGCATTCTTGTCCTGGATCACTTTGTAAACAGTCGACTGTGCCAGTCCTTCCGATGCGGAAAACTGCTTAAAGAATAAAAACAATTCGTCCCCCTTTCAGAAGACAAATTGCCATTAGCGATCCATGAAATGATCATCTCAATAGGATTTTGGTATGAAGAAGAAAGTGCCATCTTCATCTTCCAGTCCGTTTATTTTCCCAAAGAGCGGCTTCTGCAGATTATTGCTCTCCACTGCAGAAGTTACCTTCAAAACAATACTCTCAATTGGAACGCAGGTGTCCGGGCTATTGGCCAGGACATTGGCAAAGGTCCTTGTGAACTGGCTGTCATCCACTGCCAGCTCATTACCTGCTGAAGTGAATACCTGGGACGATTTAAACCTGGTTGCCTCCCAGTCGTTGCAATCCCGTTCCACAATCTCGGAACGCATGGCCTGGTAGAAACTGGCACCTGATTCACATGCATCGGTAATTACCAGGGTATGGTTCATAGATTTGGGATATGACTGCATGGATGCCTTCAGTGCATTGACGTTGAAGTAGGTAAACTCATCATCCCTGCTGGCATCGGTGGGAATCCAATAGCTTGTTTCATTGATGTATTTACCATGTCCGGCATACCAGACCATGATGGAGTTGACCCTGTTACTCCTGATCAGGTCCCTCAGCTCTATGGCAAAGAAACGTTCCATATCCTGCTTGGTCATGTTCTTCTTATGAATAACATTGTGAAACTGGTACCTGGCAAGTGCACTCCTCATCAGAGTAACATCTTTGGTGGGGCCTCCAAGGCTGGCAAAGGAATTATAATTTGAGTTTTCGATGAATATAGCCCATGTCTTGCCCATTGGATTATCCCCGAATGCCTGTGCATCCCTGTTAAGTGTGAAGCGGGTCTCCGACTGGTTTCCGAATTCGTCCACCACCTGGACATTGATACTGGTCTTATTCTCTATCCTGACCATGGCCGAAAAGGCGGGATTAATATCGCTTGGAATGTAACTAGCAGAGACACTTTCGATAAATATATTGGTGATCCTGCTTTCATCATTAACTCTGCCCTCAATGTAAATTACCGGCTCATCATTGTCCAGATAGAGGATGTTGTTTTCCGAACCATAAGGAGCTATGATCTGTACCACAGGAGCATCAACCTCGGTCCTTCGAACCGTAAAGATGGCTGTTTCGGAATTATCATAAACGTCAGTCACCTGTACAGTGATCTGATCAGATTCCCTTACATTTGCACTGGCCAAAAACTTGTACCCATCATCCGTAGCCTCCACGGGAACAGTGAAATTATTCACCTGCAGGGTCTTTATTTCACTCTGATCGGTAATCTTTCCCGTCACCGCAATTACCGGGATTCCCCTTGGAATATCCACACTGCCATCGCTCTTCGAGAGAGGGTCTACCAGTGTCACAACAGGCTTATTCTCCTCCCGGTTCAGCTCGAACATCCTCATGGTGGCCTGCTCGTGTAATTGCATGGCGTTTCCATCATATTTGGACATGGCCAATATCTTTTCGTAATCAAGCAGGGCTTTACCATATTCCCTGAACAATTCATAAGCACCGGCTCTTTTATAATAGACCTCAGCCATATCAGGTACCAGTTCAATGACCCTGGAGTAATCGATCAGGGCATTGGCAGCCTGGTTCAGCGCCACGTAGTAATCTCCCCGATATAGAAAAACCTCAGGCACTTCCGGGTATTCGATGGATGCAAGAGAGAGGACCTCGATGGCTTTGGGATAACTCAGCTGAGAGGCAAGAATCTGGCTTTGAAGAAGCAGGCCTTCAAGGTTGCCGGGGTCAAGCTGAAGAACCTGGCTGGCGGATGTTAAAGCAGCCGGGTAATTCCCATTTTTGTAGAGCAGGCTGGCAAGGGTGTAGTGCGTTCCGGCCACCAGTCGGTTTTCCGCAATGGAATTCCGGTAGGCACCTTCGGCCTCAGGGTACATTCCAAGCCGCTCATACACCTGCGCCAAATTATAAAATCCTTTATCATCCTCCCTGATTTTCAGACTCTTCTGACAGTCCACCAATGCCTCCTGGTACCTTTCCAGTTCCATCAGCACAACCGACCTTACCTGGTAAGCTTCCAGAAAGTTCTTCTTCATATCGATTGCCTTATTCAGTTTGGCAAGTGCTATATTATTTTCAGCCAGCTCGTGAAGTGCGGAGCCTGACAAGTAGTATAAACCGGCATCCTTTTCATTGAATACGATGGCCCTGTCAAAATCAGCGACTGCATTTTGATAATCCTTCAGTTTGTTATAGGCCATAGCCCGCTGAATGTATGCCTTATCGTTATCGGGATCCAGTTCAATGGCCTTGGTGAACTGACCAATGGCATCCGTGAAGTTCATAGTCCTGGCAAACTCCTCCCCCGATTTCACGAACTGCTTCGCTGACTGGCCAAAGACCATTGCACCCATCAAAGGGAACAAGATCAATATGATAATAAACCTTTTCATGACTATCCTCTTTTATTACTTCAACGCTTCCATCCTTCATTGATTACGTAAAGCGCTACATTTTAGACAAATATAAAAAAATCGGGCATGAATAACTGTACATCCTCAATGAAACGGCCTGTTGTGATTTATGAACACTTCCAGAACGGTCTCATTGAAAACCAGCTTTTCAATGGGATCTGTCTTCATAACAGGAGCCTTCACACCCTGACTAAAGGACATTTTCCCGGTAAAAATCCTGGCTTCATCCCACAGGCCTGACTGCAGAAATGAGTCATGCAATCTTGCACCGCCCTCCACGAAAACTGAAATGATATGCTGATCGTACAACTCCTGCATCAGGTCATCAATATCATACGAAGGATCAACATGCAGGCTTCGGGTTCTTCCCGAGTACTTTCCCGGAACACCTGTGAAAACAAGAGTATCATGGCTTCCATCCAGTATATGCGCGTCGGGAGATATCTTCCCTTTTCGGTCGAACGTAATTCTCACAGGCTGATCACCGGTCCATCTCCTGACGTTCAGGCGGGGATTGTCGGTAATTACCGTATTGGTACCAACCATAATGGCACCCTCTTCCGACCTCCACTTATGGGTCAGGGTCCTGCTCACCTCATCCGTAATCCAGTTGGTTCCGATAGGATCGCCCGGATCCCTGACCACATCCATGAATTTATCCTGGGTCTGGGCCCACTTCAGGATCACGTAGGGCCGCTTCATATTGTGGAAATGAAAAAAACGCCGGTTCAGCTGGCATCCCTCCTCCTCAAGACAACCGGTCTTGACAGTGATTCCTGCCTGCTCCATCTGCCTGACACCCTGTCCGTTTACACTGGGAAAAGGATCTGTATTGGAGATTACCACCTTCCGGATCCCCTTCTGTTGAATCATCATAGAACAGGGGGGTGTTTTGCCGTGATGTGCACAGGGTTCTAAGTTGCAATAGAGGATTGAATCGGGTAGAAGGGATGGGTCCCTGACGGAGCGAATGGCGTTTACTTCGGCATGTGGACCGCCGAATTCGTGGTGGTATCCTTCGCCTATGATTCTGTCATTGTGCACAATTACACTTCCAACCAGTGGATTGGTCCTTGTGAATCCAAGGCCCTTCCTGGCCAGTTCAAAACAACGACGCATATATATTTTATCCTGCCCTGTCAATTGACTCTTCCTTTATTACTATTTTTGTTTATGCTCCAAAACCATGCCACACTCAGGGAGATCCGGAAACACCTTCAAACAGAGGTGTCTGAAATTTATTCAGGTGGTGAAATAAGCGCACTGCTTACCCTGATCATGGAGCATTGCGGCTTTCCGTCCCCCCAATCCCTTACGGAGCCTCAACACCAGCCTGGAGCCGCAACAATTGCACAAATTAATGAAATTGTAGCTGATATTCATACAAACCGGCCCATTCAATATATTCTTGGGGAGACAAAATTCTGCGATTTGACCATCCGGGTCGACGAAAACGTTCTGATACCCAGGGCTGAAACCGAGGAGATGATTTACCTTATTAGCCAAAAAACGGATCATGATCTCTCCCGGATCCTTGACCTGGGTACTGGCTCGGGCTGTATCGCCCTTGCCCTGAATAAGCAGTACCCTCACGCCTGTGTTTTTGGCCTCGATATCAGCGTTCAGGCGCTTGAACTAGCAAGGATCAATGGAGAACATAATCAACTTGACGTGGAATGGATACATGGGGATATCCTGTCAGAAAAGCCAATTGTTTCACCGGGAAACAAATATGACCTGGTGGTCAGCAATCCTCCTTACGTTCTGAACCGGGAGAAAAAACTGATGGACCGTAACGTTCTTGATTTTGAACCTCATGGAGCTCTGTTCGTGAAGGATAGCGATCCCCTGATTTTCTATAATGCCATTGCCCGGCTTTCTCCGGATATCCTCTTAACGGGCGGAAGCGTGTGGCTTGAGATCAATGAGAAATTTGGTCCGGATGTGGCCAGCATGATGGCTGGTGCAGGGTTTACCCAAACAACAATCCATAAAGATATTCATGAAAAAGAGCGGTTCATCGAAGCCAGGATCTGATGGAGGCAATTATGAAAATGCACTTCAGAGAGCAGCAGGTCTCTGCAGCCGTCAGGAGCAGTGTACCAGCCACATCCGGGAAAAACTAAGGAACTGGAATGTGGCAGATAGGGATGCTGAAAAGATCATCCGAAAACTGACCGAGGAGAAATTCCTGGATGACGGCCGTTATGCAGGCTCCTTTGCCCGTGATAAATTCAAATTAAACAGTTGGGGGAAAATCAAGATTACTCATATACTCAAGCAAAAGAGAGTCGGGGAAGCGGAGATTGAAAATGCCCTGTCTCAGATCGATCAGGAGTCATGGTTCCATACCTGCCTGGAAATAATCCGAGGCAAGTCAGCCTCTCTCAGGGAGGAAAACCCCTTCAACCGCAGGGGTAAACTATTCAGATTTGCTGCAGGCCGCGGATTTGAGCCTGACATGATCTACAAGGCGCTGGACCAGATTGAAAAGGAATAATCAGGCGGAGCGAATTCTTTTATATATTTGCCTCAAATTTATATTTATGATTACATCAGACCAAATTAAAGACCTTTGTGATCGCCAGGCTGCGTTAAGGAGGCATCTTTGACGTGGATGGCAAAACCATCCAGATAGAAGAGGAGCAGCAAAAGACCACCGATCCGGATTTCTGGAACGATCCTAAGGCTGCTGAAGAACAATTGAAGAAAGTAGCCCGGCTTAAAAGCTGGGTGGAGGGATACCACGCGGTGGAGACGGCAGTGGAGGACCTGAATGTACTGTCCGAATTCCTGGAAGAGGGCGAATCGTCCGAAAAGGAGGTGAAGGAGCAATTTAACATTGCTCTCAACCTCATTGAAGCTCTCGAATCCAAGAATATGCTCCAGGATGAAGCCGACAGCCTTGGAGCGATCGTCAAGATCAACTCGGGTGCAGGGGGCACCGAGAGCCAGGACTGGGCCGAAATGCTAATGCGCATGTATCTCCGATACGGCGAGAAACACAAATACAAGATCAGGGAAATTCATATGGTCCAGGGGGAAGAGGCCGGAATCAAATCGGTTACCCTGGAGTTTACCGGCGACTTTGCCTATGGTTTCCTGAAAAGTGAATCGGGGGTTCACCGGCTGGTGAGGCTTTCACCCTATGACTCAGCCAACCGCAGGCACACCTCATTCGCTTCGATTTTTGTGACCCCGGTTATCGACGAATCCATCGAGATCGTGGTCAACCCAGCCGATATTGAGTGGGATACATTCCGATCGGGTGGTGCCGGGGGACAAAATGTGAATAAGGTGGAGACCGGTGTCCGTGTCCGCCACCTCCCCACAGGGATTACCGTCGATAATACCGAAACCCGCTCCCAGTTGAAGAACAGGGAGAATGCCATGCGCATCCTGAAATCACACCTCTACGAAATGGAGCTCCGGAAAAAGCGGGAAAAGCAGGCCGAAATCGAGGGGAACAAAATGAAGATCGAATGGGGATCACAAATTCGCAACTATGTGCTTCACCCCTACAAGCTGGTAAAAGACCTTCGCACCAACCACGAAACCGGGAATGTCCAGTCGGTCCTTGACGGCAACCTGGACCCCTTTGTTAAAGCCTTCCTGATGGAGTTTGGCGGAAAGTAGGTACTCCAGAATAATAACAAGTTTAATGATTTATCAAAAAGTACTTGTTGTCTAAATTTTGGGGTTAATATTAAAAAATAGAGAGTGCCCCTTTTGAGACACTCTCTTCATGTTATAATAAATTCTGACCTTCCTGAAGGTGCTCTACTTTGATGAGTGAATACCTACATTGTTCCCTTCGGTATCCATAACAAACGCAATGTATCCATGTTCGCCGATACTTGTTTTAGGGGCAAGAATCCTGCCTCCGGCATCTTCAACCCTGGCCAGTACATTATCCATTGCAGGGTCGGCATTCAAATAGACAATTGTTCCTTCCATATTCGGCTTGTGCCTGTCGCTTTGAACTAGGGCACCTGTAGCTTTTCCTGAGCCAGGTGTCCATGGGAAAAAAGCCATTTTACTACCCTCCATTTCCTGCTCCTCCATTTTCACATCAAAAATTGTTTCATAGAATTCCATACCCCTTTTAATATCAACAGCAGGTATTTCAAACCAGTTTAAAGAATTTGTCGTTTTGTCCATAGTATTTGTTTTATAATAAATAGATGTTTGTTCTGTCAAACTTGCTCCCACCTAACGGTTTAGGTTCCCGGATAATGTTCAACCTTAAAAAATCGCTCATTCGTTTATAGTTTATCCTTAATCTGAACATGACAAAAATATCTCTCAAACATGACACTGAGGGTGTGTGTTTCCGACATTGTCACGGGTTGTTTGGGACAAAAAATATAAATATCTTTCCAAAAAAATTCATTATGAAGCATATAAGTATTATTGTTCCCGCCGGTGAATCTGTATTAAGCTCTATAGTAGGGTCCTATAAAGTATTTAACGGTGTTAATGATTTTTTGATCCAAAGCGGACAGAGAGAGGACAATTACTTTCATATTGATCTTGTAGGATTAAATAAGGAAACTTCTCTGTATAACGGAGCATTTAATGTTCGTCCAACTAAAACGATAGACCAGGTTACAAATACTGATCTGATAATTGTCACATCAATAACTGGTAATTATGAGGAGGAACTCAAAAAAAATTATGATTTTGTACCATGGATAAGAGAACACAGGATTAAGAATAATGCTGAAGTAGCGAGTCTCTGTACCGGGGCATTTATACTTGCTGAAACAGGATTGCTTAATGGTAAATCCTGTGCCACACACTGGATCGCCGCAGATGCATTCCGAAGCATGTATCCTCATGTCAATTTATTAGGCAGCAAAGTTATTAATGAAGATAATGGAATATACTCCAGTGGCGGAGCATATTCGTTTTTGAATTTACTTCTGCACCTGGTAGAAAAGTATTGCGGAAGAGAGACTGCCATCTGGTGTTCCAAACTTTTTGAAATTGAGTTTAACAGGGATAATCAAAACCAATTTGTCATTTTTAGAGGACAAAAGGATCATGCGGATGAGTCGATCAAAAATGCTCAATTGTACATTGAAAAAAATTTTGAGGAGAAGCTCAATGTCGAATCCCTGGCAAATCTTTTTTCCATTAGTAGAAGGAATTTTGTCCGGAGATTTAAAAAAGCAACTACCAATACCCCTTTAGAATATATACAACGCGTCAAAATTGAAGCTGCAAAAAAAAGTCTGGAGTCTTCAACAAAAAATGTAAATGAAGTGATGTGGCAGGTTGGTTATAATGATACCAAGGCATTTAGAAATGTGTTTAGAAAGTATACCGGTCTCTCTCCTATGGATTACAGAAATAAGTATAACAGGGAGATGGTAATGGCTCTTTACTCCGCGTAACTCCGATATCTGAATGGTGCCTGATAAGAATTAAGATTTGCCCGCATCAGGTAAAAATAATCTGGGTGTTCTCACCACCGCACAAGCCGTAGAAATCACCAATGGTGAGGACTGCCTTAACCTCATCCCAGAGATCTTCTTTCTCCAGCTTGAACATATCCATGGCCAGTTTACACGCATAAATTTCGCCTCCACCGGCTGTAATCATCTCCAGAAATTCATCCACTGGCGGAATATCCAGCTTATCCATGGTACTTTTCATCATGGCAGAGACTCCGGCTTCCACACCTGGAATCATTCCAAGGATCGTCGGGAAGGGAAGTCCGCCGGGAGCCCTCATTGCAGGATTTCCAACGGTAGCAGTCTTAATCCTGTTCATCTGTTTCTTGGTAATTGCATCGAGACCGAAGAAGGTGAAAAATACCTTTGCTTCAATTCCCTCCATGACCGCTCCGTTGGCCATCACAAGTGTAGCGTAAACATCTTCGATGGTGCCCTTGGCACAGATGATGCATACTTTTTTTAAAGGACTTTCATTGTTTGTCGTCATATCTTCAGTTTCTTTTATACGTGGTTATACACAACTCGCGGGTTTGGGAATCCCGGCATATTTGGATGATAATTTCAACGGTCCGCCAGGGAACAGCTGGTACAATCCTTTGATATCGGTAATCCCCGATTTCCCAAGCCTTCTGATAGTCAGCGTCTCTCCCTTTTCGTTTGAGCTGCGAAGGAATTCAAGAACCTCAAAATGCTTATCGCCTAGTTCAATTCCCTCCTCTTTGGCCATCTCCTGGGCAATCTCCCTGTTCCACTGGGAAGCATCTGTCATGTATCCTTCATCGTTTACTTCGATACTCTGTCCTGCAATTGTTTTTTGTGCCATAATTTTTGCTTATTGGTTAATTGTAATTGTTTATTAATTATTGCTCATATTCTTTAAAAATGTGAACAGGAAACCCCATGCCCTTTTCATTTCAGGCTTGTTGATCTCTCTCATCACTCTAAAAATCGAGTATTCGGGTACATTCTCTGTCTCCATGTTGGAAAACACCTTCACTGCATTATCGATTGACCTTAGCATATCTGGTTGGGTCAGGTTCTTGACTGTATCCAGAATCGTTACCACGTTATCAGCAAGCATCCTGACATCATTGATTCCATAATGAGTGACAATGTTGTCAATGATGGATCCAAACTCCTTCATGAAATCGAAGTATCCCTTCTCGTCAAACTCATGGAGCGCTTTGGTGGTATCGATGATTACCTCGTTGGCGATGGGACCCACATCCTTCATCAGGTCCATGGCACTTCCGAGCGTATCAAGCATGGTATTGAAATTTCCCACATTCTGCGCCAGCTTGATCCCAAGTTCACGAAGTTCATCTGGCTCCAGTACCACCTCGTGTTCATCCAGGGCCTTCACCGTGCTGTCATACACCTCCTTACCGATCAGGGAAGCATCTGAAACGAGGTCGTCAATAGCTTGTGACTTTAATCTCTGCTGGTTCACATATTCCAGGATGGTGTCCACCTTCTGGTTCAGTTCAGCGATTTGTTTTGATGTATTATCTGCCATTTGATCTCCTTTTAAACAATCTCATTCTTTTTACCCGCCATGGTCATATGGGCCTCGATAGGCATCTCTTTTCCCTTTAAGAGGATGTGCCAGTAGATCCACCTGAAAATCATTTTACCGTAGTGATTGATCTTGGTATTGCGCAGTAATCCGAATGGACCAATTCCCGGAAGCGGGAATGTGCCCGGCAGGGGCTCGGTATTATAATTGAAGTCGATCAGGGCACCTTTCCCATAGCCTGTTTCGATGTAACAGTTGGCATGCCCGTCGAATTTTGCCGTCAACGGCCTGTTTTCAATGGCATTCATTATGTTTTCAAAGAGGATCTCTGCTGCAAAATGTGCCACTGATCCCGCTTTGGATGTGGGAAGATTGGCGGCATCACCAAGGACGAATATGTTCTCAAATTTCTTGGACTGCAGGGTCTCCTTATCGGTCTCAACATAATTCATGTCGTCGCCCAGGCCACTGCGTTCAACCATCTCAGATCCCATATTTACCGGAACAATGGTGAGTGCATCAAAGGGGACCTCAATATCATCATAAGATTTCAGGACCTTCTTTTCATTGTCCACACTCTCCAGGTAAAAATCGGGGATTACTTTGATGTTCTTCTCATCCAGGAGTTGGCTCAGCATTTTCGTGGCAATGGGTTTAGTAAATGCTCCCGGAAGGGGGGTGACATAGGTTATATCCACCTTATCGCGGATCCCCTTTTCAGTGAAGTAGGCCTCGGCCAGACAAACAAACTCGATGGGGGCAACCGGACATTTAAAGGGCAGCTCGGATATGCACAGGACCAGTTTCCCGCCTTCCCAGGTCTTGAAGAACTGTTGCAGGGCCACCGCACCCTCGATTGTATAGAAATCGAAAATGCTTTTCCGCCACTCTTCACCAAGTAGTCCGGGGGTTTCATCGGGACGGGTCTGGGTCCCGGTTGCAATGATCAGAAAGTCATATTTCAGAGAGGTCCCATCCATTAAATTGACCCGGTTCTCCTCTCCCACTACCCTGTCTATCTCCTGGTAAATCACATTCACTCCGGAAGGGAAGAAATCACCCTTGGGCTTGATCACATCCGATTTATTGTAGATACCAAATGGAATGAAAAGGAAGCCTGGCTGATAGTAATGGGTCTTGTGCTGATCAACAATGGTAATTTCCCATTCCATGCGGTCCAGGACCTTGAAAAGCTTATTTGCCATCATAGTGCCGGCAGTACCACCTCCAAGTATTAAAATCTTTTTCATAATATTGTTAATTATTGTTTGATTTTTCTGTTACAAAAATAACAGTACATTGTTTTCGTGAATCAAATAACAATATGATAATTGTCATATCATGACAACTATCAGTTTTGAATATGTTAACCAGCATCAATCCAAAGGATGGACCCTAGTTGTAGTTGTGAACATTGTGATTTGAAGGAGTTGTTTGTTGACAAGCTTGAAGGTGACACCCTGGATATTGTTTGTTCAGGGAAAGTAGAAAAGGAGTACCTTCAGGGGGAAGTCATCATTAAGGAGGGTACAAAAATCAAGGAATTCACCTATTTGAAGAGTGGCCTTGTGAAATTGTACCGGAGCGACCTTACAGGTAAGGAACAGATCATTGCCCTGGCCAAACCCATGGATTACGTGAGTCTGCTCAGTATTTTCTCTAATGATAAGTATAACTATTCGGTATCTGCACTTGAAGATTCTGTCACCTGCAACCTGAATTTGAAAGACATCAGGAATATGGTCATTGACAATGGCAAACTGGCACTGAATCTTTTAAGCAAAATGAGTTATGTGGTAGACATGATTATCCTTGATTCGCTTGAGATTCGAAAAAAACACCTCAGGGGACGTGTGGCCTACCTTCTGATCTATTTCTCGGATCAGGTATATTGCACCGGGGAATTTGACCTCCCTATTACCCGGAAGGAGATGGCCGAATATGTAGGGATGAGCACCGAGAATGTGATCCGCTCGCTAAGTGAATTCAGAAAAGACGGAATCCTTAAAATCTACGGGAAAACCATCCAGATTGTCAACATGGAAACCCTGAGGTCCATCGCCGAATTCGGTTAGCCTGTATTTCATTTTTTTACTATTTTGACGGGTTCACGAACCTAATCCTTAAACCCAAAATCATGCACAGACAATCCATATTCAGGATTTTCAGTGTATACAGGAGGAGACAAAATGCAGCGTTAGGTCCTGAATAGTATCTCATCGCCAAATACATCCCGGCTTGTATATTCGAAGTCGGACATATCCCCAGGTAACAAATTTTTACGATTTTCCTTGACAAATGAAAACATATATCCTATATTTGTACGATATATGTCTGTTATTACTTATTTCGTATAGTTATGAGCACATCGTCAAATCCGAAAAGACTCCAGATCCTGGCCACCGGAAAGGAGCTCTTCTGGAAGTTTGGCTTTAAAAGAGTCACAATCGAAGAGATTAGCAAAGAGGCCGGGGTCAGCAAGATGACCTTTTACAAATTCTTTCCTAACAAGATAGAACTGGCCAAAATCATCCTGGATGAGGTGTTTGAAGACTCCCTGAATAAGATACATAAGCTTCATGATGAACATGAATCTCCCGATAAAACCCTTAAAAAAATCATCCAGCTAAAAGCTGAAGGCAGCAAGAATGTCAGTGAGGAATTCATTAAGGATCTTTATGCAAATCCGGAAGGAGAACTAAAAGAATACATAGAGGGCAAATCCCAAATGATGTTCGCTGAAATGATCCAGGTTTATAAAAAAGGGAAAGAAGACGGCTGGGTCAGAAAGGATCTGAACATACCCTTCTTTATCCTATACATCCAGAAGTCTCTCGACATGTTATCAAGTGATGAAATGCTGCATTTTTTCGACACATCCCAGGAGATGATCATGGAGATCACCAACCTGTTTGTTTATGGTATATCACCTCATAAATAGGTCATGTCATCGAGAATATCCATATTACTAATCTGGCTCTCCCTCTCCTCCACAGGGATTCTGTCTGCACAGGACAGTCTTACATTCAAGGGTCAGCTTTCGGCATGGGCTCTCTATAACGGCGGACTGGATTTACCTCTATACATAGGTGGGAGGTATATCCCTCAACTTAATTACGAAATCAAACTGCCTTACGACAGGCTCATCGATTTTGAAGCTTCAGCCAATCTGAATGGCAATGTTGGCTTCCACTCTTTCGACTCGCTGGAAGCAAACGGAACCTTAAAACCCTACAGACTCTGGGCACGCTACTCCTCTCCCCAGTTTGAGTTCCGGGTCGGACTGCAGAAAATAAACTTTGGCTCCGCTTCGCTCCTTCGGCCGCTCATGTGGTTCGACAAGATGGATCCGCGCGATCCCCTGAAACTGACCGATGGGGTGTGGGGTGCCCTGGGACGATACTATTTCCTTAACAATGCCAACATCTGGTTCTGGTTACTATATGGCAATGACGATCCGAAGGGATGGGAGATGGCTGGCAGCAACAGCAAATATCCAGAATTCGGAGGCAGGTTTCAATCGCCGGTCCTGGCCGGTGAAGCCGGAATATCCTACCACCATCGGGTCAGCGATACCAGGAACCTGGAAGGTTTTGTCCCCTCTTTTGCCAAAATCCAGGAGAACCGGATCGGACTGGATATAAGGGTGGATCTTGTGGTGGGAGCCTGGATAGAGGGATCCTGGGTAAACAGCAACGAAAACCTTGGAAGCTATACCAACCAGGAGCTTTTTAACCTGGGCGTCGATTATACCTTTGGTATCGGCAGCGGACTCTATCTCATATTCGAACAGCTGCTGGTCTCCTATGACGAGAAAGCCTTCAGCTTTGACAACACCACCAATTTCTCCCTGATGTCCCTCTCCTACCCACTGGGCTTGTTCAGCAACATCCAGTGCATCGTTTATTACGATTGGGATAGCAGCAATCTCTACAATTTCATCAACCTGCAAAGGGACTTCAGCCATTTCTCTATGTACCTTATGGCCTATTGGAATCCGGAAGACTACAGGATTCCTACGCAAGAGATGGAACAGAATCTTCATGCCGGGAGAGGCATTCAAATCATGTTTGTACTGAATCATTAAACCAATATAAAATGGAAAATTCCTCGATTATCAAGATTAACCAGCTGATCAAACGCTTCCCTGTTGGGAAATCAGAGTTTACAGCACTGAACAGAGTAAACCTCGACATTGTGCGGGGTGAGTTCCTGGGCCTTGTAGGCCCCAGTGGATCGGGAAAGACTACCCTGTTAAATATCATTGGCTCCCTGGACACTCCTTCCGAAGGAACGGTAACTGTGATCGATCAGTCAATTTCAGACCTGAGCCACAAGCAATCTTCCAGGCTCCGGAACAAGCATATTGGCTTCATCTTCCAGACCTATAACCTGCTTCCGGTTTATACGGTTTATGAGAATGTTGAATTTGCGCTGTTGCTGCAGAAGCTCTCCTCTTCCGCACGAAAAAAGGCTGTGACAGATGCACTTGAGTGGGTTGGCCTGACTGATAAAATCAAGTCGAAACCAGCGATGCTCTCCGGTGGTGAATGCCAGCGGGTGGCCATAGCACGGTCCATGGTCAAAAGGCCCGAAATTGTACTGGCCGATGAACCCACTGCCAACCTGGATTCAAAAAATTCCCACCACATTCTTCAGACCATGAAGAAGCTGAATAAGGAGCTGAATACTACTTTTATTTTTGCCACCCATGATGAAAAGGTGATGCAATACCTCGACCGGAAGGTCTCCCTGGAAGACGGACAGATCATGAAGGACGAAATAATGAAGAATTCAAAAAACTGAAATCATGTTATCACTAAAACTGGCATTTAAGAATTTATTGGGCGCTGGTCTGAGAACCTGGCTCAATGTACTTGCCCTGTCATTCGCCTTCGTGCTCATTATCTTTTATAATGGGATGATTGATGGCTGGAACCGGCAGGCTCAGCGGGATACTGCTGCCTGGGAAACCGGTGAAGGACAATTCTGGCACCCGGAATATGACAAATATGATCCCTTTACAATTGAAGATGCTCATGCTCCCATGTCTGAGGAGATCCTCAATGAGGTAAACAACAAAACTCTTGCACCAGTCCTGGTTTCACAGGCAACAGCCTATCCCCAGGGTCGCGCCATGGGTGTAAATCTCAGAGGAATTGATCCGAAACAGGAAGTACTTGAGCTGCCCTCTTCGAAACTGCCACCCTCAAATGGAACGGACTATGCCATCATCGGAAAGAGTATGGCCCGTTCTGCTAACCTGGAGGTAGGCGACCGGCTTCTGCTTCGCTGGAGAGATAAGAATGGCACATTCGATGCCCGCGAAGTAGAAATTGCGGCTGTATTCAAGTGCAATGTTCCTGCCGTCGATAACGGCCAGGTCTATATATCCATATCGACCCTCCAGGAGATGCTGGCCATGGAGAATGAGGTTACCCTGTTGGTGGCAGGTAAGGCTTTCGAAAAACGTGAGCTTGCTGGTTGGGAATTCAAGAACACCGAATTTCTGCTGGCAGATCTTCAGGCAATCATTGACTCGAAGAAGATGGGGGGATCTGTTCTCCAGGGCCTGCTCTTAATCATTGCCCTGATTGCAATATTTGATACCCAGGTACTCTCCATTTTCCGCAGGCAGAAAGAGATCGGCACCTACATTGCTCTCGGGTTGACCCGGGCACAGGTGGTTGGCATATTTACAGTTGAAGGCGGTGCACACAGCATCCTTGCCATATTGCTGGGAGCGGCCTATGGCATCCCCCTGCTCCTCCTGCTAAATAAAAACGGGATCGGCATGGGCTATGCGGAAGATATGGATTTCGATCTTCCACTGGCAGAAGCCATCTTCCCATACTACAGTTTTCGGCTGATCCTGATGACCATCCTGATTGTGGTAATAACTGCAACCATTGTCTCATACCTGCCAGCCAGGAAAATATCAAAAATGAAACCAACTGAAGCTTTAAAAGGAAAACTACAATGATACGATTTCTGATAAAAGGAATACTAAGGGACAAAAGCCGGAGCCTCCTGCCTGTAATCGTAGTAGCCCTGGGGGTATTTCTGACTGTATTTATGAGCGGCTGGTTCCAGGGAATCATGGGAGACATGATCGATATGAATGCCCGCTTTGCATCGGGGCATGTGAAAATCATGACCCGGGCCTACGATGAAAATATCGATCAGGCTCCTCTCGACCTGGCCCTGCTGGAGGTTAGCGCGTTAAAAAAACAACTCTATGAAGAATATCCCGATATGGAATGGGTGGAACGAATTCATTCCGGGGGACTACTGGATGTACCAGATGAAAATGGGGAGACCAGAGGACAGGGCCCGGCCATGGTGACGGCCATTGACCTGTTTTCCCCAAACAGCAGGGAAGTGGAGCGTTTGAACATTCCCGATGCCATCGTAAAAGGAGATGTTCCAGACCAGTCAGGTGAGGCCCTGATCAGTAACGATTTTGCCGAGAAATTTGAAGTGGCTGTCGGAGACCAGGTAACCCTATTTGGCTCAACCATGAATGGCAGCATGATGTTCTATACTTTCACGGTCTCGGGGACCATTCGTTTCGGAAATACCCTGCTTGACCGGGGAGCCATTTTTATTGATCTCAAAGATGCTCAGCTGGCGATGGATATGGAAGATGGAGCCACTGAGATCCTGGGTTATTTCAATAATCAACCCTACATCGATGAAGAAGCAATGGCCCTGGCTACAGCTTATAATGAGAAATACAGCCTGGAAGATGACGAGTTTTCTCCCAAAATGCTCCGCCTGGCCGAGGCCGCGGGCATGGCAGATTACCTGGCCATAGCAGAAAATATGGTGGGCATGATGGTCTTCATATTCATCATTGCCATGTCCATCGTATTATGGAATACCGGACTGCTGGGCGGACTGCGCCGATATAGTGAGTTTGGTGTACGACTGGCCCTTGGCGAAGAGAAGAAGCACATTTACCGAACTACATTGTGGGAAGCCGCGCTGATTGGAATAATCGGGTCGACCGTTGGAACCATCTTCGGGCTGGCCCTGAGTTATCGACTCCAGTCCCATGGCATCGATTTCTCAGGCATGATGGATAATTTGGGAGTGATGATGCCTAGTGTTTTCAGGGCCGTGGTTACTCCTTCCATGTATGTGGTAGGTTACATTCCGGGGGTATTAGCTACTGTACTTGGAAGCGCCCTGGCGGGATATGCCATCTACAAACGAAAAACGGCCCGGCTGTTCAATGAACTGGAAGTTTAATAGTGCTCAGTAATTGGTGCTCAGTAAAAAAAAGAAAAAAGATGAAAAGAATATTATATACAGTGGCCATGCTTTCAATTGGCCTTTCAATGACTGCACAGGATGCAAAGGAGATCCTGGAAACCGTCGATAAAAACATGTCGTCCGAAAACCGGATTTTTGAATCGGATATGATCATTCACGGCCGCCGTGCGAGTCGGACCATTACCTCAAAGACCTATTCTGTGGGCGACAAGCAATCCTTTACCGAATATCTCTCCCCAGCCCGTGAACAGGGAACCAAGATGCTTAAGCTGGAGGATAAATTATGGATCTATTCACCTTCCACCGACCGGATCATCCAGATCTCGGGACATATGTTGCGTCAGTCGGTAATGGGTTCCGACCTCTCCTATGAAGATATGATGGACGACAGGAAGCTCACTGAGATTTATGACGCCACCATTGCCGGTCATGAGGAAGTGGACGGACGCGATACCTGGGTACTCGATCTGACAGCCATTGTGGCTGATGTGGCCTATCACCTTCAGAAGATCTGGGTGGACAGTGAACGGTATGTCCCGCTGAAACAGGAGATGTTTGCAAAGAGTGGTCAGCTGCTGAAGCGCACCACGCTGTCGGACGTGCAGAAGGTCCAGGGACGCTGGTTCCCCATGACTATGATCTATAAGGACATGCTGAAGGACGGAAAAGGAACTGAGTTCAGGTTGAGCAGTGCAAAATTTGACCAGGAGATCCCTGACTATATCTTTACAAAGGCAGCCCTGAAACAATAATCCGGTTTACCTGAAAAAAAGTGCGATACTCACCGAAAAGAGGATAAGCAGCACGGCGGTTCCATAATAGAACAGGGAAGCTTTGAATTTCCGGATATCGATGCTTGATTTCCCGATGAAAAGCCTGCCCAGTTGGGTGAGAAAAAGCGCGAAGATCATCAGGGCAATGTGTTCAATGGCCCAGAAGCGCAGGGAGGCATCATTTTCAGTATTGGGCACCTCCCATAACGGGCCATCCAAAGAGGTCCGAAGGGTAAAATAGATCACGAAACCAAGGATCAACTGGAGATAAAGGGCAATATTGAAGGTCAGGGAAACCCCATGGTCCCATTTATTATAAGATCTCTTTTTAATCCAACCATGGGAGGATAGCAGCACATTCAGGATACCTGCCAACAGTGTCAGGGTACTGATATAAATATGAATCTTGAATGCAAATGTATAGAGCATGACCTCCTCTTTTCAAACCATAAACATACAAAAAGCCACCCAATGGTCCTTGACCCGGATGGCTTTTATTATTCTCCTTAGCTATTATGAATCAAATATAAAACATCATTCTGAAGAAATTCTGAAGAAATCAGCCAGAGAAGATCAGGACAAATTTATGCTGCCCCCGGTCGTGGGAATATCCCAACGAAAACCCATAGGATTCACAAATCTTTTTTACCAGTGACAGACCCAGCCCAAACCCACTTCCCTTCCCCGGCTCTTTAACAAACCGCCTGAAAATATCCTCTTCAGCAAAAGGCAATGGGGGTCCGTCATTGCTTATGGAGAAACTGTCGGGACCGGTCTCAATGTTGATGGCTCCTCCATCCTCATTGTGGATGATGGCATTCTTGAGCAGATTTGCCACCAGCATATCTGCAAGTCCTTCATCCATTAGAATTGTCACGGAACCCTCAGTGAAGAACCGGTTCAATCGGATCCTGTGCAGATCAATCAGCTCCTCCATCATCCCAAGGTGACGATCCAGCAACAAGGAAAGGTCTATCTCAACTTTTTCTGTGAACTGCCTGTTCTCAATACGGGTGATCAGCGTAAGGGTGGAATTTAGCCTGGATAACTGGGTCGTACTTGCATTGATGGCCTGAATCAACCTCATCTCATCGGGCCCTAGTTTATCAGACTGGATAAGCAAATCAGCCTTCGATTTGATTATGGCCAGAGGAGTTTGCAACTCGTGGGTTATATGGTCGGTGTATTCCTTCAGTTCCCTGTAGTCCCTGGATAGTTGCTGTGTCATTTTTTCAAGCACATCCTTGAGTTCAGAAAACTCCTCAATATCCTGATCGCCAAGAACTACAGGTTCTTTAGCCGTATCGAACTCCTTTAGTTTCTCCAGAGCCTCAAAAAAATCTTTCCAGAGATTGGCAAACACCGTCCGGTTCAACAGAAATACCCCGGCCAGGAATATGAGCACCATAAAGGTCATCATCAATGTCACCCGTTCCACCAGTTGATCGGTCGGAGTGGTCGATTTATATACTTTTACCAGAAATGAGTTCTGACCTTGATCTGACTGGTATGAAATATACCTGTATGTTCTGTACTGACTGCTTTCAGTGTCAAACATTAATGTGTCTCCATACAACTCGCTGTGCGTCTGACCGTGGCTCAGTTTTTCAACAGAAAGGGTATCGATACCTGCCATATGAATCGGGATCTGATCCGGCTCTTTTGCCAGATAACTATCTACTACCTCAGTTAAGGATGACAATTCCCGGTTCAGGTCGGCCAGACTCAGATTCCTGAGTACATGGAAGAAGATAATCCCCATGATAAAGAAAAGAAAAAGGGAGAGGGTGGCAATGTACAGTGTGGTTTTGGTCAACAGCTTCATTGGTGACTACTTAAGGTTATTCCTCAAGGGAAAATTTATACCCGACTCCATAAATATTCCTGATGTAATCGGGGCACCCGGCATCCTCGAGTTTCCTGCGAAGGTTTTTCAGGTGGGTGTAAATAAAATCATAGGAACCATAACCTCCTCCATAATCACCCCACAGATAGTCGGCAATGCTCTCCTTGGTGATCACCCGGTTACGGTTGGCCATCAGGTACAACAATAAATCACACTCTTTCCCCGTCAGATCCACAGGTTTATCCTTAACAAAGCACTGCTTCTCTTCGGGGGCTAGCCTGATGGCTCCGAATTCAAGGATTTCTCCACCCTGGGTCCTGGTTCTCCTTACTACAGATTGTATCCTTGCAGCTAACTCGGAAAGGTGGAATGGTTTTACCAGGTAATCATCCGCCCCGAGCTCCAGTCCCTTCACACGCTCTTCCAGTGCGCTTCTGGCCGAAATAATAATGATCCCTGACTTCTCCTGGTTTTGTTTGGCAAACCTCACAAGGTCCAGGCCATCGCCATCAGGGAGATTCAGATCGATAAGCATGCAAGAATAGTCATGCAAATCCAGGGAAAAGAGCCCCACATGATAGCTTGCTGCCTGTTCACACCTGAATCCCTCCAACTCCAGGTAAGAGACCATGGACTCCCTCAATGCGTCCTCATCCTCTACTATCAGTATCTGCATGGATTAAATTTCAGGAAAAATAACGAAAAAAGGTGGTTTGACTACAATAAAGGAGCTATGGTATACAGTTTCGGGGGCCCAAAAGGAAAAAACTATACCATTTGGGTAGCAACAGCCTCCTCGGGGTCTGGAAGAATCGGTGTTCAACCCCGACCTGCTCTATGCCGGAACCGAGGATGGCAGGAAAATTCTCTACCCGGGAACCGATTTGGGGGTTTATGTTTCAAAAAATGCAGGGGAAACCTGGGAGGTACTGGGCGGCCGGGGCATGTTCGTTCTGTATGCTGATCCCGTGAACAAAACAGAGGAGGAAACTGAAGATCCAATTGACCTTGTATAACTGGCTGATGAAATCTATCTTTAGATTATAAAAAATCTACCTCATGTTTACAGTGTACCACAATCCCCGTTGCAAAAAAAGCAGGGCGGGACTAGCTTTTCTAGTTGAAAAGAAAATGGATTTCTGTGTAAGGGAATATCTGAAGGAGCTTCTTACCGAGGAAGAATTATCCACCCTGTTAATGAAACTCCATCTGAAGCCTTTTGAACTGATTCGTACCCAGGAGGAGATCTACCGAAAGGAGTTAAAAGGACTGAATCTGAATGACGAAGAGTGGATCAAGGTGATGGTTGAAAATCCCAAACTGATCCGGAGGCCCATCGTGGAGGGTAAATATAAAGCCGTGATTGGCGATCCGGTTGAAAACATCACAGCCCTGTAGGCAACCTTTTCCCATCTCAGGTGTACTTAATATAAAACAAAAGTCCATGAAGTTAAAGCGATATCTCCTCCTTGCTGCCCTGCCTTTCCTGTTGTATACCTGCAATGACAACACCGGGGGATTCACCCAGGTTAAAAGCAACGAACACCTGGTCTACCTATCCATCAAAGAGTACCGGGAATCGAACGGACAAACCGGGCCATTCGCACACCAGTACCTGATGGTAGATGAAGCACAGCTTTACTCCTACAAAATGGCGAATGGGTTTGAAGCGGTGGGTCTCCAGGGTTTGGAGGAGCACTGGACCAGGCTGGATGAAAAATTCAGTTTCTACAACCAGGCAGCATTGGTCCTGAAAACCGAATCTTCCGATGAGGAGCGGATCCTTACCGGACTTCTTCAGATACCAGGCGCAGATACGGTTCTTCTAGGAGATCTCACACAGTGCGGGGTGGGAATTGAAGTCGACACCGCAGGGATAAACTACATCACCATCCTGCTGGCCAAAGTAGATTCATGAGCAACAACTTTAAAAAAAATACAGGTACTATGGACCACAGGATTGAGAAAGACACTATGGGTGAGGTACAGGTACCCGCCGACAAATACTGGGGAGCGCAAACACAGCGTTCGAAGGAGAATTTTAAAATTGGTGATGGCAGGATGCCCCTGGGTATCATCAAAGCATTTGGCTACCTGAAAAAGGCAGCTGCAGCCACAAACATGGAGCTTGGGGTCTTGCCGAAAGAGAAAGGCGGGTTAATCATGCAAGCCTGTGACGAGATTATCGAAGGCAAACTGGATGACCAGTTCCCTCTGGTGGTATGGCAGACCGGTTCGGGTACCCAGTCCAACATGAATGTGAACGAGGTAGTGGCCAATAGGGTGCATGTGATCCAGGGCAATGCCCTCGGCGAGGGCACAAGGTTGATCCATCCCAACGATGATGTCAATAAATCACAGTCCTCCAACGACACCTTCCCCACAGCAATGCACATCGCTGCCTACAAAGTCCTCATGGAGGTAACCATACCCGGGGTAAAGGAGCTGCGCGACACCTTGAAGGAGAAGTCGGACGAATTCATGGAGGTGGTAAAGATCGGCCGAACACACTGGATGGATGCCACTCCCCTCACCCTTGGACAGGAGTTCTCGGCTTATGTCTCCCAACTGGATCATGGCCTCAGGGCGGTGATGAACAGCCTGAAACACCTCTCTGAAATAGCACTGGGGGGTACTGCGGTGGGAACAGGGATCAACACACCGGAAGGGTACAGTGAACTGGTGGCAAAATACATTGCTGAATTCACTGAATTGCCCTTTGTAACCGGTACCAATAAGTTTGAAGGCCTCGCGGCCCACGATGCCATCGTGGAAACCCACGGAGCCCTCAAAACACTGGCGGTTAGCCTTATGAAAATCGGAAATGACATCCGCATGCTGGCTTCCGGTCCGCGCTGCGGTATCGGCGAGATCTCCATCCCGGCGAACGAACCCGGCTCATCCATCATGCCCGGGAAGGTCAATCCCACCCAGGCTGAAGCACTGACCATGGTCTGTGGTCAGGTCATGGGCAACGATGTGGCCATCAACATTGGCGGCAGCAACGGCCATTTTGAGTTGAATGTATTCAAACCGATGATGATCAGCAACTTCCTGGAGTCGGCCCGTTTAATCGGTGATGCGTGCGCCTCATTCAATGAAAACTGCGCTGTAGGGATTGAACCCAACCAGGAGAGGATCACTCAGAACCTGAACAATTCACTGATGCTGGTGACCGCACTAAACACACACATCGGTTATGAGAAGGCTGCTGAAATAGCAAAAAAAGCTCACAAGGAGGGTTCTACCCTGAAGGAGGCTGCACTGGCACTGGGATATCTTACCGGGAAAGAGTTCGACGAGTGGGTGGACCCGTCAAAAATGACTTAGTCTTTTCGGATAAAGATAAAGTCACCACCTTCATCCCCCACGTTCTGAATGGTTCCATACTTGGGCATGGTGTTGGTGTTATTCATAACAGCGGGCTTGATACTTGTATAGAGTTGTTCAGCAGGTAAATATTTCTGCGTGTTATGCTTCAGTCTCTTTATCAGCATGTCGATGAACACACTCTTGTCAGGAACTTCTTCATTCAGACTCCCACTTGTTAATGCTTTCCGGCTATTCAGCTTGTACATCTTCTCCACTGCCATCGCATTGTTGAAGGCCGCCCTCGACTTGAAGATCCCCCCGCTGAAACAGGCATCGGCAATCAACAGTGTATGCTTGGTCTTAAGCACATTCAGGTAATTGGTCAGGTCAGTGTTGGGTAGCCAGTCCACCGGGTTTTCTTCGCGGGCATCCCTGGGGAACCAGTAACCCGTCTCCATCTGATCATCATATTGGCCGTGACCAGCGTAGTAGATCAACAGGTTGTCCTCATTGGTAACCTGTTTGCGCATTGCATGTAATCTCCCGATGATCTCAGCCTTGGAGGGATTCTTCAGGAAAATGATATTCTCCTTATGAAAATTATATTCAGACTCAATGACGTCAATGAAGCGTTCGGCATCACTGATCGGATGATCAAGGTCGTTGATACCGGGATCGTCATACTGCTCAACGGCTATCACCAGGGCAATGTACCTGGCAGTTGAAATGTCATAGACGATATCCAGGATGCTCTCAATTTTTTTGCCGGAAACCGTCACCACTTCGACCTTTACCAAGTTGGCACCAAGGGCCAGTGGCATTTGCTCATCAATTTCCATCTGCTTGATGGTAGGTACAGGTGGGATGATGTTTTTGACAAACTGGCCATTCACGAAAAGATTAATAAAACGGATATTTTCATTTGAGTTAACCGTGCCCATAATCAAATAGGAATCCTCAGCGGTCTGAACACTTGTAAAAGCCGGGCTGACCCAGCTGATCCCGAACGATCCGGGTGTGTCAGGGCTCACCTGCAGAGGCTTGCTCATCCGGAGGTTAGTGGATTTAGAGAATTCATTGGTTTTAGGCTGGGGTGTATCATTGGCCCGTGGCTTCTCCTTCTTCATATTTAATTTAACAGTCCCGCTCGACTTCTCAGCAGTTTGCGCAAAAATGACCGATCCGGCCACAAGTAGCGCAACAACAACTAAATACGATTTCCACTTTTTCATAGCCCTACGATTTAGAATACAAATCCAATTCCGAATGTGAAGAAAACCGGGGATTCATATCCGGGTGATAAGGAAAACCCGGCAGTCAGATTAAAACCCCCAATCACATTAACCAAACCAGTTTCCATCAAAAGGTGGGTGCTCCCCACTGGTTCGGTTGTCAGGTTTTCAGCCCAATAATGAGTTCCTACGCCTAAGTATCCATGAAGCCTGTAAAACCCGGCGGAAACAATATGCTTGGTCACACCCGCTGCAATCATAATATGCAGATCCAGATCCTTTTCCCAGGATCCCCATTCAACATCATAATAATCGAATGAATTGATCCCCAGCCTCAGGGGAGTCACATAGTATCCCCAATTGTTGAGTGATCCAAAGCTGATACCGATGGGCGTTCCAAATCCAAGCATTCCACTGTATGAAAGAAAGCCGTTTCTCCTAAACCGGTCAGCTTCCCGGGAGTCCTCTTCTTTGGAAACGGTTTGAGAAGGTTTGGCCTCCTGAACGGGTTCCTCCTGTACCTTTTCCACCGGTTCAGTGGTAGTCCGGGTCACCTCAGCGGCTGCCGGAGCAGAGGCATCACTGACCAGGTCTACTCTCACTGTAATATTGGGATCGATCACCTCGTCAACATCTTCAAAAACATCCCACATAACCATGTAATAGCTTTTCCCGCCGATTATATTCTCTCCAACATCGCCTATCACAGCTTTTGGTTCAAAGCGGGAACCTCCGGCCATGGAGCAGGAGAGGAATACATTATATAGCTGAGATTCGGTGGAGGCACCGATTCGGTAAGTAATCTTGAGCTGATCTCCATCCTGTGTAACCCGTATATTCTCTACAGTCTGGGCGTGGCCCGAAATAACTAATGCAACAGCGGTAAATAGTAAAAAAAGGCGTTTCATGGAATAGGTTTATTAGTGCTTCTTATAACAATAATACGAATTCTCCTTCAATTATGTTTCACTTTCACAGGCTTATACAATCGGAAGGCCTGTTCATGGCAGGAATCATTTTTAATAACATTGCTTAGATGGAGCCAAAGTGTTTTCTTTGTATTTCATTCTTGAACCATGAAAGAGACAGGTAAAATGCAACTTTTTAGCGATTTCCCGGATATCTCCACCGAGGCCTGGAGAAATAAAATTGAAACTGATCTCAAGGGAGCAGATTTTGAAAGAAAACTGGTATGGAAAACCGACGAAGGGATCCCTGTCCAGCCCTTCTACCGCTCGGAAGACCTGGAAGGATTAAAACACCTCGATCATACAGGATCGCTGAAGCCGGTCTCAGATGCACCCAACGGTTGGATAATCTGCCAGGACATAAGCCCGGGCCAGGATCCTGCTGAAGCCAATATGCGGATAAAACTTGCCCTGAAAGGCGGTGCCCAGGCCATAAGGATAGATCTTGGCAAAGTGGCCGATATTGGGAAAGAGATGCTGGAAAAACTCTTTGAAGGGATCAGCCTTGGAGAGACTGAAATTCTTTTCAGGGGATTCCTGGGCGCTGATACGCTCTATGAGCATTTTACAACTCTTGCTGCAGAGCGAGGAGTTGAGCCTGCAAAACTGAGAGGTCTGCTGGGGGCCGATCCGATCGGGAAAATGGTATCCACAGGCATTCCCATAGCCACATTTGAAACACTTGGGAAACTGCTTAAGAAAGCTGGTGAGTCTGCACCAGGCTTAAGGGTCATTGATGTGGACGGATCCCTGGTTCAAAATGCAGGGGGCAACCTTGCAGAGGAGCTGGCATATACACTCTCCATGGCCAATGAATACATGGCTATCCTGACCGGTAAGGGAATCGACGCTGCAGATGTGGCTGCAAGTATGCAATTCAGCCTGGCTTCAGGAGCCAATTACTTCATGGAGATTGCAAAGATCAGGGCTGCAAGAATCCTGTGGAGCAAGATCTGTGAATTGTACGGGCTCGAAGCTGAAAATAGCCGGATCCACATTCACACCACCTCTTCTCAATGGAACATGACCCTTTATGATCCCCATGTTAATATGCTGAGAGGAACCACTGAGGCAATGTCATCCATTCTGGGTGGGGCTGACCTGATTACTGTACTTCCGTTTGACTCTCCCTATGGGAACAATTCGGTATTTTCAGACCGTGTTGCCAGGAATGCTCAGATTATCCTGCGTGATGAAGCCTACCTTGACAGGGTGGCAGATCCTTCATCCGGATCCTACTACATTGAAAGCCTCACTGACTCACTTGCAGAAAAAGCCTGGGAAATTTTCCGCGATACAGAACGGGAAGGCGGTTTCAGAAGGGCCCTGGAGAAGGGTATGGTACAGGAAAGCGTCCTGGCCTCCAGGAAAAAGAAGCTTGACAGGTTGGCATCCGGAAGGGATCACCTCCTGGGTACCAATTCATTCCCGAACTTTAATGAAGTAATTCTTGAACAGCTGAAACAGGAGAGCGAAACCAGTTCCCTTGAACCGGATATTACACCACTGCAACCATTCAGGATAGCTGCTATGTTCGAAGAGGTGCGGCTTGACACAGAAAAAAGCGGGAAACGACCATCGGTATTAATGTTCAAATATGGCAATCCGGCCTGGGCAACGGCCAGGGCTACCTTCTCAGGTAATTTCTTTGCCTGTGCCGGTTATGAGATTCTGGATCAGCCGGCCTTCCCCACTGTGGAAGCAGGAATTGAGGCGGCCAAAAAAGCAGGTCCAGCGCTCATTGTCCTTTGCAGCGATGATGCCACTTATCCGTCGCTCGCACCAAAGCTTATTGAAGCCATGGGAGACAGTTCTGTTATCGTAGTGGCCGGCTACCCGGCCGACTCCCTTGAAGAACTTCAGAAAGCGGGCATAAAGCACTTTATCCATATTAAAACGAATCCGCTCGAATCGCTTCGTCAATTCAACAAGATCCTTCTATAACAGAATCCATTACCAACTGCTAATTACTATTTGCAAAATCACTATTTGACATGACTCGTCCCAATTTTAACAACATAGATTTCAGAGACCTGAGTATCCCCAGAAGAACCAATGGTTCAACTACAACATGGGAAACTCCCGAACATATCGAAATCAAACCTTCCTACAGCAGTGAGGACCTGGAAAAGATGGAACACCTCAACTATGGTGCCGGTCTGCCGCCTTTCCTCAGGGGGCCCTATTCGGCCATGTTCGCCATACGGCCATGGACCATCAGGCAGTATGCAGGGTTCTCCACAGCCGAGGAGTCCAATGCATTCTACCGAAGAAACCTGGCTGCCGGACAAAAAGGTCTTTCAGTGGCCTTCGACCTGGCCACACACAGGGGTTACGATTCGGACCATGAGAGGGTGGTTGGAGATGTTGGGAAAGCCGGGGTGGCCATCGACTCAATCCTGGATATGAAGATCCTTTTCGACCAGATCCCGCTGAACCAGATGTCAGTATCGATGACCATGAATGGGGCTGTTCTGCCGGTAATGGCTTTTTATATCGTTGCCGGCCTGGAGCAGGGCGCATCTCTGGAGGAGTTGAGTGGCACCATACAGAATGATATCCTGAAGGAGTTCATGGTGCGTAACACCTATATCTATCCTCCTGCCACTTCCATGAAAATCATCGCGGATATATTTGAGTACACCTCGCAGAAAATGCCAAAATTCAACAGCATCAGTATCTCCGGTTACCACATGCAGGAGGCTGGAGCCACAGCAGATATTGAGCTTGCATATACCCTTGCTGACGGGCTCGAATACCTGCGGACCGGTGTAGAAGCTGGAATCGATATTGATGCATTTGCCCCAAGGCTATCCTTCTTCTGGGCCATCGGTATGAACCACTTCATGGAGATAGCCAAAATGAGGGCAGCCCGTATGCTCTGGGCGAAAATTGTAAAACAGTTCAATCCGAAGAATCCCAAATCAATGGCCCTGAGAACACACTCTCAGACCTCAGGCTGGAGCCTTACTGAACAGGATCCCTTCAACAATGTGGCCAGAACCTCGGTTGAAGCCATGGCTGCAGCACTTGGACATACCCAGTCACTTCATACAAATGCGCTTGATGAAGCCATCGCACTGCCAACCGATTTCTCGGCACGCATTGCAAGGAATACCCAGTTACATATCCTGGAAGAGACGGAGATCTGCCGTAGTCTTGATCCCTGGGCAGGCTCGCATTATGTTGAAACCCTCACCCATGAGATAGCTCAAAGAGCCTGGGAGCGTATCCAGGAGATAGAGGAGTTGGGAGGTATGGCAAGTGCCATAGAAACCGGGCTGCCAAAAATGAGAATAGAAGAGGCCGCAGCAAGGAAGCAGGCAAGGATCGACAGCGGAAAAGATGTGATTGTAGGCGTAAACCAGTACCGCCTTGGAAAGGAAGATCCCATTGACATCCTTGAAGTGGACAATACAGCTGTCAGGCAATCTCAGCTCGACCGGCTGAAACAACTTAAAGCAAAAAGGAACAGTGCGAATGTTGAGGCATCATTGATGGCCATAACCAACTGTGTAAAAACAGGTAAAGGAAATCTTCTTGAATTATCAATTGAAGCTGCCAAGCACCGTGCCACACTTGGTGAAATCTCCTCGGCCATTGAAGAGGTCTCGGGCAGGTACAAGGCAGTTATCCGATCCATTTCAGGTGTATACTCCCAGGAATCGGGACAGGATGAAACATTTGGCGAAGCATGCAGTATGGCCCGGGAGTTTGCATCCAGGGAGGGCCGTCAGCCCCGGATCATGATTGCCAAGATGGGCCAGGACGGACACGATCGCGGGGCCAAGGTAGTCAGCACCGGCTATGCCGACATCGGATTTGATGTGGACATCGGTCCACTTTTCCAGACACCTGCTGAGGCAGCTAAGCAGGCTGTTGAAAACGACGTTCACATTCTTGGAGTCTCGTCGCTGGCCGGCGGGCATAAAACCCTGGTTCCTCAGGTGATCGAAGAACTTAAGGGTCTTGGACGGGAAGATATCATGGTTATTGCAGGAGGTGTGATCCCCGCACAAGACTATCAGTACCTGTACGATGCAGGAGTCACAGCCGTATTCGGTCCCGGGACAAAGATTTCTGCAGCCGGCAAGGAAATTCTTGAAGTTCTGCTTGAGACTTACGGATAGAACATTCCATCTGTATTGTATTAGTTAATAAGTTCCGGAAGAATCGGGCTATTTATGATTTAAATTTATAATCATGAATATCCATTTCATCTCGATCGGGGGGACTGTGATGCACAACCTGGCTGTTGCACTTCACAAAAAAGGCTACACGGTCACCGGGTCCGATGAAGAGATCTTCGAGCCAGCGCGATCCAGGCTGACAGAATCCGGGCTCCTTCCGGACAAAATGGGCTGGGACACCGACCGGATCCATACCGGGCTGGACAGTGTTGTCCTGGGCATGAAAACCAGGAAATCCAACAAGGAACTAAAAAAGGCCCAGGAACTGGGTATCAGGGTCTACTCCTTTCCGGAATATCTCTACGAACACAGCAAAAACAAAAGAAGGGTAGTCATAGGCGGAAGCCAAGGAAAATCTACCATCACTGCCATGGTCATGCATGTGTTGAAAGAATACAATAAAGACTTCGACTACATGGTGAGCTCACGTATCACCTGCTACGACGACCTGGTCAAACTAACCGACGACGCACCCTTCATCATCCTGGAAGGAGACGAGTACCTCTCCTCTTCCCTCGACCGCATACCCGGATTCCACCAATACAACCCCCATATGACCCTCCTGTCGGGAATCTCATGGGATCATATGAATGTATTCAAGACCTTCGAGAGCTATAAAAAACAGTTCCGTAAATTCCTCCGGATAGCCACCGGCGGCGGGAAGGTATTCTATTTCGACGGGGACCCGGTACTTGGAGAGGTGGTAGACAAAAGTCACTGGTCGCTGATGAAGATCCCATACGGTGAACATCCCCACACCGTTGAGGACAATCGCTTCGTTCTTGACACAAAACACGGAGCTGTCCCCCTTAGCCTGATCGGAAGGCATAACATGCAAAATATCATGGGGGCCCAGCTGATCTGCCACGACCTGGGCATAAAGGACCACCAGTTCTATAATGCCATTCAATCCTTCAAAGGGATCGAACGGCGCCAGGAATTGCTGGCCAACGGAAACAGCAGGGCTGTCTACCTGGACTACGCCCAGTCTCCCTCCAGCGTGGAAGCTACCATCAATGCCCTCAGGGAGACTTACAGCGGGCAGAAACTGATAACCTGCCTGGAGCTAAATTCTTATTCCTGCCTCAATATGGAGTACCTGCCCCTGTACAAGGGCACGCTGAAGGAGTCGGATCAGGCCATAGTCTACTACAACCCATCGGTGGTCAAAAACAAGCGGCTTCCCGACCTTTCGCCAGAAAAGGTGAAGGAACAGTTCGACAAAGAGAACCTGGTGGTATACAACGACCCTGCTCTGCTGGAGCAGGATCTGAAGCAACTGGGGGATAACACCTTTGTCCTGTTACTGATGACCTCCGGAAATTTCTCCGGCATTGATCTCAACGAACTGGCCTCACAGGTGGTTAACTGCTAATTTTTTCCGCTTTTTCTTTGTAAATTTAAATTTAGATTCTATTTTTGCACTCCGGTTCAGTTTTTTACCTGAGTTCATAACAATACGGTCCGTTCGTCTAGGGGTTAGGACGCCAGGTTTTCATCCTGGTAACAGGGGTTCGATTCCCCTACGGACTGCTTTTTAATCACTAAATCCCTTAATCTTCAATAGGTTAAGGGATTTTTTGTTTGCTTGTCTGAGGGTGTAAACTATTTCCCGGCACCACGTAAACCTGATAAAAGACTTTCCAAACAAGTTAAAGCTTCATCATAAGAGAAGCTTCTATTTGATTCCAGGATCTGGTTTATCAGCCTGCTATCTTCTGCACTAGAGATTTCAGCAACCAACAATTCCTCGATTTTGTAATAGAGATCTGATCTATGATGAATGATCCCTGAAACATCAATACCAAGCAGCCTGGATCCTGCTGATTTAACATTAAAATCAGAGTTAAAATAAATCTTTTCGTAGTGATCATTAACAGCTCGTTCTTGATTTATTGAAAGGTAGTTTTCAATGATAAAGCCTATGTCATCTGCATCCCTGCTATGCAACTGGTTTCTATCTCTCCACGCAAATAGCTTTAAAAGAAATATCCCCCTTAGAGACGCAACCTCGATTTCAAATTCCTCATCTATTTTCACAACAAGCGTATCATTCTTCGCCTCTTCAAAACCCAGGACGGACATTGCAACAGTTTCATCCGGGGGCCAATAGATTTTATCATCTTTCTGCATAATCTCTCCAAAAGGAACAATGTCGAATTTTAACATCTCCTTGTACAGAAAGCGTTGGATTTGTTTCTGATCCTTCAGAATATCCGGATGCAGCAGTAGCCTTGCCTCAACTTCTTTAAACCGTTTCCATGATGACATTGCAATCGCTATATCAAGATCCAAGGTAGCTCTACCGCTTTTCTCTCCGTGTAAAGCCATCATAATATCCCTGGCTGTAGCTCCAATAACATAGAAGTTGAGGCCTTCGTCCTGGAAAGAATCAGATAAAAAGTCTAGTAAGGATTTCAGAAGCGGATGATGGAACTGATCACTTGATATATTGTAAGTCATTGGCAAAGATCTCATTTGCAATCTGAATATTTCGTTCAACTCCACTACCCACTAAATCAGCGTAGATTAAAAGTTCCGGAACCAATCCCGGCATAATACCATTATCACTGTCTTTCCAGAAAATCTCTAATATCTCTAAATTCCCGGATTCATTTGGAATAAGTCTTAAATCTCTAGCAAATTCCTGCCAATTTTGATCTGTATATAATGTGAAATACGTAGGATTTAGATTCATAGTTTTTAGTGCTGCAGCGGTCTCTCCTCCCCAAAGGACTCTGCCCTTCGAATTCTGTGTAGGCAGATTCTGCCAGCTAATATAATCACCTGCAAACTCAAAGTCCATCCTTTTAATAGCCAGACGAGGTCGGAGTACATCAAAATATGAGATAATCCATCTGTCAAGCAATAATTTGAGATTCTTTAAACGCCTTCCACCTCTCACCTTCAACACAAAATTCAGGCTTTCTAACTCTGTTAAAACATTGCTTACGGAACCTACTGAAATTCCCGATAATTCTGATAAGCGTCTATTGGGCAATTGGATAATATCAGGATTACACAACAATATAAATATTAGTCTTATTCCCGACTCCCTAAATGCTCTCGCCTGGTTTGTTAGTATAGGATTAAGTGTCTTTTGCCCTGAAACAAAAACCAGAAGTTCTGCATTCCTTATAAAAGAATTCCCAGATCCATCCAGATAGTTGATTCCATCTTGCTTGAACTCATCAGCCACTTCCAGAGCTATATAATTAGAAATAATAATTATTGGCTGATCAATTCGTTTTTCAAGCTCTTTTAGCTGTTGTAATACAATCCCTTTACTGGAAACCCTAATCTCTTTCCAGGGTGCAACCATGTATTCCACTTGTCCGATTGTAAGCTGATAATCACCTTTCATTCTTTCAATTGAAATCTCATTCCGATTGCCAGATAAGTGGCTGAAATTATCTACAGCATCATAGATATATCTATCTTTCATGATCACGTATTTTTACTGATCATTTCCAATGATCATATAAATATAATGATCATTGATCAAAAAACAAAATATTCTGATTCCAAACATTTGATAATTAAGAAGGTTATCTGTCTTTTGTTTGATCTATTCACAACCAGCATTAGCAACCAATTAACAACCATCAAACTCTCTCGCCATCTGTATATTACAGATATTCTGCCACTTAAACCGAAAAATACCACTCCCCTACGGACTGCATGAAAAAACTTAAAACCTCCTGATTTTCAGGGGGTTTTTTGCTTTCTGCCACATTTTCTGCCACAGCAATCAACCGATATCAATTCTCCACAGAATCCCTCTTCCTTGGTTGGAATATGATATATATCATTGTTAATCAATATATTACATCGGCTTCATTGCTAACGCCAGATGATCTTGTAGAAAAACATTATTAAATGAAGATCACGATTTAAGTTTGATTTATTCCAGCATCCACTTCCATACTGGTTTAACTCTAACTCTTACACCTTCAACTTCAATTTCACGATCCATTGATTCGGTAAGTATTAACCCTTCTTTTAATCCATAAGTATTCACAGCATCCAACAGTCCGGCCAATTCCCTATTATATGTAGCTTCAACTTCAATACTCCAGGAAACTTGAATTGCTTCTACGATTTTTGTTTTTTCCTTAATTACAAAATCACATTCCTTTTTCTGATTGTGGTAATAGATCTCTTTACCTCTCCGCCTAAGTTCAAGAAACACCAGATTTTCCAACAATCGACCATTGTCCTCTGTATGATGAAATGCAAGCGTTCTAAGCAAACCTAAATCTATAAGGTATCCCTTTTTTGCATTTTGCATTTGTTTCTTTAATGACACATCATACTTATTTACCATAAAGATCAAATAGCTATCCTGTAGAAATGCAACATAATTACTTATTGTGCTTGCATTTTTTACTCCAACCACCTTTGCTAGACTATTGTACGACATGAGTTTGCCTACATTGCTGGAAAAATAATAAACCAGCTCCAATAGTTCTTTTTCATTTGTAAGGTTATTTCGCACCATTACATCCCTATACAATATACTTTCATAAAGAGACTTAAGATATTCCTTATTTCCTGACTTAAGGTATGCCGGAAATCCTCCCGATTCAAAGTATGCGTTGAACTGTCCTTTTATTAAGGCTTTTTCATTTGTTGACAATAATCCTGTTTCCGAAAATTCTACACCTTTAAATCTTAGAAACTCTTTGAAAGAAAAAGGGAATAGTTCTTTTCTAACATACCTCCCAGTTAAGTGAGTCCCTAATTCACGACTTAACATCGAAGCATTTGAACCAGTAATAAACACCTTGCGACCATAATCCCTGAGTCGGCTGATGTAACGTTCCCACCCTTCTATATTTTGTATCTCGTCAAAATAATAGGTGTTTTGCGTGCCAAAAAGCTCAATGAATAATTCAGTTAGAATTTGAAAATCATTAACTGTGAATTTCAATACTCGTTCATCATCAAAATTGAAGAAATAATCCGATTCGTTCTGTGTTGATCTGATTTCATGTAACAGTGTAGATTTTCCACATCGTCTGACTCCAGACAATACAACAACCTCACTATCTTCTGCAATAGGCTGATAACGTAAAACATCATCCGGCTTTAAACTTAAAGCTCTCTGATCTAATAATACTTCTTTCAATATCTGCCTGTCCATAACAATACAAATCTAATTGTTTCTATCATTATTAGCAACTTTACTAGCATACTTTCTATTCGCATTAGACGGTCGGCTGTTTCACAATCATGCCTCTCCTTAATAAATCCTGCACATAGTGAAATCAGTACTGAAGTTCGCAACCAGTATTCGCAACCGATTAACAACCGCCAAATTCCCTCATTGTAAGCAAGTTGCAGATTTTCTGTCGTTTGCAACGGAAAACACCGCTCCACTACGGACTGCATCAAAAACCCCGTTATCGCAACGATGGCGGGGTTTTTTGTTTTTTGGCACACCCTGACTGCCTTATTCTTTCCACTCAATCATCTCTTACCTCCCTCTCCAGTACAAGTACATCAGCACCATGTTCATCTATCTGAAACTCACCATCCCAATACTTATTCTCTGGTAAGTATTTTACTTTCCGCACTGTGGGACGATGAAAATTTTCATATCCATTTTCATATCCGCTGACAATTACATGCATGTCAATGGGATATTCATTCAGTACTTCTATAAGTTCTCCAACAGTATAGTTGAATATTTTGCTTTTCATTTCCGTCATAGCTACCGTTATTATCCTTCAACATCGTAAAGATAGCATTGCCTTGATTTGTTGTATCTTTAGCATGTATTGGTGCTTATGTCGAATCTCTATATCATAGCAGGCTGCAACGGAGCAGGGAAAACAACTGCCTCGTTCACAGTTCTTCCAGAAATGCTCGATTGTGATGAATTTATCAATGCCGATGAAATCGCCCGTGGATTGGCACCACTGAATCCAGAAAAAGCAGCCATTGAAGCAGGCAGGCTCATGCTGACAAAAATTGACAAACTTATATCGAACAAAAAGGACTTTGCCTTTGAAACCACCTTAGCAACGAAAAGTTATGTTAAAACTATCCTGAAAGCGCAAGAAAACGGGTATCAGGTTTCACTGGTGTATTTTTGGCTGGATTCAGTGGAATTAGCTATAAGGCGAGTTCAAACAAGAGTACTTGAAGGTGGACATAATATTCCTGAAGAAGTAATCAACAGGAGATACTTCTCTGGAATAGAAAATCTCTTTAAACTCTATATCCCAATATGTGATTACTGGATGATTTTTGATAATTCAGGTTCTCCAACCGAACTAATTGCTGAAGGGTATCCCAATGGTGATATCGAAATATCAAATCCAAGAAAACTGGAAATCTTAAAAGGCTAAAAACATGACAAAGAAAGATAACCCAGTCAGGGAAAAAATCCTAAAAGGAATGGAACTTACCCATAAAAGGCTCATTCAATATAAAAAGGAGAGAAACCTTGATATGGTAGTTTCCAAAGATGGCAAGGTGGTCAGGATTCCTGCAAAGGAATATGAATCTGAGAAATAATTGCTCACCATGCGGAACACCCACTATACTTGAGGATCCCAGTAACCAAGCAGAAAAAAAGGGGAGCCATAAT
>JAAEOI010000277.1 GCA_024244665.1 Bacteroidota bacterium | reverse complement strand
CCCCACAACTGAACATGAGATTGACGAAATCTGGGATGCTGCCTGTAAAGCAACAACCCATTTATACTCAAAAGGCAAAGAAGTTCATGGTCTGGACTGGTTTAAGGAAAATGGCTTTTTTGTAGTGCCTTATAAACGTGAGGATTGGTATCTTCACAAATCAATGGAAAATGAGAAATTACGCTATGAGTTGCCCTATCAGGAACGCTTAACCAAAGCAGGTGAAGAACTGAAACGCCGCCTCCATGAAACAGGGTCTTATTGGTGGGATAAGCAATTGAAAGAGTATGAGACGATCCCAACATACCATGATGTTTTAAAATACTATGATCAGGTAATGGAAGAGGCTGGTGCTGATCCACAAGACTATCCTTTTTGGGGGATCTCTACCAAAAGCACACAATACTCGGCAGGTAATAATGCCGGAATTCAATTGATGAACGATGTTGGGAAAAATATTCGGGGTCATGGTTCGGTGATCCTCAATGCCAAAGTTGCTGCCAATTACGGTATTAAACGAGGTGACAGAATTGAGGTTCGGTCTACGATAGGCATTACAAAAGGTCGAGCTGAGCCAGTACAGGGAATTCGTCCGGATACTATTTGTATTCCAGGTCAGTTTGACTTTTGGGCTACACCCTATGCCAAAGAACTTGAGTTTCCCAGCCTGAATACAGTGATGCCTTTATCACTTGACCTGATGGATGCCACCGGTTCGGGTGCTGATTTGGTTCGGGTTGCTATTCGCCGTATCGGGGGTGAGAAATGACCCGATATGTCATGGTTGCTGATCTTCGCAGGTGTGTAGGTTGTCAAACCTGCACAGCTTCCTGCAAACAGACTAATGCTACTCAACCTGATGTTCAGTGGCGTAGAGTAATTGATATAGAAGTGGGTGAGTATCCGGAAGTGAGCAGAGTATTCCTGCCTACAGGTTGTCAGCATTGTGGAGAACCTCCATGTGAAGAAGTATGCCCGACCACAGCTACGCATATCAGGGATGATGGTACGGTTCAAATTGATTATGATCTCTGTATCGGTTGTGGTTATTGTGCGGTTGCCTGCCCTTATGAGGCACGTTACTTAGTTGATAAAGCTGAGTTTGCCTATGGTGATGAGCCCATGCCCAATGAAGCCAAGCGGTTTGATGAAGGCAAGGTTGCGGT
>JAAEOI010000276.1 GCA_024244665.1 Bacteroidota bacterium | reverse complement strand
TACCGGTTAACAGCATCCCATTCCGGGGTGTCTATTCCAGGAATATTGATAATCTCCTGTTTGCCGGCCGATGTGGAAGTTTTACCCATCTGGGACTGGGATCCGTCAGGGTGCAGAGTACCCTGGCTACCATTGGTCAGGCTGCCGGAACCGCTGCTGCCATGTGCATTGAAAAAGGTATAAACCCGCGTGATATTTACAAGAATCACATGACCCTGCTTCAGCAAACATTGCTTAAGTACGATCAATCCATTCCCGGATTAAAAAATGAAGATGCAGATGACCTGGCCAGTGGCGCTATAATTACTGCTTCCAGCATTCTTACTGACAAGGATCTGATTCCGGAGAGTCCTGTTTTCAGGAAGTCTATGTCGGTGTCGGCACATGATCATTCAGTTCTTATCCCAACAAAGGATATCGAGAATTTGGAAACAATCAGACTTTACTTTAAATCCATAAATATGCAAGCTACACAGGTAAAAGTGAGTGTGTTGGGAGTAAAGAAAATGGGTAAACCTGATCAGGAACTGAAATTGGGCCAATTTAGTCTTGAAATTGCCGCATATGCACAAAAATCGATGAAAATACCGCTGAGCGACACCCTCCCGGCGGACATTGATTTTCTCAGGGTGGAGGTGCCCGCAGTAGAGGGTATCCTGTGGCCTGCAATAAGATGGAATGTTAGGCCGACTAGTCCTGAAAGGGAAATAGTGGATTATGAGCCTGATAATATCATAAATGGTTTTACCCGGTTAAAAGAGAACAACAGAAGTATCTGGGCTTCCGACCCCGCGGCACCTTTCCCACATTGGATAGAACTTGAGCTGGGTAAATCCTCTGAAATCAACACGGTTCATTTGACCTTTGATACAGACCTTGCAAACAATAGTCAGGGAACGGGGTATAAGAAAGATTGTGTGAAATCATATGCGGTATCAGCCTTTTCAAATGGTGACTGGGTAGAGCTTGTACAGAGTGAAAATAATTTTCAACGCCACAGGGTTCACAAATTTGAGAAAGTCCGGGCGAGCAAGCTCCGGTTAACCGTGAGAGATACCCATGGTACACCCTCGGCCCGTGTATTTGAAATTCGTGCCTATAATGAATAGCTGACGAACATGATTACCGCATCAACTAAAAGGCTGGTACTTGCTTTTTCGATTTGCACCTTGTTTATGGTTCAGGTCAGATCGCAGGATATCAATGAACAGTTGTCTGCAAATAAACCCTGTGTCACCCCCGAAATGCAAAGCGGGAAGCCGGAGCCAGGGAAACGTGTGAAAGTAATTCCGGAGGGGTATGCGGGAACGAATGTTTATCATTCCTTCTATTTGCCGGAAGGACATACAGCAGACAAAAAATATCCTGTAATTGTTGAATACACCGGGAATTTTGCTCCCGGACTGGGGAGTTCCGGCCAGGTGAAAGATGCCAGCCTGGGGTATGCCACTGCCAGGGCACTTGGTGCCATATGGGTGGTGATGCCCTACCTGTCGGCAGACGGACGTAAGAGCGAGTTGACATGGTGGGGAAGTGAAACACATACCATTGGATATTGTGCCAGGCAGCTCAGGGAGATATGCATGAGTTATGGGGGAGATCCGTCCGCCGTGTTCATTATTGGTTTTTCACGTGGTGCCATTGCCGTGAACCGCCTTGGTTTGCATGATGACAGGGCGGCAGATATCTGGCTGGGTTTCCATTCCCACGACCATTTCGATGGTCAGTTAAGATGGTCAGCTCCGTGGGCAAATAATGGTGATTACGAGGCATACAAAACAGATGCCGCAGAGCGTGCGAAAAGATACAAAGGACGCGCTGCCCTGGTTGGAGGTGAGCAGATGGACAGCGTAGCCGGCTACCTCTCATCCAGCCAGATTGACACATACGGGAAGCTGACAATCCTTTCCGTGCCCGTTGCCCAAATCATTCCTCCCGGGAAACTCTTTGTAAACCCGGATAATGGAAGAAAAATCACCCATACCGATAAATGGATGAACTATGACTCTCCGGAAGCTGATGAAGTGGTTCAATGGTATAAGAATGTTATCAAAAACAAACCCGGGACATATTGTATCCATGGAAGGATTACTACTCAAAATGGGAAGCCGGTAAAAGGTGTGCTGGTGGAGACAGGAATGGACGGAGTTGACCACAAAGGAATTTACACGCATTTTTCCATCACTGATTCAAATGGTGCCTACAAAATTGAAGGACTGACAGGAGGGAAACGGATAGTGATAGTAAAGGACAAAACCGGGGCAAAGCTGGTAAAATCCAAGAAGGTGGATTTGCAGTCTGATGAAGTGTTGAATGTTCAGACTGCTCAGGCCGCAGAGGACTCCATAGAGTATCAAATGATACTTACTGATCCGGTATTTCCGGATTCGGGATACTCACCACATACGGTGGTCTTGAGCTTTGATGAATACGGCTTCCCGGATAAGTACAAACTCTCCCTGTTCATTGATGTCTGTGTCCGGAACACCTGCAAACCCCTGGCTGTTACTCTGTTCTGGAATGCGCTGGGGGAATATGAATATCTGGAGTACCCGGAGTATCTGCCGTTCACAAAATATGACCATAAAGAGTTTACCCCCGGGGATTACAGGCACCTGGATGCAATCCTCAGAGATCGTTATTCCATCCTTGGCAGGCACCCGATCACCTATTTCGAGGAGCAGTTTGCCCGGGACCTGGCCCGGGAACCGGCCCGGGTGGATGCGATCACATCAGCCACACCTCAGGCAATCAGGGATGCGGTGGTAGAGGATGCAGCCTATACCTCATGGACTTTATGGCACTGGACCAATGGCGAGATAGCAGGACTTTTGCTTGACAATACCCGGGGATTTTGCAGCAAGGACTACCTCTTGCATTGCCTGGAATCCGATAATCCCCGTTTCGTACGTTTCGGACTAAGCCAGCTTACACAGATGGACATGGCAGATCCTTCATTGAGGGAGAAATGTTTCCATATACTTGAATACGGCGGTAGGGCCAATTGCAAGGCTGCAATTCAGATTGTAACAACAGCTCCCGATGATACGATCAGGATGCATCGGGAACTGGTGAAGAGGATCGGGATGAATGCCGGATCGAGCCAGCTGATCATTACGTATTTTGAGGATCTTCCGGTTGTGGATCCGCTTATCTGGGAGGATCTGGCTGAAAGGATCGGTCATATTAGCAGTTATTATGATATTTTCACTTCCCTGATTCTGCTGGAGAAGCGTGCCGGTGATTCAGAGCTTGTCAGGGCCCGGGTGGCAGGTTTAATAAATAGTAAGCATGAGAATATTTCACAGCGTGCCCGGGAGTTTCTTGAATGAAAGGCCAGGGCCAGCAGTCAATAAAATGCATTAGGAGCTATTGCTCCTTCAATAATTTGATATACAAAATGAAAAAAATACAACTGTACGTAATACTGGTATTTTTTTGTTTGTTACCCGCTGAGCAAACCAGTGCCGGTGAAAAACAGGAACAGGGTGTTCCTCCCAATATCCTGTTTATCCTCATAGACGATATGGGATGGAAGGACATCAGTTGTGCCGGGAGCAGCTATTATGAAACGCCAAATATCGATAAACTGGCCTCGGCAGGAATGCGCTTTCTCAATGCCTATTCCCCTGCTCCCGTATGTACACCTACCCGTGGTGCTATCTTTTCTGGCAAAGCCCCTGCACGCACTCAACTGACCGCTGTTTTCAGTGGTCCCTCAGGTCCCGATGACCGCCTTTACCACAAGAGCAAGTACAGCGGTGAGGAGGATCAGTTTCTCGAAGCCCGCCACCGCCATGCATTACCCCGGCAAGAGGTGATCATCCCCCAGGCCCTTGCCGAAGCCGGATATGAAACTGCCTTCTTCGGAAAATGGCATATTGGAGAATGTCGGGGCTATTATCCGGACGACCGTGGATTCCATGTGGCTAAAGGGTACAGAATCCATCAGCAAGGAAGCAGGAGCCACTGGATGAAAGATTTTGCCCCCGATGCAGCCAACCTGGAGGGTGCAGGCAGGGATGCCTATGTGGCTGATGCGCTCACAACTCAGTGTGTGGAGTTTATAAAAGGAAATAAAGACAAGCCCTGGATGGCTGTTCTCTCTCATTACCTGGTGCATAATCCGGTTCAGCCGAAACCACAGAAACTGGCGAAATACGAAAACAAAGCAACAACTGATCAGAATAGTCCCGGATATGCGGCCATGGTTGAATCGGTCGACGAGAGTGTGGGCCGTTTGATCAGCGCCATCGGGGAGCTGGGAATGGAAGATAACACCCTGGTGATATTTACTTCGGATAACGGCGGGTTGACGCTCAAAAACACATCCAATTACCCGCTGATGGGGGGGAAGAGTTTTCCCTTTGAGGCGGGCATGAAGGTCCCCTTTATTGTAAAGTGGCCCGGTAAGATTGCCCCGGGGACTACAGCGCAAAGGATTGTGGGAATGGATATTTATCCGACCATGTTGGGTGCAGCAGGTCTGCCCCTGCGCCCCGAACAGCATGTGGATGGACTGGACCTGATGCCGCTGCTCACCAAAAGTGAAGGCATTGAAAAACGCCCGATCATTTTCCATTTCCCGCACTATTCCCATGCAACCGGCCCTTTTTCAAGCATCATTGAGGATGACTGGAAATTGATAAAGTTCTATAATGATGAAAAGGGTGCATATCTGCTTTATGACCTCGCAAAGGATCCGGAAGAGCAGAATAACCTGGCTGATGCAGAGGTGAAGATGCGGGACAAATTGATCCGTCACCTGGAGAAATCCCTGCGGGAAATGGATGCGGAGATGCCCATTCCGAATCCCGGTTTCAATCCTGATCTGAAAGTGGACAGGATGCATATGGAATTCACAAAAGAGCTTGCTGACAGGGAGCGTAAAATGTTTGAATCACGCTTGCAAAATGCCCGGAAACCCAATATCATCTATATTCTGGCCGACGACATGAGCTACTACGATATGAGTGGTCTGGGGCAAAAACACTTTGATACTCCAAACCTGGATGACCTGATGCATGAAGGCTTGTTTTTTCACCAGGCCTATGCAGGATCGCCCGAGTGTGCACCCTCTCGTGGAAGCCTGCTGACCGGGATGCATATGGGGCACTGCCGGATACGTTGTAATCGCTCCTTCAGGGGACAGGAATACCTGGAGGATGAAGATGTAACCATAGCTGAAATGATGAAAAAGGCAGGGTATGCAACCGGGATGTTCGGGAAGTGGGGCGTTGGAGTTCCGGGTTCGCCGGGAACGCCGGACAAGCAGGGGTTTGACTATTCAATTGGCTATTACGACCAGCTCAGGGCGCACGGATATTTCCCAAATTATCTAATGGAAAACGGGGAGGTGATCCCATTGCCTGAGAATTACGGTTACGATATGAGAAACAGCTATCGTCATTCGGGGAGTCTTACCGGCCGGCACAGCTATGATGAAGATGGAAAAATTATTCCCAGAGGAGTAAAGGATCCCGCAAAAGCAACTTTCTCTCAGACGATGATCCAGGAGAAAGCCCTTGAGTTTATTAACAAGCATAAAGACCAGCCTTTCTTTATGTATTACCCCACACAACTGCCTCACGGTCCGGTCATCGCTCCTGATATCTCGAAATTTATGGATAAGCCCTGGGATATGAAACACAAAGAGTGGGCTGCCATGGTGGAGCTTTTGGATACTCATGTGGGGCAAATTGTGATACTGCTGGAAGAGCTTGGTTTAAGGGAGAATACTCTAATTCTGTTCAGCAGTGATAACGGTTATGCTCACTGGGGTTATAACGGAAGGGACCGATACCTGGATGACCCCATATTTGATAACAAGGGGCCCTGGGACAAAGGGAAATTTATTGCTACAGACGGGGGCTCCAGGGTTCCTTTTCTTGCCAGCTGGCCCAGTGTCATTCAGCCCGGATCAGAAAGTGATGCAATTGTAGCACTGTATGATATTTTCCCCACAGCTTGTGAAATTGCAGATGAGAAGCCGGCGGAAACCGATGGGAAAAGCTTATTGCCAATACTCAAAGGTGAACTCCCTGAAGACGG
>JAAEOI010000275.1 GCA_024244665.1 Bacteroidota bacterium | reverse complement strand
TTCACCAATAATCGTCTGTTCGCTGTCCCCGAAAAAGCCACAATGACTTGAAGGGGAGATGACCAGGTATTGATTATCGGCTACCTCCTTCTCCTTGCTGTTTTCTCGAATTTGATTAACCATGGCAATATTAGGGCCGGATGCGATATCGTACCACGATACAAACCAAAATCCCGGAATTCCAAATGGCATGTCATCATGGTAAAGCCCCCCCTCGTACCATTCAGGATCATTTGGTTTGCGTTGCATCATTTCATCCCAGATGCCTTCTGAGCCTCCTACATGTTTGAAGATATCCATTACAGGGAGGTGGTAAAATGCCTCCGCCCAATCAACCTCAGGCATCTCAGGGGCCAGATCATAAAACCTTTGAATCCGCAGCAGGTCTTCCTGTGACATACCCGCAGGTAACCTTGGACTGCTTCGATCGTGTTGTGTGCTGTAAAGCCATGTGGTAAAGAGCATTTGCAACACACCGCCCCTGTACATATTACCCTGTTCATAATAATTCCCTATCCTGCCAACCCCTGCACCAAATCCCATTGGGACCACTGCAGCATGTGAAGGATGATCCAGTGCCGCCACAGCCATTTGCCATTCAGCTGTAGATGAACAACCAACAGTCCCTATTTTGCCATTACACCAGGGCTGACCGGCCATCCAGCTAAAGGCATCATATCCATCTGTTAATGGAGTTCCCAGAATATCCCAATCTCCTTCGGAGAAAAACCGGCCCCGTTCATTCTGGACCACATAAGCGTATCCCCTGCTTACATAATCATAGGCCCTTTTATATCCGCCTGTACTCAATTTTCCATCCCTGTAGGGATTAAAATTATAGGGGGTTCTCGAGAAGATAACCGGAACCGGGTTCTCCGTTATGGGCCGGTATATATCCGTTGCCAGACGCACTCCATCGCGCATGGGCATCATCACTTTCTGGTCAATAATTGCTATTTCCTGGAGCTTTGTCAGGATATCCTGCGCAAAAATATTCAGGGAAAATGGGAGCAACAAAAGGAAGGTGAAAGGAATAAACAGACGTTTCATAGGAGAATAAATATTAAATTAAAAGCCAAATATATCACTTGTTTTCAGTCATTCAGTTCTGGTTGTGATCAGGTTCAACCGAGCATGTAAATATCATATCGAATCTGTCGGCCGATCTGACAATATCCTGCCCCTTGATCACCTTTCCAATCACACTGTACAGGCCTTCATTGTGGGGCCTCGATTGCTGTGTGATGGCCAGATGCTGGCTTCCTGTATCCTTGCCCCAGGTACCTACACCGCATGTGCCTTCCGTTTTGGTGATCCGGGTAACTTCATTCAGAACCCGGAATTCTGAATGGCCCAATGTTCCATATTGGGTCACATGGTTCAACTCCACCCTGTACATGTGGATTGAATCCATCAGGCCTGACTGAATATGCTCAATGATGTTCTGTATATTCATGGGTGCCTGCTCTGCATCAACTTCGATAATAATTTCTCCCTTGCTGGTCTGAAACTTAATTCTGGGGAACCTTCCAAATGGCAATAAAAAATCCCAGTCGATCTTCAGTGTTGGTGAATAGAGCATCTCATACCTGTAAACATCAACTCGCTCAACAGCATCAGCGTTCATGATCAAAGCAGCCCCTTTGGCTGCACATTTCAGAATCTCATTGCTGCTTTCGAAATATGGTTCAATGAGTGGCATGAGCTCTGTATCCTGCAAATCACCAAGGGCGATCAGGCACATGGCCAGTGACTGGAAATCATCCTGATGCTCAAACAGGTCCAGGTAATTCAATAAAAGCTTTTTGCGATAATCCAAAGAAAAGGTCTCTTTCATATGGTGCGCCATGAGCAGAATTGCATCACTCTTAATCCTGTCATGCTCTGAATCTGCAAGAAATTCTGATAATAATCCAACGATCCTGATGTTTCGCTCCTTTCCCAGCCGGACACACAAATATTCAAGTGTACTTAGGGCTGCCTGCTGATTGTGCGATTTTAATAGTTTATCTATCTCGCTTCCTATCCTGCTGAATTCAATACTCTCAAGGCCCGACAACGCTGAAATTAACTCCAGCTGGTCAGAATCAGGGATCTCTTTCAGGAAACTGTATATATATTCTCCTTCTCCTGAATTCCACAGAGCATTCAGCATATAGGGAATCATATTAAAGGAAACATCCTGTGATATGCTATACGCTTTTATCCTCTCGACATCCCTGTCAGAAAGGTATTTACATTCACTGATTCCGTATGCAGCTGCAAGGGCCGTCTGATATTCATCACTTTTCAGATGCGTAATGAGCTCTGCTCTGATAAGCCCATATTCTGAATAATACTTCATATAATCAAGAGCAAAACTTCGCGAGCGCAGGTCTTCTCCATCTCTGCACCAGTCTAAATACAGGCTGGTGTCGGATGGCAAGGGTGAACATGATATATAAGCCAGCATGTAGGGAGCTGCCACATCATCGTATGAGCAGGAATGAATCTCTTTTCTTAAGATATCCGCCAGATCATTTGAAATTTTTGATTTTCTGCGCATTGCATAAAACAGGTAAGCCGCAGTTTCTCTGACCTCTCTGTTTCCGGACTCCATGATCATGATCATCTTATCAATACCTGATTGAAGTACCAGATCATTGTGTTCAAGGTAGTACAGTGCGCATAAAGCCTGATAGAGTTCCAGAGGTTCACTCACTGACAATGACATAACCCTGTCATAATCTTCCCTGTTGCCATTGAAACCGATGGATGTAAGAAGCATTGCCTTCACCCTAACGCTCTCCTCCTTCTTGAAATAGTCAATCAACAAACCGGGTTCGACCCGTCCGTAACTCTGACGAACTGCAAATGCGGCATCCATTCTCACATGCTCATCCTTATCATCGAGCAGTGCAACAAGATCCTGAAGAACCGAGGAATCCTGAACAGATGCCATCGCAAATGCAGCCCTCGCCCTGATATCAGGATTCTCATTCGTAAAATATGAGCTCAATGTCTCCGCATCCCTCAGGTTTTGATATTTTACTACCTTCTGGAGATCTGTTCTTTCTAAAACATGATCACTTTGCCTTTGAAAAAGGTCTGCTTCTCTACTGTGAATTTCGGCAGGTTCATTATTCATACTGCAGGAGCCCAACAAGATGAAAATGAAGACAGATATAGACAAAAGATAAGTTATTTTCATGTTGGATATAATAATACCTAATATTACTAAATTGAATGAAGAAAATATTCCCTTCCTTAATCATTCTCGCCTCAGTTATAATAATTGGCCTTACGAATTGTTCATCAAAGGCTGAATATCCTAATATTATCTTTATCCTGGCCGATGACCTTGGATATGGAGACCCGGGCTGCTACAATTCTGATTCAAGGATCCCTACCCAAATATAGATAAGCTGGCTTCCCAGGGAATGATGTTTACAGATGCCCATACACCCTCCACTGTATGTTCCCCAACCCGCTATGCGGTTCTTACGGGTCGCTATGCATGGAGAGAACCCCGGATAATTAAAAATGTACTGCGTGCAAATGATAAACCGGTGATTGAAACAGAGAGAAAGACCGCCTATGAAAGGATCACTAACACCAATCATTACAGCATGGATGGTTTAAGGGGTGTTAAACGAGACCTGTGGGAAGGGGGTCACCGTATTCCCTTTATTGTAAGATGGCCCGGAAAGATACCAGCCTCTTCAGTAAATCATGAGACCATATGCCTTGTGGACTTCATGGCAACTATTGCCGCCATCACGGGGTATGAGTTATGTGCTCCTGATTGTGAAGACAGTTATAGTATTTTACCTGCCCTCCTGGGTGAGAAAAGCGAATCCCCACTGCGGAATGCGACGGTCCATCACGCTCCAAATGCTGACCTGGCTATCAGAAAAGGTGACTGGGTTTTCATTGATGCCGCATTGGGTGATATCAGTGATGAACCAGCATGGTTCAGGAAAGCGCTGGGGGCAGAAGAACATCATGAAGAGAAGGAACTGTTTAATCTGGCAGAGGACCCTCAACAGATCATTAATCTATATTCCAGTTTTCCCGGGAAAGCGGAGGAGTTGAGAAATGAGTTAGTGAGAATTATTAATGGGCAAAATCATTACTGGCACCAACTCCACTGACCTGAAGTGCATCAGATAATGATCAAGTCGGTTCTCAGGAGAGATTCTGAAAGTTGTCACTCCGACTTCAGGAATGGTGATCCGTCCTATGTTCCTACTCTTATAATCATACCAGGCCTGGCTTGTTTTTACCCTGGCACTTATGCTTTCATGGTCCGATTCAAAGATAAAGCTCCCATCTTCCCATCCTTCTGTGGCAGCGTAATCAATCAAAACATCGTAAACCCCCGGTGAATTGAATCGGACATGCCACTCTATGATATCTTCCGGGCCCTGCATCTTTGAAATATGAAATTGCTCCGATTCTCCCTTTCGGTTAAAACGTTTAACCGCTCTTCCGGACGTAGAAGCAGATAAAAAACCCAGGGAGACCGCCTGGTTTTTCTCCTGTAGAATGATAAATGGATCCACATCCATATTGCCTGCTACCTCCATGACTACAACCGCATTGATAGGGTCGGCAGGTGGATCGGGTAATTGAATCTGTATCCCGCTCCCAGGCACCTGCTGAACTGCCAGAGTTTCACCCGGGTTCACTAGCATGTATGCAGTTTTAATGCGATTGTTGAGCCCATCCACTTTCAGTTTTCCATCCTCGGGCCATTCAAATACGTGCATGTAAAGCAAGCTTCCTTTCCTGGTGCAATAACCCCATGGCAATTCTGAGGGAAAAGGAGATGGAGAGGTCCCATAGATGCTTTCACCATTCTTGCTGACCCAATCCCCTACCCTATTGAGAATTTCCACTGAGGGCCCGGGGATTTCACCCCTGCCTGTGGGACCAATATTCAAAAGGTAATTACCCCCCTTACTTACTACAGCAACCATCCTTCGGATGATCTCTTCGGGAGACTTCCAGTTTTCATCAAACTTGCTATATCCCCAGGTGTCATTGAGGGTTTGAGGAGTTTCCCAGTACTCCTCAATACCTCCAGAGGGCATCCCGTTATCGGTAAGGCTCTGATAATCTCCCAGTAACTCCTTATCATAATGTCCCACACGTCCATTTACCAGGCAAGCGGGCTGCAGGGAGTGCACCAGGTCATAAAATTCCCTGCCCTGCTCCTGTGTATACATTCCCCTGTCAAACCAGACAACTCCCAGGGGGCCATAATTGCTAAGTAACTCCCTGAGTTGCGGAATTGCTTTCTCATCGAGATATCCCCTGAATAATTCCGGATGATCCATTGTATCCAGGTTGATTTGAGAGGAATCAAAATCCCAGAAATTTCCATAAGCGTGGGGATGATTCCAATCCTCCCGGTGGGAATAATAGACACAGAATTTAATACCAGCCTCTGCACAGGCAACTGAGAGTTCCCTGAGAGGATCCCTGCCATAAGGTGTATAATCAACAATATTGTAATCGCTCACCTCCGAATCATACATGGCAAAACCATCATGATGTTTTGAGGTAATAATGATGTATTTCATCCCTGTGGCTTTGGCCAGTGCAACCCACTCCTTAGCATTAAATTGCGTCGGATTAAATGTAGCGGCAGTTTTTCGGTACTCTTCAACAGGGATCTCAAATCTATGCATGATCCACTCTGCAATGTCACCCTGTTCAATCCTGTGGCCATTCCACTCACCACCATAGACCGAATAGGGTCCCCAGTGGATAAACATTCCAAACTTCCCATCAGTAAACCATTCAGGGATATCGCCTGCTTCTGCTATTTCACTTTCCGCATTCACCTGAGATTCTCCGGGTGAACTTGAGATTAAGTAAACAATCGCTGTAATGATTAAAAATCTTAACATACCCGGTAAATTTAATAATTCTGAAGCGCCTTTCTTAAGGCCTTTAACAGAGACTCTGAGCTCAGTGGCTTCCCGGTTGCTTCGATCATCCAGAAGTCTGGTGTGAGTTTCCCAATGGTACACATGCGTACCATTTCCGTTGCAAAATCGCGCCCTTCGAAATACTCCTCAAGTTGCATCAACACAATATTGCCAAGCGGATAGCTGTGCAAATAGAGCGCACCGCCTATAAAATGGTTATAAATGGCAAACAGAGGGACATCTTTTACACCGAAAATTTCCGCAAAATGCTTATTCCATATCTCCTTGGCCAGATCAATAGTGACCCGTTTCAGCTCGTCAACCGTAGCCTCCGGATGGTCATACAACCAGTGCCATACACGTATCTCGTGAAGAGCCTCGGCACCCATTTCACACACAAACCAGAAAGTGGACAAGGCATTCGATTCACGGTCTTCCTGGCTGTAAGAGGGGCTCACTCCAAGACCCACCATGCTGCGGTAGGCAATGAGATCTGCCATGGCCTCAGTAAAGGGGCTGCTGGGAATCCCCTTCAGGAAATAGTAATCACTCCTGTACATTGAAGTATTCTGTTCGATGGTATGGCCGATCTCATGCATCCCGATCCGGTACCCTTTATAATTAAGACCATAGGGCTCAAACCTGGTCCGCAAATGTGCCTTTGCGCCCTTCATCTGTGGTCCGTTGGCGTGTCCGCCCGAGGGGATGGGATCTACTACCACATGATTCCCCAGGAAATCAGCCTGATCGTCCGGGAATCCTATTCTCCTGAGAATTTGAGGAATGTCATCCTGGAAGGCTTGTGGGCTGGGATATTTACTCTTAATCAGTGCATCCAGCTCATCCATGCCAACATTCGAATGGCTCTGAAAACTTGAATACCAGATGTCGAATGGCTCCATTTTCCTGCCAAGTCGTTCCTCAATAATCCTGACAAGCGCCTCTTTTTCAGGCGCCCCCACAACCGATTCAAGCAGGGCTACAATTTTCTGCTCGCTGAGCTGCCTGTTCTCAAATGTTCTGCTCAGGTAGGTGGACCCTTCAGGATACTTCACATCCTGC
>JAAEOI010000274.1 GCA_024244665.1 Bacteroidota bacterium | reverse complement strand
TGGATATAGGGGTGATCAGCCGCATTATTCTCAGCAAATATCACAAACTTTTCTCCCGGATAGTACTCAGGATTCAATTCTATCTCAACCTCATCAAAAATCGGTGCGGTAATTTCATAGGAAGAATTGACTCCAGCTCCACCATCCATCTGGAATAGACCTATGGCCATCAATACACCCAGCGCTCCCATCTGACCCTGATCCTCATCCCCGTTGTATCCTCCATAGGGGGAAACATCAGAGAAGGTCGTTTCCTTTACTTCCCTTACCCAATACTGTGACAACCAGGGGGCACCACTATGATTAAAGAGGTGGGCCATCTGACAGGAAGGCTGGTTCTCATAATCAACCCAGTTTTGCGCATGCTTTTTGTGATCAGTGATATATCTTTTATCCCTGGCCTTGATAAAACAGCTATCCACATAACGGGTATAGTTTTCTTCTCCCCCGAAAAGCTCCATCAGTCCTACAACGTCATGGGGAACATAATTTGTATAGATGGCCGCATTGCTCTCCACAAAACCCAGGGTGTTAAAACCATCCCCAATGGGTGCGAAATCGTCAATCCAGCTTCCGTCCAATTGCTTCGGATGAATATACTTCGATTCGGGATTCCACAGCTCCCTGTAGTTGAGTGCCCTTATATTGAACAGTTCATGGTCTCCCGTTCTACCCAGTCCCAGGCTCATCTGCCCCAGGCACCAATCCTGGTAGGCATATTCAAGGGTCATGGCGGCTCCATCCCGGTGAAAACCTGTTCCCCCAATCCCCTCAGGCACATAGCTTCTTTCCAGGTAATAATCCATTCCACCACCAATAGGATCTTCACCATGCTCATATCCGGCCCTGTCCCTGATTCCACCGGGAAAGGCATTCCTGAACAGGCCGTCATAGGCCAGCTCCACATCGTAATTGCGAATACCCTTATTGTAAGCGGTAGCAAAAAATGAGGAGGCCGGATCCCCGATCATCACATAGGTGTAGTTCCCCCCTGAGGGTCCGCGTGGGATCAGTCCGCCATAGCGGTACATCTCCACCATACTGGCACAGAAATCATTCATTACCTCGGGATAGACCATGGACCACAGCACATTCAGGGTCCAGTGGCTGCCCCACAGGGCATCAAAGTTGTATTGTTGATGGAGGGGATATCCTTTGGCATCTTTCATTACCTGGCGGATCACTTCACTGTCGCCCGTCATATCACAATAGCTGCCGTCCACATCGCTCACCATCTTTCTTCCCAGCAGTGCATGCCACAGATCAGTATAGAATTTCACCTTTTGCTTTTCTGTCCCTCCTTCTACCCTGATCCTTCCCAGGCAGCTGTTCCATTCCTCCCTGGAGGCCTTCACGACGCGGTCAAAATTCCAGTGGGGCAGTTCGCTTTCCATATTGATCCTGGCCTGTTCAGTTCCGGTGTATGAAATGGCCACCTTCATTTTCAAGGCATTACTCTTATTGGACTTAAAGCGTACAAAGGCTCCGGCCTCAGGTCCGCTAACCCTCTCTGCATCCTCCTGCATGATCCCTTCCTTCCAGGCTCCAAATTCAGATATGGGCCGGTCAAAGCGGGCTACAAAATAGACATAGGTAGGTTTAGGGCGTCGTCGGGTAGCCCCCATGATACTGTATCCGGCGATTTCCCTGTCGCTCACCTTCTCCACCATGGCCGAATCCATGGCTGCATGTCCCAGGAAAGCCCCCACGTCAAATATCACATATTGGGTGCTGTCCTCGGGGTAAGTATACCTGTGAAAACCCACCCTTGAAGTGGAGCTTAATTCAGCCAGAATATCGTAATCAGTCAGGAGTATCCGGTGATACCCGGGAAAGGCCTTTTCATCCTCATGGCTGAAGGTAGACTTATAGGCCTCCATGCCCAGGTGCCCCTTGAATTCGCCAACCGTGGGCATCACGGGGATCCCCGACATTTGCCATGCATGGATATGGGAGAAGCACCGCACATGCAGAGAATCATAAAGATATCCTGAATCCCAGCTGCCCTTCACCCAGGTATCCGGACTCAGGCTGACCATCCCGAAGGGGCGGGCAGCTGAGGCAAAGAAAAACCAGCGGGACTTATGGGTATCCACAAAGGGATTCACATAATCAACCGGAGTTTTTGTCTCCGGGGTACAACTGCACAGAATGCTGAGGGATAAGATAATATATACTGAGATATTTCGAAAAAGTATGTACATCATCAGGGCATTTATTGTTTAGATAGAATGAAATTGGCAAAGATGTCGGTATCTGGTTCCTGTCGTATGATCTGTGTTGTATCCTTGTACCCGGACATAGATACCCGAAGTGGGTAGGTCCCCGATTGTAAATCGACCCAGTACTGGCCAAAACCATCCGTTAGCGCAATCAGTGAATCCCCGATATATATCTCCGCTGAAGGCAGATCATAGTCAAAAGTCATCGTCTGAATGGTTGCTCCGCTAACGCCATCAAATAGCTCTCTCCCGTTCCAGTCGGCAATGGAGGGATTCCTGGTCAGCTGTGCATCGTAAAGCGATTGATCATGCAATTCACCATATAGTCTTCCCAGGGAGTCATCAGATGTAAGGAAAAAATCAAACACTGTAATGGCTCCTTCCTTCACTACAATCTGAATCAAAGTATCACGGAAGTTCAGAGAAGAACAAAGCACAGAACAAATTCCCGGTTCAAGGGAATCAATTTCGAAGGTTCCGTTTTCCAGAGTAGTCGCAAGCAGCTCATTTTCCAGGAACAGAAAGGAAGGGTGAATTTGTTCATGATCCTCAATATTCAATACGGATCCCTGAATCAATGTCCAATCCTGATTTTCATCTTCACAGCTACTGCACAGAAGGACTGCCAGAAGAAAAAGATAGCATATGGATTTATTAACTGTTGCCATGCTTTTGGATTAGCGACTGATAATGATTTTAATTGTTTGCCTGTTGATCTGCCCACCGGTCTTTGCTTCAAGGATGCCGTAGTACACTCCTGTATTCAAAGAGGAACCGTTTGAAGCTGTGCCATCCCAGTCAATGGAATACTCCCCCCTGTCTTGCTGCCCATCTCTCAAAATCTGAACCAGCCTGCCCTGGGCATCATATACTGTCAAATTTACCCTCGCGGATGAAGCAATGGTATAGGTGATTGATGTGGTTAAAGAGAACGGATTGGGATAATTTGGTAACAATGTGATCAATCCATCAGACTGGTCAATCTCAAGACCATCAATCCCAACCACAGAGGGAATCTCGATATAAACCAGCTCAATTCCCTCATCACCACCCAGATTTCGTGTGTATTGTTTATCTGCAGCGTTGTTCCAGTGCTCATGTACCCCCATGCTTTCGGGTACCGGTGTTCCATCATTTTCCGGGTCGTAAATAATCCCGGCAGGCCAGTTGGCTGAATCTGCAGCCTGGTGCAGAAAATCATCCACGCCATCATATTGGGGAAACGGCCCCTTATGATCTGTAGGATCGTAAACGCCTTCGGTGGGATGATCCCAGGTGAATTCCTCCCTCAGGAAGTCGAAACCCACCGATTCGATGGCCACTGGATCCTGGGAGGCGAAAATGGAGGCTGGGTAGTCGCTATTAAAGGGAGCCAATCCCCACTTTATGGGAGGATGTGCCCAGTTGGTTGTGGTCCAGAGTCCGTCCATCAGGTATAGGATGGTTTTACCCCCCAGGTCTTTATGTCCCATAAAATCAACAAAGATCCTGTAAGCTCCGTATTCCCCATTGCTGACATCCCCCTTACCATTCGGAACGGGCAGACTGTAATGAAGATGAGAGGCACTTCCATTGAATGGAACAAAGGTCCCGAAATGATTCTTGCTGGAAAGTGAAATACCACCCCTGTGATGCTTTTTCATCACAGGGATATTGATCATGTATTGGGCTTCCACATAGCTTTTTGGCAAAAACTCATTCAGGCTTCCGTCACTGGTATGGAAGACCTTTTCGTCTGATTCTTCAATCAGGGTCCGTCCCGGGGCCTTGCCCCAATAGTTGACCTCCGGGAAATCAGCATGACATTTATCCCAGAAAATATTATCAAGTGTGCGCCCGGGGTCACCGATACTAATATCGGAGGCCTGGACACCGACCACCTGGATAAGCTGATTTAATATGGCATATACCAGTTGCGGAGAGGTATCCACTGTCCTGTAATCGGGCCTGATGGGTCCTTCGTCTCTTGAAGCGGTATTAAGATTGAGCTTAATGACGATTTTCTCTCCGGCCGTGTATCCGGCATTCCCCCTGTCGTGGTTCGAATTGAACCAGGTGAACAGAGCGGTCCATGCTTCAGCATCGGACGAGGTGCCACTCAGATTCTGTAATACTTCCGAGACCATCTGATCCACAACAGCCTGGTTGGTGTTTTTATCATCGCTCCAGTAATCGCCATCAACATTCTCACAATTCTCATTGGTTGCGTCCGGGGCGTGCACCCAACTCACTCTACCGGGATGGATACCCACACCGCTGCCCACGGGCTGATTCGGCTCTTCAAGCACAGCATCAGTAGCCGCCAATGCTTTTTGCTTATTCAATAAGAGGGTGGAAACACTTAGAATACTCCCCAGGATAATGGCTCCCAAAAAGAGCAGATACCTGGACTGATAAAAGAAAGTCCTGGCCCTTTTAAACACCAGTACAGTTGAAACAAGACTAAGGAGGTAAATTACAAATCCTGACATAAAGGGTGCGGCTGCCTGCAGGCAAGGGTAAGTGGCTCTGCTGGGCTTGGGTATAACCCGTACCAGGAACCAGATAGTTGATAAGGTGCCAACAAAAATAAAAATGAGCTTGGGATGCAGTTTCCTTGTTTTTAGATAGCTTATCACACTGCTTATAGTGAGTTTCTCTTGCATATTTCTTATTTCTTTTTACTTAATGAATAGGGCCGGTTCACCGGGGAACTCCCCCAGTCAGTATTTTCATTTTCGCCCATAATAAATTCCAGCTCCCCACCCTGCTGAATGTCTTCATAGCGGATGAAGGTATGGGGGTGGTTCTTTCCATTCAGCCTGGCCGACTGTATATAAAAATTGTCC
>JAAEOI010000273.1 GCA_024244665.1 Bacteroidota bacterium | reverse complement strand
GAAAATTCTTTCACCGTTTTTCAAGGCGGATTCATGCGCGCAAATTCCGGCGCAGGTCCAGTTTGCAGAAGTGACGGCATCTACCGCTGCCTTTCGCCCTTCTACAATAGCCCTGATAAATTCGTGAACCAAATGAGGATGTGATCCCCCATGACCGGCCCCCTGAATAAAGGATACATGATCCGGATTATCAATCTGTTCCCGACGCGTAAACATGGCGATCTCTTCAGGAAGTAAAGCATCCGCATCAGGGACCTCGATACGTCTTGCAGATTCTCCCCCTTCAAAAAGGACAGGGCCTTCATCGGCGATCTGTTCCCATTCAAAGGCCTGTTTATCGCCATACACATCAAAACTTTCCCGATACTGACGAACGGTTTCGTATAATGAACGTGTCGCTTCGACGGCAATATTTGAGTCCTTGAGCTTGAACATTGCTGTTTCAACGGCAAATGGGGAGCCATATTTTTCAGCTAACTCCTTACTGATAGAACCTGAACCATGACATATCACCGATTCCGCTTTGGCCTTTGTAATACAGAGTAATGGTCCGATAGCATGAGTTCCATACCACATGGGTGGATAGCCCAGCCAGTACTCAGGCCACCCTTCCAGT
>JAAEOI010000272.1 GCA_024244665.1 Bacteroidota bacterium | reverse complement strand
TGCAGAAGCTCCCAACCCTGCCAGGGGTAAAAGAACCCTGGCAGGGTCAATTCGCTCACCCTGCCAGGGTTGCCTTATCCCTGGCAGGGTTGGTTCTTTCGAGCTGCAACGCATTGCCATGTGCTATTTTTGCGATAGTGCAAATTTTCTTCTCTCTCAGCCTCAAACCTCACATTTCACATCTCAAAAAATTTCAGACATCAAAATTCGGCAAGAAAATTCTTTCACCGTTTTTCAAGGCGGATTCATGCGCGCAAATTCCGGCGCAGGTCCAGTTCGCAGAAGTGACGGCATCTACCGCTGCCTTTCGCCCTTCTACAATAGCCCTGATAAATTCGTGAACCAAATGAGGATGCGATCCCCCATGACCGGCTCCCTGAATAAAGGATACATGGTCCGGATTATCAATCTGTTCCCGACGCGTAAACATGGCGATCTCTTCAGGAAGCAAGGCATCCGCATCAGGAACCTCAATACGTCTTGCAGATTCTCCCCCTTCAAAAAGGACAGGGCCTTCATCGGCGATCTGTTCCCATTCAAAGGCCTGTTTATCGCCATACACATCAAAACTTTCCCGATACTGACGAACTGTTTCGTATAATGAACGTGTCGCTTCGACGGCAATATTTGAGTCCTTGAGCTTGAACATTGCTGTTTCAACGGCAAATGGGGAGCCATATTTTTCAGCCAACTCCTTACTGATAGAACCTGAACCATGACATATCACCGATTCCGCTTTGGCCTTTGTAATACAGAGTAATGGTCCGATAGCATGAGTTCCATACCACATGGGTGGATAGCCCAGCCAGTACTCAGGCCACCCTTCCAGT
>JAAEOI010000271.1 GCA_024244665.1 Bacteroidota bacterium | reverse complement strand
TATCCTCGATATCATATGAGCAAACAACAAATGAAGCTCATGGATGCCTGGGATAAAATGTATCCTGTCTCAGATTGGGATTGTACCAGAGCGGAGAGAATTAAGAGAATTCAGGGGAATGATAATCCTTTCGTTTCGGCGCAATGCCAGTGAATGAAATTAAAGATGAATCAAAACAGTGAGGTTAGTTCGGAGGGAAAAATCTATGTGCGGACGCTTCGCCTATTTCGGCAATGGGACCTTTGGGTATGAGTCACTACTCCTAACCGATCCACCTCCCATTGAAGACTACAATATTCCTCCTTCCAGAAATATTCTGACAATTCGGACATCGCCCGAATCCGGCAAGCCAGATTATGCCATGCTTCGTTGGGGCCTAGTTCCTTTCTGGTCTAAGACACCCAAGACCAAATATATCCTGAACAACGCCAGGGCGGAGGGGATCGAGAAGAAGCCTTCCTTTCGTGGCCCGATTAAACATAGGCGCTGTATCATCCCGGCCTCGGGTTTTTATGAATGGCTGCGCAAAGGGGGCCAGAAGACGCCCTATTTCGTCAGTAGGACCGATGGGGGTTACCTGGCCATGGGTGGCATTTGGGACCACTGGCAAAGTGATGATGGCCAGAAGGTTGAGTCCTGCTCAATCATTACCACCGAGGCCAACAAACTGATGATGGAGATACACGAGCGGATGCCGGTGATCCTGGATAAGAAAGACCTGGTCACATGGCTCGATGTTGATGCGGAGCTGGATAGAGTATTATCGATGCTCAAGCCATGCCCGGATTCATGGATTGAGGCACATTCAGTGAGCAGTAGGGTGAACAATGTTAAAAACAATGGACCGGAATGCGTTGCGAGGTTTTCTTAAAGGTGATGACACGACAGCGTTTCCGACCCTTTTAATGGGGTTCAGGTGGCCGGTGCTTGTTGAATCAAAACAGCGAGGTGAACATGGTTACAGAGGCTGAGCGAGATGCTGCGTATCATTGTGGCATAGGCGATTTGCTCAGAGTAGCTTACTTGCGGGATTTTTCGATGATGGAAATGGGTAAGTGTAAGACCAAATTCCCAACGTTTAATGAATGGTATCAAACATTAAATGAAGCGCAAAGACAGAGAGTTGACAGTCATCTATCTGATCATTTTAAACCATGGAGTTTTGGCAGTAATAAAGGCTGAAACAAAATTACAAGTCCTGGGCGAATTGATACCACTCCCCAGGACCACCGGCAGCAGATCGGGGCGGTGTCGGTCGGCATTGAGGAGATTATGGTATCAAAACCGTCGCCAGCCGCGAACCCGGGAAGCCTAAAATGGTATCAAAATTGTACGCCAAATAAGAAAGTAGTATGACTGATATAAAAATTATATGATATTTATGGTTCTCCAATGGTTAATCCAAGGATGTAATTGGAGTGTCCGAGTTGAGTTAAAAAGAGAG
>JAAEOI010000270.1 GCA_024244665.1 Bacteroidota bacterium | reverse complement strand
TGTGAAACTTAAATGTCAAACTTGATTCCCTGGGCAAGGGGCAGATCGGTTCCGTAATTGATGGTATTGGTTTGCCTGCGCATATAGGCTTTCCATGCATCGGAGCCTGATTCACGGCCTCCACCGGTTTCCTTTTCTCCACCAAAGGCGCCTCCAATCTCAGCCCCTGAGGTACCGATATTCACGTTGGCAATCCCGCAATCGGATCCCATACCTGAAAGGAAGAGCTCTGCTTCTCTCATATTCAGGGTAAAGATCGCCGAGGAAAGTCCCTGGGGTACATCGTTGTTAATTGCAATGGCCTCTTTAATGGTGCCATATTTGATAAGATATAGCAAAGGCGCAAAGGTTTCATCCTGTACAATCTGGTAGCTGTTCTGAACTTCAGCCAGAGCCGGAACAACATAGGTTCCTGCCTCGTATCCTTCACCTGAGAGCAGATCGCCTCCGTAAAGAATGGTACCACCCTCCTCTTTTACTTTATTGATGGCGGATGTAAAGTCTTTTACTGTGCCTGGATCTACAACTGGTCCAACCAGAACCTTTTCATCCAGGGGATTTCCAATCCTTGTGCTTACCTGCTTATAGGCTTTACCAGCCTGGTCTTCACCTCTTCATAAACAGATTCATGGATGATGACCCGGCGGGTAGAGGTGCAACGCTGGCCTGCTGTTCCCACAGCTCCGAATACGATGGCCGGAATGGCCAGATC
>JAAEOI010000269.1 GCA_024244665.1 Bacteroidota bacterium | reverse complement strand
GCCGCAATCATAATGGTCCCAGCCTCGATTCTGTCGGGAATTATCTCATATTCAACTCCTCTTAATTCATCTACTCCATCAATAACAAGGTTCCCTTCGCCGATAGCGCTTATATTTGCGCCGGCCTTGTTAAGGAAGTTAGCCAGGTCCTGTACTTCAGGTTCACATGCAGCATTCTCAATAACAGTTCTTCCCTCTCCAAGCACAGCCGCCATTATGATATTACAAGTACCCAAAACCGTAGAACCGTACGGTCCGCCCAGATAAATATCACAACCCTTCAGCTTTGATCCTGTAGCAATTATATACCCATCCTTTGAGTCAACCTGGGCCCCTAACGCTTCAATGCCCTTGACATGGATGTCTATGGGCCTGGAACCTATTGAACACCCTCCAGGAATAGATACCTTTGCCATTCCCCTCTTTCCAAGCAATGGACCCAGGACACATATTGACGCCCTCATTGTTCTGACAAGGTCGTAAGGGGCCGTTATGTTCTTCTCTTCCATAACTGTTATTTCGAGTGAACCATCCTGGCACCTCTTTGTATCCACACCCAGTTCATTAAGAATCAGGCAAAGGGTATTTACATCTGTAAGATCAGGAATTCCCTTCAGCTTAGTTGTTCCATTGAGCAACAGACACGCGGCCATAACAGGCAATGCCGCATTCTTCGCACCATTTACCTTGAATCTTCCGTGTAAGGGACTACCACCCTCAATTACCATTTTTTCCATATAAATTTGTTCCTTTCAGTCACTAAT
>JAAEOI010000268.1 GCA_024244665.1 Bacteroidota bacterium | reverse complement strand
GGTGATCATTTGATTTTCCGCAATCCTGAAACCCTTGAGACAGAAGGCGAATTTAAGGTGGTAGATTCCGAGTTGTTAAGTGATAAAACCATGCGTATATGCATAGATGGTGACATCTCGGAAAAACATCAGGATTACTGGATTGAAAATCTGACAAGAATCCCGGATAAAATAATCATTCGCGGGAACTATTTTGGTCGTGTTCCCACCAGGAGCATATTAATGGATGTTGCTCGTGAATGTGTAATCGAAAATAATACATTCCATCGTATTCCAATGGCAACTATCCTGATGAAATGCCCGGATGGACGTTATGGTATACAAAACCATGTGGAGAAACTGACCGTCAGGAATAACACTTTCTATGAGTGTGAAAGTGCATTGATAAAGACAAATCCTCAGGTTCAGGACCTTTCCTCAAATGCAAATTTATACGGAACTTTAGAGGTAATAGATAACCTGGTTATCATGCGTGAGAAGATGCCTTTCTTTTTGGATGTGCGGGGTTTTTCAAAAGTAAACGTGGGTGTGAACCGTATAGAATTGGCAGAACCGCATGACAAGCTGGTAAATTTCGAAGATTGTCAGGAGGTAAACCTGTCTCCACAAATGATATTGGGAGTGAAATAAAATGAACAGATTACGAAATATATCAATCCTGGTGCTGCTGTTCGCGATTCATGTTTGCATAGCAGCGAACGACAGGCCGAACTTCATCATTATCCTGGCTGATGATCTTGGATATGGAGATCTTGGTTACACGGGAAGCACCCAGATAAAAACCCCCCATATAGATCTGCTGGCCGAAAGGGGGGTTGTATTCACCAACGGCTATGTGACAGGTCCCGTATGCGGCCCTTCCAGGGCAGGCTTGATTACAGGCAGGCACAATTGCGAGTTCGGATTTTATACCAATCCTGACCTGCCGCCCGACCAGCAGCTTCAGATGGACAGGGATTACAGCGGATTACCGGTGAATGAAGTCACCCTGGCCGACCGGCTGGGCGAACTGGGGTATATTAACGGGCTTGTGGGTAAATGGCACCTGGGACGCCTGCCACAGTTCCATCCACTCAACAGAGGTTTTCACGAGTTCTGGGGTTATGTGAACGGGGGACATGATTATTATCTGACAGTCCCGCGCTCGGAGACGAAGATCAGGTACCGCTGGCCCATTGAATGCAATTACAAACAACAGGGGGAATTGACCTATCTGACCGACGATAAAGGGAACGAGTGTGTGGATTTTATCAAAAGGCACACGGAGGAGCCCTTTTTCCTGTTTGCCTCGTTTAACGCCCCGCATATTCCCCTTCAGGCACCTGAAGCAGATAAAGCTCTATATTCCTTTGTGCAGGATGAAAGACGCCGCACCTATTGTGCCATGGTGCATCGCCTGGATGTGAATGTGGGAAGGATTGTTGAGGAACTTAAAGAACAGGGACTGTACGAGAACACGGTGATCGTTTTTCTGAGTGATAACGGGGGCTATCTCAATAACAATGTGTCCATCAATGCTCCATTCAGGGGACAGAAAGGCACCCTGTTTGAGGGGGGTGTCCATGTGCCTTTCCTTATCTCATATCCGGAGGTTTACAAAGCCGGGACGGTGTATGAAAAGCCTGTCAGTGCACTTGATATCCTTCCCACATTTATATCCTTTGCCGGTGGAGAAGTCAGTGTAGAAGATAACATCCATGGAGTCGACCTCACACCCTACATCAAGGGAGAAAACAAACAAAGCCCGCACGAATACCTGACGTGGAACATACAGGGTGTTTCAGCCATCAGGATGGGCGACATGAAGCTGGTGAACCTGCCCGATAAGTTTCCCATGCTCTATAATTTGTCAATGGACATTTCTGAAGAAAAAGACATAGCCTTAAAGAAGAAAAAAACAGCAGATCAAATGATTGAAAAGCTGGGGGTGTGGAACATGAGTTGTCCTGAACCGCTATTCTTTCAGGGTAATAAACAAAAAGCTGGCTATCGAAGACTTTATAATGAGCTCAGTCCTCCGCAACCTGAATCTAAATAAATAATCTGATTAAAAGAAAGAGGTATGTTTAAAAAGACTATGATTTTGCTGGTATATGGGGTATTGTCTCTGTTTTTTATATCATGCTCAAATGAAAGCAGCGAACAAACTTTTTCAGAAAACCTGGAGCGATTGAATAGACCAAATGTGCTGTTTATTATTTGTGATGATCTGAATGATTGGGCCATGCATCCCCTGGATCATCCTGAAGCAAAAGTTCCGAACATTGATAAATTAAGTAAGAAAGGAGTAATATTTACCAATGCACACGCAGCAGTCCCTGTGTGTGGTCCCTCAAGGGTGTGTTTAATGTCGGGAATGTATCCGCAATCCATCAACAATTACGGATTTAATGACTGGAGTAAAGTGCCCGAACTAAAAGATCATATTCCTATGCCACTTCATTTTCGCAATAGTGGCTATGGAGTTTATGGTACAGGTAAACTACTACACGAAGGTGAAGGTGGCGATTTCTATACCGAATATGGAATACAACCGGATTATGGTCCGTGGCCATGGCAGGGCAAAGGGAATCCTGAAAATACAGCACACACCAACCACTATGATCAATGGAAGGAGCATCTGCCAATCTACGATATGCACAGGGATTTGGATTATGCTCCCCTGTGTGATGTGCCTGAATGGAAGGCGGATAAAGAGAAAAACATTCCAGGGGCCCGGGGGTGGTACAATGGCAGGACAGCTAAACCTTTCAAATATGTAGATGCACAAAACAGGGATAAGCTGCCGGATGAAATATCCGCTGATTTTGCCATAGATATTCTAAACAGAAAACATGAAAACCCCTTCTTCCTGGGTGTTGGTTTTATTCGGCCCCACTCACCCCTCTATGCACCTGAAAAGTATTTTAAAATGTTTCCTTTGGAAGATATCACTCTTCCTCCTTATTTAAAAGGTGACAAGGATGATTGTGCTCAAATGTTGACGGATCGCTGGGAATGGGGTTTTATAAAGTATGATGCACTAATTAAAGCCGGAGGTGAAAAATCATGGAAGGAGTGGGTGCAGGCCTACCTGGCCTGTATGGCTTTTATTGACGATCAGATTGGCCGGGTTGTCGAGGCTCTGAATAATAGTCCTTACAAGGATAATACAATTATCGTACTTACAGGAGATAATGGCTACCACATAGGTGAAAAGGATTGTATTCAAAAATGGCATTTGTGGAATGAGTCAACAAAGATTCCTCTCTATGTGAGTATTCCCAACTCAAAAGAAGATAAGCTTGTATGTAACAAACCGGTTTCACTTATCGATTTGTATCCTACGCTTGCAGAGATCTGTGATCTGTCAGGAAACCCTGCCGAAAACACAGGAAATAAGTTGTTTGACGGGAAATCTCTTGTTCCTCTACTGAAATCCCCTGCCGGAGATAGTTGGAAAAACAGACCTGTTTTAACAGCAATTCAAAATAATAGAAAATTTGAAAAAACAGACGAAATTCATTTTTCCGTTATTGATGAGCAATACCGTTACACCTTATGTGTGGATGGTGAAGAAGAACTTTACGACCACGAGAAGGATCCAAACGAATGGATTAATCTGGCAAAAAACGAGGATTATGCCGAAGTAAAAATGAGCCTTAACAAGGAGATGAAAAATATTCTGGATGGAGAATAGAACTATCATATCTGGTAAAAACTAAGCAATCATGAAAAGAAAAGCAGGGGTGTTTCAGCTATTAATACTATCCGTTTTTATGGGTGGGGTAGTTCATTCACAGGAGGTGGACCTGAGTCCTGAGATCCTAAAATATGAGCCCTTTATCTGGCCATCGGAAACGCCGGAGGATTGTCCTTTCAAACAATCAGATGCATTTAACAGTGTAAAATTCCTGGGCGTAAAAAGTGGATACCGTTATGGCGATACCTGGTACCCCACCTGGGCCGCCAACGATACCCTGTATTCACCATGGACAGATGGTAATACCACTAAGAGGATTGATGGTTACACGGAAATTTCACACTCCACAGGCCCCAAAGCTTACACCGCCCAGGGAATTATTGTCGGTTCTGATCCCACGAATCTCAAAGCGTATAGCATCGGCACTTTTATTGGATGGTCAAAACCATATGCGGGAAGATATCCCTGTGGCTCATTGATGTATGAAGGAGTCTGGTACTACGGGACTTATTGTTTGGGGCCTGCTGGCGGCACAAAGTATGGTGACCTGACAGTCAACTGGCCATGGATGGGTCCTTTTGTTGGATTCCGGTATTCAAGTGACTACGGTCATAGCTGGACCAAATGTCCTCACAAACCCGACAAGCCGCTATTTGGGGAGAATGGGATAAACGGTTACCCGGTAAAAATTGGCGCTCCACACTTTGTGGATTTTGGTAAGAACATGGAGCATTCACCCGATGG
>JAAEOI010000267.1 GCA_024244665.1 Bacteroidota bacterium | reverse complement strand
CCTGACATTCATCAGGTTAATGTTCTTGCGTTGTGTATAATCGACAACCAGCCTCTTTACAGAATCCTGCTGATCCTTTTCGACATATGAATCCAGATCTTCCTGCAGAATAATATCAGGATCCAGTGGATTGTATTCCGGGGTGATATGAGTTTCTGAATAGTCAAAATGCATCGGAATCCTTACACCCGCCTTTTCAGGGAAGAACTTTCCAAGTTGGAGATCAGTTGATACATCAAATTGCGTAATAGATTCAAGGTTCACGTCATTGATCTTGCTGTCGAGGGCAGCAAAACCTGCTGAACTGTGCATTCCAGCTACAGTGACCTGTCCGAAGTCAGCTAGCTGTGCCTGTAATGTTGCTGTCGCTGCCCAACCACCCTGCTTGTTGAAATCAGTAAGCCTCAGTTCATTTACCCAGATCTCGGCACATAGAGGCTCCATTTCAACTACACCGGACTTCTTCGGATTCCTTACCCCGATCATCAGGATCTTTATATCGCTGACAGTAGGTGACCCTAATACCGTGACCGTTCTATCTCCTGCCTTTTCAACATACGGAAAGGTAAGCTGAACAT
>JAAEOI010000266.1 GCA_024244665.1 Bacteroidota bacterium | reverse complement strand
CTTGAGCAGGAACCGCTTTGAAGTGGGGAAGGAAAATGTACTCCGGTGGATTTTCCATCCAAAGAAGCGAGTGAAAAAACCCATGTACCAGTTCCGCAGGATAGCAGAAAGCAGCGCTTCTATGGTCAATCCCTTCCTGAGAATAGGAATCGGGCACAATTGGTTCGAATCCCAGTTGTGCAAAAAATGTGGAATAAAGGGGATAGTAGGTGTTGACCAAAAAACTCCTGTTGATGCCGATTCTACCCCTGAATTTTTCCCCGCTCTTTTTCCGCAAGCCCTGATCAGAGTCTGCGGCAGGCTTAGCTCCGTACTTTTCGAATACAAGCTGCTGCCGGACCCGGACCAGATCCAGTTTTTCAACTTCGTAATTTATATTGTGCCGCAAATTGTAGTACCTGTTACAGGCACCGCCAAAGGGATATTTACTCCCTTCAAGCTCGATCATGGCTACTTCACAGCGCCGGTCGCACTTTTCCTTGCCTCCCTTGCATATGAATGACTTCCCGTATATCACCTCTCGATTTGCCAGAACCTGAAGGTCAAATCGTTCCCTTTCCATTAATCCCATTTCAATTCTCTTTTTGACTTCAAGTGCAACACCATATGCCCCCATAAGCCCTGGTTCAGGAGGAACTATGATCGGCTTACCCACAAGGGCTGCCATGGCAAGCGGAACCGCCCGGTTGTAGCAGACACCGCCCTGCATGAAGACCTTCTCCCCCACCTGACGGTTCCCTTTGACCCTGTTTGAATAGTTCATACAGATTGAATAGACCAGCCCGGCAATGATATCCCCATGCTTAATCCCTTCGTGAATGGCGTTTTTTATGTCAGAAGCGATGAATGCAGCACACTGATCGTTGAAGTTGGGTGGTTTCTCGCCCTTAAGTGCAATCTCTGCAATATCCTCCATTTTTACACCGAGGGTTTCAAGAGCGGATTCTTCCAAAAATGACCCCGTGCCGGCTGAACAGGCTTCGTTCATTGCATAATCGGATGGAACCGCATTGGTAATATAGGTGTATTTGGCATCCT
>JAAEOI010000265.1 GCA_024244665.1 Bacteroidota bacterium | reverse complement strand
TTCAACAACCGGTTCGGTTTCGGCTGTAGGTTCTGGGGCCGGTTCGGCTTCAACAACCGGCTTGGCTTCAACAACCGGTTCGGCTTCAGCTGTAGGTTCTGGGGGAGGGGCCGGTTCGGTTTCAGCAGGTGGATCGGTTTCAGCTGTAGGTTCTGGGGCCGGTTCGGCTTCAGCTGTAGGTTCTGGGGCCGGTTCGACTTCAACAACCGGCTTGGCTTCAACAACCGGTTCGGCTTCAGCTGTAGGTTCTGGGGCAGGCTCGGTTTCAACAACCGGTTCGGCTTCAACAACCGGTTCGGTTTCGGCTGTAGGTTCTGGGGAGGTAATGTGGTTATCCGGAGACTCCTCTGGGGACTCCTGTTCTATGGGATCTTTCTGTTCCTGTTTCTGTTCTTCTATTTGAACTTCAGATTCTTGTTCTTTCAGAGGGTCTTTTGCATCCGTATTTTTCATGACAGGTAGAGGGTTAATGGCCAGCTATATGCACAAATTACTCATTTTTCGCATATAAGTTCACTTTTTCGGAAAAAAACTGTTTTATCTTAGCGACCTAAAACAGCATATAATGCGTATCGATATCATCACTGTTTTGCCCGATTTACTTAGCGGCCCACTGGATCATTCCATCATTAAGAGAGCCAGGGAGAAGGGTGTTGTGGAGATTCATGTCCATAACCTCCGGGATTTCTCTAATGACAAGCACCAGAGGGTGGATGATTATGCATTCGGGGGGGATGCAGGGATGGTCATGTTGGTTGAACCCATTGAGAGAGCTATTAACCACCTCACTTCAGAGCGGGAATACGATGAGATTATCTACACCTCCCCGGATGGCAAACTTTTTAATCAGCCGGAGGCTAATCGCCTTGCTCTTAAGGGAAACATTATCATACTCTGTGGCCACTACAAGGGCATTGACCAGAGGGTGAGGGATCACCTGATCACCTCTGAAATATCCATCGGGGATTATGTTCTTACCGGCGGCGAACTTGCTGCTGCTGTGATTGCTGATGGTGTTGTAAGGCTGCTGCCCGGAGCCATGTCGGACGAGACCTCAGCACTGACCGACTCCTTCCAGGACGGACTACTGGCCCCGCCGGTCTACACACGGCCAGCCGTTTATAAAGGGTGGGGAGTTCCTGAAATCCTGCTTTCAGGACATGCAGCAAAGATCGAAGAGTGGAAACATGAGCAGTCCCTCAAACGGACACGCGATCTGCGGCCCGACCTAATGAAGAATATGGATGATTAGATCAGCGCAGTACCTTCCTCACAAATGCTACTGTGAAGTAGGACATCAGGAATAGCCCGAAAAAACCCTCCAGAGATGATACCCAGCGAATGGAACCATAGGGGTAGTGGTCACCGTAACCGATGGTGAGGAATGTGATGGCACTGTGGTAAAATGAACGGGCCACCACTCCAATATGGTCATCCACAGAGGCAATGATATCAGCGCTTGTAAAGAGGATGAGCAAAACATAAATAATACTGAATAAAATGTAAAAGGTGAGCATAGTGATCAGCACCCTCACTGGGCTTGTGGCATAAAGCCCGGCCTTATCGAACAGCGCCAGTTTAAACCAGTAGAGGGGATAGCGGCCGATGGCGCTCCACCTGTGTTCCTGAACAGCCCCTTTCAGCTGGGCCTTTGATTCGCACCTCTTGAACTCAACGTAGGCCCGGTCCTCATCGCTATAAAGTCCCTGGCTCTGGAAATTCTCCTTTAATATCCTGAATTGTTCAGCCTTTAAATGGTAACCGCTGTGATCCTGTGAGTAGATCATCTGTTTCACACCTGATGTACTCCAATCCAGGTAAATCCTGCCCATTAAGCGCATACCTGCAATAGATATGGAATCCACTTTTGATCTGAACTCATGGGGATTGATATCTATGATATCTCTGACCACAGTATTGGAAAGATTAATGGACCGACTCTGACTTACCCTCAGATCGACATACCCGTTCAGATGACAGAAGCTGAGTGAGAGCGATTTGAACCAGGATTTGTAAAAACTTACTCTACCCTCCCCGAAGATGGTGTGCTCAAAACTGACATCGATGTGTTCAAATACTACTTCCTCAAAACTGATATCACCGGCTCCAAAAACGGCTCTTTTGAAACTGAACTTTCCGGCATTCATGTCGCACTCGTTAAAATTCACCTCACTATTGCCAAATACGGAGCGGTTGAAATTCACCCTGCCATTGCCAAACTCAACTGTACGAAAATCGACCCTGCCATCTCCGAATTCTGTTCGTTCGAAACTGATGATACTACTCTTGAAAGTGGCAAAGTGGAAATCAACCCTGCCACTCCCAAACCGGGCCACCTTAAAAGAGACATCCCCTTTCCCGAAATCGGAGTTGATGAAATTCACATCGCCGTCGGAGAACTCCGCATTGACAAAACTAAGGTTCCCCCTGTCGATCACCAGGTATTGGAAATCCTTTTCACCCTTTCCGAATATTGAATTTTTGAAAGATATCTGGGACGACTCGAAGTTCACATTTTTAAAGTTCAGGTACCCTTCCGGAAATCGGGTATTATGGAAACTGGATATCTCGGTCCTGAACTGGGCCGATTCAAAACTGACATCCTCTTTACTGATCCAGGAATCCTCCAGGCTGAACTCCTCCCCTTCGAGGACAGCAAAGGAGAAATCGAGACAGGAGCCCCCCCCGAAAAGGGTGTTTTTTGCAGTAAATCCCTTGATCACCACCTTTCCCCTGGCATCAAGGTTCCGGGTAAGCCTGTAATCCCTGAGACTGAATTTATCAACGTAGCAATTGTCCAGGTTAAGAGCTTCTCCCCTGTCAATTGTGCTGTAGACTTCCTTCTCCTCCATATGACCCATCAGTTCAACCACCGGCTGCTCTTTTCCATCGATATGAAAATGGACCAGTGCTGTATGGGTGTGCCGGATTCCATGATCCGATTCAAACTTCAGTTTTTTAATTTCAACGGAATATTCCCTATGAACGGGTATCATTCAATTCCTGTTTTGTGATACATAAATATAGCAAAACCTATTCAATGGTCTGACGGCTGCATATTTTGGAAAAATCGCAGTACTTACATATGGATTCATTATCGGTTTGTGCAAAATCGACCCCCGGATCAAACAGGCGGATCAACGTCTCCTCCAGGCGTTCCAGAAAATTCTCCCCGAGCTTTGCAAATGAGTCGATCACTTCGCGATTGCTGTGACTGCCCATGACAAGCCTTGGATCGAATTGAGAATCGTACAGCGACTTCATGATGTAAAGGCCTGGTGATACCTGCTCGTCCGGATGCTTACCAAGTACCAGCCATGAGTAGAGAAGGGTCTGCAGGGCAGCCCCGTTCCTGGAGGAGAGCGATCCATTGAACAGAGCCTCCAGGCTGGAAAAACCTGTCTGTGCATTACCGGTTTTATAATCAATCACGCGAAGCACCTCCCCGACCCGGTCTACCCTGTCGATGAGCCCCCCGATGCGAATCACCTTAAGTTCCGTTCCGCAGTTTATTCCCAGCTCCCTTTGGTAAGTTAGCTCGGCCGAGACCAGATCAAAGGGCGCAATTTGCTCATCGGTCTCAATGATCTTTATCAAATAGCGCAGCATCACCTTCAGAATGATAATGTTCCTTCCCTCCGGAACAGCGTTTCTCCGCCCCTTGTAGTGATGCTCCATAAAGGTCCTGGTCAGCACCTCCCCGATCCTCTCCGAATTTTTTAGTTGTTCCAGCGCTTCCCGTTCAATTACTCCCTTCCCTCCTGCCGTAATCTCCTCATACAACTCCCGGATGGTTTCATGCACAACTGTACCGAATCCGGCTGCACCAATCTCCTCTTCCACCTCATCGGGCTCGCCGATCCTGGCAATATAGCGCAGGTAAAACTTCAGTGAGCAGTCGATATAGGCATTAATAGCAGATGGAGAAAGAAACTTCTTACTTTCGCTTTGGGTAGTGTACAGCTCCAACTTCTGATCAATTTCAGGGGAGTGTTGAACCACCACAGGCACTGGCTCCCGTGCCATCACCTCCACTCCGGGACGCCTGACTTCAACCCCCCGGTTGAAGATCAGTTGTTGCAGGTAACGGCTCATCTCACCGGTGCGGACCCCCTCGGAAGTGCTGTTGTAAAGAAGATCGACACGTTCGGCCCTCTGCAGCAGCCTGTAAAAGTAGTATGCATAGATGCCATCCATATCCTCCCTGGAGGGCATCCCAAAGGCGAGACGAAGGGCATAGGGGATATAGGAGTGCCTGAATTGGGAAGCGGGCATCACCTCCTCATTCATGGATAGGAGGATCACATGCCTGAAATCGAGCATCCGGGTCTCCAGGATTCCCATCACCTGCAGTCCGGACAGGGGCTCGCCCTCGAAGGGAATCCGCATCAGCGAAAGCACCTTCCGAAAAAGGCGTTCAAAAATGGCGATGGGTATTCCCGGGCGTGTAGAAAGTAGCGTCTCCAGCCTGTTAAGATGAATCAGTATCCTCAAAACAAACTCCCGGTGCAGTTCGGGCAGCAGTTTCTCCTCACCTGTGGCAAAAATTTCGAGTATATGTAAAAAAATCTCTCTCAGATAGCCAATCAGGTCATCCGAATCCTCAACCTGCCGGAAAATCATTTTTTCGAAACTGGTATGAAATAAACCCTGCTCAACCTGGATCAGGTTCCGTTTGGTTATATCATCCAACAGGCTGTCCCCTGTCCCGGTTCCTGCTCTTTCCATGTAGGGATGGAGCAGGATGGACTGAACATCCTTGTAATAGAAACTGACCGTTCCATCCTTTGCCCTTCGACTGTTATTCTGCATTCTCAACAGGGCCTCTGTAAAACCGGCAACCGGGGTGCTCTTCATGGGGTAACCCATGGTCACATTAACCTCGCCTGTGCTTTGCGGGACCGACATCAGAAGAGGCATCAGCAACTCCTCATCACAAAGTATAACCGCTGTATCGGTACTGTCCGCATTCCCAGGCAGCTCCCGCTCCTCCAGGATCCGGTGAACCGTTTTGGCCTGCAGCAGATCGGTGGGAAGCTCAAATATCCTGATCTTCTTGGACGATTGCATCGAATTGAACGATTCAAGATTGGCCGTTGGAGGGTAATTTAGCAGGTTATCCCTCATAAACCTTCCCGCTTCACTGCCAGGATCATCGATATAGTGTTGATCATAATCCCAGAATAACTCCGCTTCATGTTTCTGAAGCCAGCTGAATATCCTCTTTTCACAACCATTAAGCGCATTGAAACCGGCTATAATGATCCTGCCACCGGGGCTGGGGATAGTGTTCAGACCGATCCTTTCCGCGATTTCCCTGTATTGCATACCCTGGTAACCCTCTCCCCGATCATGGAGTTCTCTACGCAGCCTGCTATAAAGTTGAGGAAGTATCTTCCACATCTCAAGGAAATGTTTCTTCTCCGGGGTATCATCACCGGCAAAGAAACCCTCCCAGAATTGTCTGATAAAGGCGAGCTGCGAAGGCTCAAGTCCGGCAAACGGCTCCTCAATCTCCTTCAGGTCGGCTATATTCCGGAAGAGCAGGTCAGGATCCACCAGGTACTTATCCATCTCATCGAAGTCGTGCAGCATGATTTCGCCCCAGTGGTAGAACTCGTCCACCGGTTCGGCAGCCTCCTTCATATCCTTATAGAGGTCGTAAAGCAGGAAAACAGACTCGACCGGATCGGCCGGTTCAAGCTGGCTGAGTTCGTCAATGAAATCGTTAATGGCGTAGATGCGCGGAGCCCAGGCCACAGAACGATTGTACCTTGCCAGATTTCGCTGCAGGAACAGCCCGGCACGCCTGTTGGGCAGGATAATCCGGGTTTCGTCCGACTCCCCCTCATGAGCTTCCGCCAGGTACCTGGCCAGTGTTTCGAGAATGGCTTGCATCAATCTTCCGGTTTATAATTTTTTCCCTGCCAGCTGTCGTGCTCCTCAAGGAGCTCCTCAAAGCGGCGCAATACGACATCGTAACGGATGCCCCAACCCTCGCGGACGGCCATTCCCGGGGCGACCTCCCCAGCTACTCTTTCCACCACGAAATCGGGATTGAGCCGTTCCAGTATCTCCATCATCAGTATCAGGTACTCGTTCATTGCAAATTCAAGAAAATCTTCGGACTTCTCTTTGTACTCCCGAGCCATGACGGTGCCGTGAATCACCTGCAACTGGTGAAATTTAACATTATTCAACGGCCAGCTCGACAGGAGGTCGGCCGAAGTCAAAAAGTCCTCCCTGGTCTCACCTGGCAAACCGATGATCATATGTCCGCCCACCCGGATCCCCCTGGCAGCCGTTTCCCTGATTGCCCAGGCTGTTTTCTCTACATCATGTCCCCGGTTTACCCGCTCAAGGGTACGGTCGAACAGTGACTCAATCCCATATTCCACAGTCACATAACATTGCCGTGAAAGCTCCTGGAAATAATCCAGTTTCTCCCGGTCCATACAGTCGGGCCGTGTACCAACAACAATACCTACGATCCCGGGAATGTCCAGTGCCTCCTGGTAGATCAGTTTCAACCTGTCAAGATCAGCATAGCTGTTAGAATAGGACTGGAAATAGGCCAGATACTGTGAGGCTTTCCTGTACCGGGTTCGGTGAAACTCCATACCCTGTTCGATCTGTTCACGAATCGACCTGTCCGCCCCATTATAGGAGGGTGTGAACGCTTTATTGTCGCAAAAGGTGCATCCCCCGGTCCCGCATGTGCCGTCGCGGTTTGGACAGGTGAATCCTGCGTCGATGGTAATTTTCTGTACCCGGCTCCCAAATTCCCGGCGAAAATAGTCGCTGTATGTATTCAGCCGCCTCTCTGTGCCCCAGGGATAAGTCATGTATGTCCGATTTGAATGATTTTACCCAGTGAGGCATACCATAAGTAGCCCTCTACCCTGCTGTTGTCCATCTCCTGCAACAGGTCCATCTCCTGCAACAGGTCCATGTATTGCCGGACCTGCCAGTGGTGCTTTTCGCTCTCGCCCTTTCCGAATTTGAAGTCAATCACCGTTACACAACCGGGATCAACCATGACGCGATCGGGCCGCGCCACCTTGCCCTCTGTGTCCATAATGCTCCTCTCATTAAGCACCTTTCTGCCCTCTGCTTTCCTGAACCAGCTTCTTACCTGATCCCCTGATATCATGTCAATTATCTTCTCCCTGATCTGCGGCCGGTCCCTCACAGAGAGAATCCCCTCCCTGAGAAGCCCGTTCAGCACCCTGTCAAGGTCATCCGCATATTCAATGCGGGAAAAGACCATGTGCATCATATTTCCGAAAACCCGGTCGTTTCTGCTTACCCCTTCCTCGTCCACGAAATATGAGTCACTTCGCATGCGCAGGCGCAGCATCCTGTTCCCTGTATTGGTGATGTAGGTTTTAAACTGCCAGGGATCCTTCTCCCGCTCCGGCTTCTCATATTTATCAAGGCTTCCAATGGAGAGCACATTCCCGTCCCTGTATGTGAACAGTGGTTCCAGTGCCGGGGATCTTTCCGGAACCTTCTCCATGATCCCACTCAGCAGGTCCCCTATATTCCTCAGCTTCTCATCCTTGCGTCCTGGAACTCCCAGGAATAGCATATCCACAGCCCTTGTAAAGGCCACATACATCAGGTTCAGGCTGTCGAGATAGCCTTTCATCCTCTCCTGGTAGTAATATTCCGAAAAGAGGGTATGCTTCATATCACCGTTGAATTTGACTGGCACGGTGGGAACCCTGTCAAATGGAGTACCGGCTGTTTCACACCAGAGAATATTGGATTTGCGCTGATCGGTGGTTACCTCCCAGTTACAGAAAGGAATCAGAACAGCTTTGAATTCCAGACCTTTAGAACGGTGTATGGTAAGAATCCGGATGGCATTTGAATTTTCTGACACCTGGATTCCTTTTTTGGATCCCTGTTGCTCCCAGTATTGCAAAAAATCTGCAATTCCCTTTGATTCCCTCCTCTGAAGCTCGATAACCAGCTCCTGGAAGGCCTGAATATAAGGCAGATCACAGACCTGTTCATGAAGTCCGAAGATAGCAATGAATGTTTCGACCAATTCAAACAGTGGCATCTGACGGAACAGGGCTATCCCTGACACAAACTCTGGGGGCAACCATGGATCGGTGGGAAGGGAGGTGTCAAACAGTCCGTTGGCTGTGCCTTTGTCCGGGTCGGTTGACTGCCGGCACCGGTATTTGAGCAGGGCATTATTCAGTTGATCATCGGGATAGACCAGGTATTGAAGTGCAGAAATCAGCAAGGAGACCGCATCGTTACGGGCAAGTAGTAGTGATTCGCTTGAGATCAGCCTGAACTTATGGGACTCACCGGTGATCCTCGAATGTTCCAGCAGCTTCTCAGCCACCATGATCCCTTCCCTCCTTGTCCTGACAAGGATTGCTATCTCTCCCGGTTCAATCCCTGACTCCTGTATCTCCTCAATCCAACCGGGCAGAACCGAAAGCACCTGCTCCCGGAAAGTGAGATCGGGCTCATCGTCGAAAAAACCAAGCCGGACCATCCCCCCGCTCCTCTCCTTTCCGGGAGGGAAGAGCTGGACCGCATCAGCATATGCATCACGGAAACGCACAACCGCCTCCTGGGCCGCCTCCCTGTTCACACCGGCAGTATCCAATTCGGAACCTACCACATCAGCAAGCAATTCGGGAGTGAGCTGAAATACGGTATTATTAAAGCGGATCACCTGCTCCCTGCTCCTGTAGTTGTGTTCCAGGGTCTTCTTGTTGACCTCCTGGTGGGAGAAATCTCTTTCCAGGTCCGATGCCAGAATCTTCCAGTCGGAATTCCGCCAGCGGTAAATTGATTGCTTCACATCGCCTACCACAAGGTTGTCGAAGCCCGAAGCCAGGGCATTGTCCAGCAGTGGCCGAAAGTTATCGTACTGGAAAGATGATGTATCCTGAAATTCATCCAGCATGATATGACTGAACCTGCTGCCGGTCCGTTCATAGATAAACGGAACCTGTCCGCCCCCGATGATTCCGTGGAGAAAACGGCTCGAATCGGCAATCAAAAAAAGGTTATGTTCCTTGAGGTACTCCTGCACCTTCTCCCTGAGATCGCCCAGGATGCCCAGGTTATAAAAATTCTGCCTGATGGCCAGGATGGTATTCAGCACTACCTGCTTCTGGTAAATCTCCTGCAGCAGGGGCATCAGGATTTGTCCGGTCAATGTGACCATCACGGAATCCGCATCTTTCTTCAGCCACTTATCGGGATTCTCCATGGCCTGAAGTCTGGCCTCGGTATACCTGAACTCACCTTCATTGGCAGCCATGGTGAACAGTGCTGCAGGAGACCTTCCTGCTCCTTTAAAGTCCTCCACCTTCTTTCCATGATGGGCAATATGGTCGAGTGCTGAGCGGCCGAGCGCTTCAATCTCTCCCCTGGTGCTCTTCTCGCTCCTGAAAAGATCACCCTGAAAGCTCTCCAGGTTATCTCTGTTCAGAAGGGCCAGGTCGGAGTCGGTAAACATCTCCTGGAATGATTCTCTGAAGAGCTGCATGCCCAGTTCGATGATATCGTTCCTGAAATTCCAGGAGCGTGACTCCTCCATTCGCTCCTCCGCATAGCGTATCAGCCACCTTTGCAGTGCCGCATGGTCGGCAATATCCTTAAATAGCAGGTCTACCCCCAGAGACAGCACCCTCTGGGTATCCAGTTCCAGGTTATACCCGGGCTGAATCCCGATTTCCCTGGTAAAAGCTCTGATCACCGATTGAAAAAACTTGTCGATGGTCCCCACCGAGAAACTTGAGTAATCATTCAGAATTACATTCAGCAGGGCCCCGGCACGGCGAATAATAAGCTCCGGGGCCAGACCAGTCTCCTCCTCCAGCCTTTTCATCTCATCACTCTGCTCTGAAACAGAACTCTTTGAAATAGTATGCAGCTTGTCCAGTATCCTCTCTTTCATCTCACCTGCAGCCTTGTTGGTAAAGGTTACTGCCAGGATGTGCCTGTGGGCCTCCGGATACCGGAACAGCAGGGTCAGGTACTCCAGGGTCAAAGCAAAGGTTTTTCCTGAACCGGCCGAAGCTTTGTATATTTTAAGGGGGGACATTAGGTAAATATAGAACTTTCTAAGTCCATCCCATTGCTTCAAATGCCAATAAAATTGATATTTTTGCACCAAATTCAATGCTTTGGAAAAAAGGGTGGTAGTCGGATTATCAGGAGGTGTGGACTCAAGCGTTGCTGCATACCTGCTTAAAGAGCAAGGGTATCATGTGACCGGCTTGTTCATGATCAACTGGCACGACAAGACCGGGGTCATCGACGCCGATTGTCCGTGGGATGAGGATGTGGTATTTGCCGAACTGGTGGCCCGGAAACTGGGGATTGATTTCCACGTAGTGGATCTGAGCGAGCCCTACCGGGAGCGGGTTATCGATTATATGTTCTCGGAGTATCAGAAAGGGCGCACGCCCAATCCGGATGTGCTTTGCAACCGGGAGATCAAGTTTGATGCTTTTCTGAAAGCAGCAGAGGCATACAACCCGGATTTTGTGGCCACCGGGCACTACTGTAAAAAGAGCAGCACCGATGTGGACGGAACAAGGGTGCACCACCTTCTGGCCGGTGACGACCCAGGCAAGGAGCAGAGTTACTTTCTGTGCCAGCTTTCCCAGGAGCAGCTTGCACGAACCCTCTTCCCCATCGGCCATCTTCATAAGACCGAGATCCGCAAGATCGCAAGGGAACAGGGACTGGCCTCGGCCGATAAGAAGGATTCACAGGGAATCTGTTTCGTTGGAAAGGTCCACCTGCCGGTATTCCTGCAGCAGAAACTGGAGGCCAAAGAGGGGAATATCTTCGAGATTCCCGGTGATCTGGAGCAGTACAGTACGGAAAAGAGAGAGCCTGGAAACCTGGATGAATTATGCTCACCCTGGCTCTATACCAGGGAGGCCGGAACCTGGACAGGGAAACACCAGGGTGCCCACTTCTTTACGGTGGGCCAACGAAAGGGCCTGAACGTGGGAGGGAAAGTGGAACCCCTCTTTGTCATCTCCACCGATGTAAAGAACAACCGGATTTATGTGGGACAGGGACAGTCGCACGCGGGACTCTACCGCCCCGGCCTGCATATAGAAAGTGATGAGATCCACTGGATCCGTGAAGACCTGGTCATGAAAACGGGCGAGATACGCAACTACCTTGTAAGGATACGTTACCGGCAGCCCCTGCAGAAGGCAACTCTTCACATGACCGAAAAGGGAATGTACATTATATTCGATGAAGCCCAGAGAGGTGTTGCACCCGGACAGTTCGCCGCATGGTATGACAAGGGGGAGTTGTTGGGATCAGGGGTGATCGACCGCTGATTACCTTTTGTGCAGACCGCACTCCTTGTGAAGCTCACTCTCCCACCACCACCTTCCGCCGCGGATATCCTCGCCGGGTTCAATGGCCCTGGTACAGGGTTCACAGCCGATACTGGGAAATCCACGGTCGTGCAGCAGGTTGTAAGGAACATTGTGTTTCTTAATGTAATCCCACACCTCCTTCTCCGTCCAATCGATAAGTGGATTGATCTTCACAAGTTTGTTGTTCTCATCCCATTCAACCAGGTGTTTGAAAAAACGTGAGACTGACTGATCCTTCCTGAGTCCACAGATCCAGGCATCCATTCCCTTAAAAGCCCTTGCCAACTGGGCCACCTTTCGGATCCCGCAGCACATCTTGCGCTTCTCAACCCCGTCATAGAAGAGATTGATTCCGTTTTTGGCCACCATCTCTTCCACCTTTTCAGCTTCAGGGAAGTAAGTCTTCATACGGATCCCAAAATGCTTATTTGTACGGGCAATCAGATCATAGGTCTCCGGAAATAGCCTCCCCGTATCAAGGGTAAACACATCCACCTCGTGATTTTGCCCCAGCACCAAATCAGTGAGTGCCTGGTCCTCAAGCCCCAGGCTGGTGGAGAGAATCATCTTCTCACCGAAGTATTCCAGAAAAAAACCAATTGCCTCTACGGCGCTCTTCCCCTTCAGTGTTTTATTCCACTGATCTATCTGTAATTCTAATTCTTTAGTTAGCTCCATAACAATCAACTATTGGAATAGGATTCCAGTTTCCCCATATCCATCCACTCATCCGGATCGTGCCGGTGCATAAAAATGGATTCTGTGCGCGCCAGTTCAAGATAGAAGGGCATGATGGAGAAACGCTTCTCCAGAGGAAAAAGACTAAAAACTTCCGGGTTCATCACATGAATGGCGCTGAAGGCGATGGGACTCAACCCTGCATCGGATCCATCTGCCAGGATGGTCTCCCCGGTACGGTTATCCCTCCACCCCTTTAATAATCCCGCTTCATTCATCAGCAGGCTCCGTGTTGTCACCCGCTCCTTTACTGCCATGGTGGCGATGGCCCCACTCCTCAGGTGTGCCTCCATCAGGGCTTTCAAATCGATGGTACTCAGAATATCCACATTGTAGACGAGGAAGGGACGTTCATCAAAAAACCAGGCTGCATTTGCAATTCCGCCTCCCGTATCAAGTAGTTCCTCCTTTTCGTGTGAGAATTCGATGCGGATCCCGAAATGTTTCATCTTCTCCACATGCCCCATGATCATCTCTGCGTGGTGATGCAGGTTGATGATGATTTCTGTGAATCCCGATTGCTTCAGCTTCAGGATCACATGATCGATCAATGCAGCACCCTGCCACTCCACAAGCGCCTTGGGCTTCTGGTCTGTCAGCGGCCCCAGTCTTGTTCCAAGGCCAGCAGCCAGGATTATAGCCTTATCTCCTCCGGTTTGCAACACCACTTCTCTTTAGGGGATTTTTTTATGCACTTTGTGCACAGGTATCTCTTTTCTTTTCCTTTAACCTTTTTTCTAAGGCCATCCTTCTCCCGGCACAGTTTATTGCTCATTCATCTCTCCTATGCCATCCTTAACAGATAACAGAAAGAAATGTTCCGATAAAATTTTCGTGAATCCTATTTATTAATCTTCATGTAATTCTCATAAATCTCGCTGGTCCGGCTCACATGCTCTTTCATGACTGCACACGCCTTGTCCTCATCCTTGTCAATGATGGCAATTACCAGGTCTCTGTGAAAAACAATAGTGTTGGATTTTTCCCCATCAATGTTTGCATAGATGTAGTTACGCATCCTTGGCAGAAGGGAGTAGATGGGTTCCATGGTGATCTGCAGGATGGGATTGGCTGAGGATTTTGTAATGATCAGGTGAAAGCGATTGTCAATGTCAGCCTCCTTTTGCGTATTATCGGGATCACAACTCTCAAATTCAACCATATTCGCCTCAAGTTCGGAAATGTCCTCCTCAGTGCGGTTCCGGGCAGCCATCCGGGCTATTTCCGGTTCAAAGATGCTTCGTACTTCAATGATCTGCGTGAGAAGGTTTTTGTCAAATTTCAGGTCATAATAGAGGTTCAGCGTTTTTATTGCATCCTCAATATTAATCTCGGATACATACATCCCACTCCCCTTCTGAATAGAGATAAGGCCCCGGGCATTCAGCCTTCTCAAGGCCTCCCTGAGAGCGGTCCGGCTTACCCCGAAGGATTCGCACATCTCCCTTTCGGTGGGAAGCTTGGAACCCACCGTCAGTTTCTTCTCCCTGATAGCACTTTCAATGGTCCTTTCAATGCGCTGGCTCAGCGTTAGCCTGTTACCAATATTCTGAAATATATCATCCATCTGCTGATTTTATTCGTGGCTCAAAGTTAATTTTTTAGTTGATAATTAAAGGATTACTGAGCTGACTCTCATTGCTCAATCTGTCCAGTGAAGTGACTCTGTAAACACCTGATTTAATCCCTTCACTGAAATCTGCAAAGGATTCGCCAGTTACCAGTATCATATTTTCCGCACGCTTCAATTTACTGTTCTCGGCCTGTTCATACCTGTAGAGCACATAAAAACGTGAACGGTCCATTTCATTCAATGTTTCATTCACATCCCAGCGCAGGCTCTCTCCATCCCGTGTTAGGTTGAATGGGGCCTCTGGAGCGTTGGAATCGATCCAGGGCATCCCTGGTACAAGAGCAGGCCGGGGGCAGTAATCCTTCCTGATCTTTTTATTAAGCCGTGCCAGGTCGCTTCGGAAAAAATGTTTACTACTGAAGTATCCAAAGCCATGGACACCCTCCAGTTCACGAAGCAGCTCAATCTGTTCAAGCAGGTATTTATCCTTCCGCCACATCTTGTAGTCCGATTTTTTACTGATCCTGTAGGGTGCCAGTCCCACATAGACAGAGCGCCCGAAGCTTTGATCATTCCACCAGTAAGCCAGGGTTGAGAACCCTGCGACAGGATGGTCATCCCTCCAGTAGATCTGGGGCATCAGGTAGTCGATCCAACCCTCCTGTTGCCATTTGATCACATCGGCGTACAATCCGTCATAGTTGGAGGTTCCTGCTGCGGTTTCAGATCCCAGGGGATCCTCCAACCGGTTACGCCAGACGCCGAAGGGACTGATACCGAATTTCACCCATGGTTTCTCCGATTTGATGGCAAGGTGCAACATCTCTATTATTGTGTCTACATTCTGTCTCCTCCATGCATCAAGTTGAGTGGTAGTAGAGGAGTCACCTGACATGGCGAACTCAAGGCTGTCCGGAATGGTTTCGCCCTTAATGGCGTAGGGATAGAAGTAGTCATCAAAATGAACTGCATCGATGTCATAACGCCTCACCACATCTACCACTACGCTGGTCACAAATTCCCACACCAATGAGTCTGCGGGAGAGAAATAGCTTCTCTCTCCATAATCGAAACACCACTCCGGGTGCTTCAGGGCAATGTGATTTTCGGCCAGGCTGTCCTCCACCGACATTTTGATCCTGTAGGGATTGAACCATGCATGCAGTTCCATTCCCCGTCGGTGAGACTCCTCAATCCAGAAATTAAGCGGATCATACCATGGCTCAGGTGCCACACCCTGTTCCCCGCTAAGGAAACGAGACCATGGCTCAAGATCCGATGGATAGATTGCATCGGCCGTAGGCCTCACCTGCAATATGATGGCATTAATTCCATTTGCCTGGTGGAGATCCAGAACTGAGATAATCTCCTGCTTTTGCTCTTCACTGCTCAATCCGGGTAAGGAGGGCCAGTCAATGTTGGCTACGGTGGCCACCCAGACAGCCCTGAACTCGCGCTTGGGAGATTGAGCATTCGAAGGTTGTATGACAAATTCTAAAAGAATGAATACCAACACTGGCAGCATCCTTAATTTCACTGGGAGTCCTTGATTCATAACGATTTTAAAAGAATAAGTCCGGGTTAAGGATTGTAATTTACAAAAATATCGGTGTATATTTGTCATACATCATTCATCATATGTTTAATGATACTTATAGCAGACGGCGGATCAACCAAGACAGACTGGAGATTAGTGGACGGAGAGAAGCTTCAATCCTTTTCCACCATGGGAGTAAATCCCTACCACTGTAGTGCAGAGGAGATTGAAACTGAGCTGAACAGACTCGATATCAACGAAGACAGGCCCCTCAGCTCAATCTTTTTTTATGGTTCGGGCGTGGCTACAGAGGCCATGAAAGAGGTCATCCGCCACGCTCTGGAGAACCGGTTCGGAAAGAAGCCATCTATCTGTGTGGAAGATGATCTCCTGGGTGTGGCACGTGCACTATTCCAGGAGGGTTGCGGAATTGCCTGTATTCTGGGGACTGGATCCAACTCAGGTCTCTTCCTGGGTGGAAAGATTGCCGATAAGGTCCCTCCCCTTGGATATTCCCTCGGGGATGAAGGGAGCGGAACAGACATAGGGAAAAGACTGGTATCTGCACTCCACAAAAGGGAACTTGGGGATGAATTACGTGATGCCATCATTGAGGATGAGGGGCTGAGCATGGAGCAGATCCTGGAGAATGTTTATAAAAAACCACATGCCAACCGTTACCTGGCCTCGCTGACCCACATTGCAGGAAAACATATTGAAAATCCTCAAATTGCACAGATTGTTGAAGATGCCTTCAGCGATTTCATTGATAAAAATATATCCAAATACAAAGATTACAAGGAGAGGGAGATCGGGTTTGCCGGTTCTGTAGCCTTCTATTTCAAGAGTATCCTTGTGAAAGTACTTAAGGATAAGGGATTGAAATGTGACCAGGTGATAGCAGGCCCAATCGACGGGCTGGTCAGGTATCACCAGCATGTAAAGGCCTCGCTGACCTCACAGCCGGAGTCCACAACAGAAGCTTCATCACGGTATGACAACCTGGAAAAGATGTCGGTTCATGAACTGCTGGTCAATATCAACCGCGAGGATGGAACCGTCCACCAGGCCGTGCAGAACATCATTCCCCAGGTGGAGAAACTGGTGGAGGGAATCATCTCCCGAATCATGAAAGGCGGGAGGCTTTTCTATATTGGTGCGGGAACCAGTGGCAGGTTGGGTATCCTGGATGCCTCAGAGATCCCTCCCACATTCGGAGTCCCCTATGATATTGTCATCGGGCTGATTGCCGGTGGTGACAAAGCGATCCGGAAAGCAGTTGAATCGGCCGAAGACGACCCGCACGGTGCATGGCGGGACATGGCCAAATTCAAACCCGGAAAGAATGACACAGTTGTAGGGATCGCTGCATCGGGACGTACACCCTATGTGATAGGTGCTGTTAAGGATGCATCTAATGAGGGAATGCTTACGGCATGCATCACCTGCAATGCCAATTCCAAACTGGCAAAGGCAGTGGATATCCCACTGGAAGCGATTGTCGGGCCTGAATTCGTCACAGGCAGCACCAGGATGAAAGCGGGAACTGCCCAGAAACTGATCCTCAATATGATCACCACCTCTACCATGATTAAACTGGGAAAGGTGAAAGGCAACAAAATGGTGGACATGCAACTGACTAACCAGAAACTGGTTGAAAGGGGTTCAAGGATGATCAGTGAGGAACTGGGCCTTGACAGGGAGGACTCCCGCAGGCTACTGCTTCTCCACGGATCGGTCCGGGAGGTTATGAATAACTATTCCGATCGCTGACAGACAAGGAAATAACTATTTTCTTCCTATTGATCTTGCGTAAAACATGGCAGTGGTCCGGTAGAATACATGTCCCAGCTTAGTAAAGGGCAGGTACATGATCACGAACCAGACAATCACCAGGTGAAAGAAATAGAGGTGGTAGGCCAGGGACCAATTCCCAAAGCGGGCAAATTCCACCAGGGTACCTGAGAGGGTTAATACACCAATAGCAATAAGTAGCAGCCAGTCTGTATATCCGCTCTTCCCAAAAGTATCCTTGTCTGCAAGCCTGTGCCAGATCATGATCCCCAGTCCGGTGTATATCATCAGTGAGGCTACATTTCCGGCAATCTTAAAGGGATTGGTGATAGGCAGCGGGTAGTTATGGGTAATGGTAGCCCAGATGGCGTACAGGGTGACCAGCAGTAGCAGTCCAAATCCAAAGAAGACCAGCATATGGGCCCACTTACGGTCCTTCTGGGAACTACATCCGGAAAAGTTCGAGTGTGATAGAATCTCTCCCAGTACCTTGAAAACAGGAACCTTACCATCCTTTCCTTCAACTGGAGGGGTGTTTCGCTTCATATCTTTCCAGAAGGATCCGATGCCCCAGGAAGCCAGTCCGTAAAAAAGCAGGGTGATGACCGAAAATGTTGAGTTGAGCAGGCCATGAGGGAAAAATGCAGAATAATCCACAGGCCCTTCCGGGATTTTAAAAGTACCGGCCAGACTAAGAATGGTGATGATAACCACAACGGGGATTGCAAGAGCAACAGGAAGCAGGGCAGGCTTACTCACTATTTTTGAGAGAAAGCGGGGCCTCATATAGTGTTCGTAGGTCTTCTGTCTGACAGCTGCAATCACATCGGCAGGTTTTACATCCCTGGGACAGTAGTTGCTGCAGTCGCCACACTGGTGGCAGAGCCAGATATCAACATTCCCCATCAGCTTATCCCTCATTCCCCAGGCGGACCAGATCATCTCCTTGCGGGGGAAGGGCCGGTCGGCCGGGGCCAGGGAACAGACCGCCGAGCAGGTTCCGCACTGCATGCACTGGTTCAGCTGCGATCCGCTCTGTTTCCCAAGTTCTCTTTTAAAACCTATGTCCGGAGTTACAATTCCCACTTTCTTCTATTTACTTACTTACCTATTTGCCTATTTACATACTCTTAAATGGATTGGGCCCGATTAACTCTAGCTCCTCCACATATTCGTTGATTATCTCCCGAATCTCGTGGTGTTCTGTGATCTCAACGAAAGAGGTCTGAATCCGTTCCGGTTCAAGCATCATGGTCTCAAGCGTCTCCTTCAGGTTCTCTCCACGTTGTTCGGTGAGTTCGCTTCCGTGAATAAAATGGCACTGGTAATTATCTCCGGGCTTGCATCCTATCTGAAGAATCCCGTCGTATCCGTGCGACAGTGCATCGGAGACCCATACCTTGTTGATGGAGCCCAGACAGCGCACGGGAATAATCCTGACGAAGGGACTGTATTGGAGCCGTTGCATCCCTGCAGTATCCAGTGCGGGGTAAGCATCATTCTCACAGACAAAGACCAGTACCCTGGGTTTCTCGTCAAATTCGTCAGGCATGCTTACTGACTTGATCATGGCCGACACAGAGTTTATGGAGAAGTCATCAAAGCTGATCACCCGCTCCGGACAGGAACCCACGCAAATTCCGCACCTGCGGCAGCGAGCCGGGTTTGGCAGCGGTGTACCCTTTTCGGTTTCATCATAAGTCCCGAAGGGGCACTCCTCGGTACAGCGTTTGCAATCGGTACACCGTTCCATGTAAAGCTCGGGCCAGGTCATATCCCCTGCCCTGGGATGAACCGCCTCTCCCCGTTTCACAGATTCAACACACTGTATCGCCTTCATCATGGCTCCTGTACCATCCTCCCCGCTCATCTCTATGTCCATGGGAGCCCTGACCGTACCGGCAGCGTAGATCCCGGTTCTCCGGGTCTCATAGGGAAAACAGATGAAATGGGAATCGGAAAAATCGTATTCAATTTCGGGCAGGCCCTTTCCAAGCCTATACTGCAACTGCAGATCGGAAGTGGTATTGGGCACCATACCTGTGGCCAGCACCACCATATCGGACGTAAGTGTCACCTGGTCGTCCAGCAATGATTCGACAACGGTAACCTCCATAGCCTCACCCGTATCAGCCACCTTTTCAATCACGCCTTTGGTCATGAAGATCGCATCGTCGGCCTGTACCATTTTGTAAAACTCCTCCTGGAAGCCTGGTGTACGTATGTCCCTGTAGACAATATAGACCTCAGCATTTGGATTAAGCTCCCTCACATAGAGTGCCTGCTTCAATGCAGCACCACAACAGTATGAGGAGCAGTATGAGAGGTGGTTTTCATCCCTGGATCCGGCACAAAGAATAAAGAGTATCCTGTCGGGCAATTTCTCCTCCTGTACAAACTGTTCAAACTCCTCCAGAGTTTTTACCCGCTGGGAACCATATCCAAGAGGTGTAAGTTTATCCGTGTTATAGGGTTTCCACCCGGTGGCAGTCACCACTGCACCCACCCGGAGTTCAGAGGCTGAGCTATTTTTAAGGGCTACCGTAAAATTACCCGGTTCCCCGGAAATCGATTCAATATTAGTATCCATGCAGACTTCAATTCCCGGGTGGTCCATCACCTCTCTTACCATTTCCTCCAGATCGGGCTCCTTCAAACCCTCACTCTTTTCACCGCCGGGAAGTATCTTATAGATCCTGCCGGCATATCCACCCAGCCGGTCGGATTGCTCCACAAGGTGAACCCGGTAGCCAGCCCGTGCCCCCTCCAGGGCCGAGTTCAGCCCGGCAATACCTCCACCCACAACAAGGATATCCGAAGAGAGCTCATCAGGTATATAGGGTATTGTGTCTCTAATGGAATTCAGCTTTGCCAGCACCATCCTGGTCTGGTCCTCAGCACACGCCTGGGTATCTTCAATACCGGGTTCCATGACCCAGGCCAGCTGTTCCCTCAGGTTGATCCGCTCCACAAGTAGCCCATCCATCTCAAACTCAGTACTCTTTACCCTGGGAGAACATGCAGCAACAGCCAGTCGACCGGTCTCGTTTTCCCCGGTCATCTGATGCAAAGCTGCCAATCCCGCTTCAGAACAAAGTGAACCGTGTTTCATACAGGTGATTCCCTGGATTGCCTCCCCGGCAGCATCAAGCAGTTTATCCGCATCGATGCTCTCCCCGATACTGCAACCGGTACATAAGCCCAGGGCTATATTTTTCTTCCCTTCCTCCATCATCGTTGCATGGCTTTTAGTGCGGAAGCAGTGGCATCTTTCACAGAGGAGGAGACATCCATGGGGCGTTTGCAACATGCTGCCGGGATGATCCCCGAAGTCTGACCGGGCAGGTAAAATCCATATTCATTCACCTGGAGGTCCGCTTCAATTTGAGCGGGTGTCAGCCCCATGGCAAGTACCACCATATCAAAATGATCCTCTCTCCTTACTCCCTCAATGATATCTTCCACCTCCACGATCAGTCCCTCCTTCTTATCAGACCTGGTTATCCTGCCAACTTTTCCCTTGGTCAGCCTAATCCTCTCTTTCCCTTCAGCCTCCCTTAAAAGTTTCTCATTCCTCCCCGACAGGCGCATATCTATGTAGAAGACCTCAGCCTCAATCTCCGGATACCCGGTTTCCAGTGTAAGTGCATGTTTCAGCGATACAGAGCAGCACACAGCCGAACAGTAAGGAAGGTGATTGTGGTCCCTGGAGCCTGCGCACTGGACAAAAGCGATGCGCCGGGGTACTTTGTTATCGGAGGGCCTGACCAATTTTGCATGTTCCCGGGTGCAGGCTGCAAGCATCCTTTCAAACTCCTGATTTGTCACCACATCAGGCTCCTCTGCATAGTGGTAATTCTCAATAAGAGCAGCATCATAGAGGATCCACCCGGTGGCCATAATTATCTTTCCGGCACAGAGTTCAAGATCGGCAGCTACAGCTTCCAGTTGAATGGCATCATACTCACAAACCTCCAGGCATTTTCCACAGACCTCTCTTTTACAGGTTTCAGGGTCGATGCTATATTTCATGGGGAATGCCAGCGTGTTGCTTATATAAGCTGCCTTCTCCTCAGGACACACCTCCGTGCATTTACCGCAGGAGGTACACTTGTTGTTGATGAGCCGGGGCTCAAGCCTGATCTTTACCCTGAAATCGCCATCGGTTCCGCTGACACCTGTCACCCGGGCCCCTGTATAGTAACTGATGCGGTGATTCGAACGAATCCTTCGGAAATTGATTTCAAGTCCGCATGACGGTGGACAAAGTTTGGGAAAGTAGTTGTTGAAGCGGGAGACATTTCCACCCAGGTAATGATCCTTCTCAACCAGGACAACGTGCTGACCGGCTTCGGCCAGTTCAACTGCAGCAGTGATTCCTGTGATCCCTCCCCCTATGATTACAGTTGGGTAGTTCAAAATCAGTTAAGTAGTTAATTAGTTAAGTAGTTTGGTATTTAAGTAGTTTGGTAGTTAGAGGATTTCATGTTTTATCATGGTCCACTGGCCGGTTTCGGGATCCCATTTGCAGTTGGCAAAGGCTTCCCAGTCAGCTTTCATCTTCGGATGGTCGGTCCGGAAATAGTAGCCAGGCCAGCGGGTTTCCTCCCTGAACAGGACGGTCCGCATATGCGATTCTGCCTGCCACATCCGGTGCACATTCTCCCAGCACCTCATTAATTCATTCAGGTCACTGGCAGCCAGTTTCTCCGAATCCTCCTTCATATACTCAAGGTACTCCAATCCTTTCGTCAGCAGTGCTTCCGATGTCTTAAATCCAACAGAGGCACCACCGGCATACTCATCCATGATCTTTTGCAGGCGGAACATGAACATCTTTGGTTTTACATAATTGGGATTCACATCCTCGTCATTGGCATAGCCATGGTGCTCTTCAAAGGTCTTCAGAGGCTGAAGCACCTTCTCCTTCAGGGCTGCGATCTGCTCATCGCTGATCTCCACCTGATCGGGATGATCCACGCAAAATGCAATAGCTGCCTTCCCGGCAATCCGCCCTTCGGTAAAGGAGCCTGAGGAGAACTTGTGGGATGAAGCACCCGATGCGTCACCTGCAGCAAAAAGCCCTTTAACGGTGGTCATGTTGTCGTATCCCCAGTGGTGGTCACCCGGAGCCAGGTCCTGTGGCCCGCTGATCCATGCGCCGGAAGCGCCGGAATGGGAACTGATAAAGTAGGGTTCACAGGCCGATATTTCAGAGGGTGACTCTTCGGGCATGATATTGTGAGAGGCCCAGTTGAGCGCCTGGCTCACCGTCATATCAAGGAAATCTTCCCAGGCCTCCGACTCAAGCTCTTTCATCTTCCGCTTTGCCTCCTTCTCATCGGGAATCTCGGCAACAAGTTTCTTAATGGCTTCATCGGTCCGCATATAGATAGGCCCGTTCCCTGCTTCAAGCTCCTGCAGCATAAGGTAATTCCTCAGGTTGGTAGGTGTAGGCTTGGAAGTACCGTAAGGTGCCCAGTTCTCAAGCTCTGCTGCACGCGTCTCCATGTACTCCTCCCCTTTGGCATTGGTGGCTTTGGATTTAAAAAGCAGGAACCACGCGCCCACCGGTCCGTATGAATCCTTGAAGCGCACGGGTACAAAACGTACCTCCTGACAGGTCATCTCGGCGCCTGACTTCAGTGTGAAGTAGGTACTGGCCCCGCTGTTGAATGGCGGATACCATGACCTTCCCAGTCCCTCGCCCACCGAACGTGGCCTGAAGATATGGACGGCACCGCCCATCACATCCAGCACCGCTTTGGCCTTGAAAACATAGAATTTATTCTCCCGGACACTGAAACCAACAGCGCCCACACAACGGTCACCAAACATCACCGGTTCGGTAATAAAGATGCGCTCATAGTAGCTACCGTCATCTCCCAGCTCTTTCAAGGCAGTTTTGGCAGCCTCTGAAACAATACTTTTATAGGACTCGCCATGGATCATAATCTGCCAGCGACCCTCATTGACATAGTTACCCTCGTTGTCCTTCCAGATGGGTAGTCCCCATTTCTCGAAGAGATGAACCGATGAGTCCACATGGCGGGCAATATTGGCCACCAGGTCCTTGCGGGTGATGCCCATCAGGTCGTTCTTCACATAGCTGACATAATCTTCCACCGTGTTGTTGCCTTTGCTTAAGCCCAGGTAGAGGTTTATGGCCGACAGCCCCATGGCTACAGCACCACTACGTTCCAAGGCCGCTTTATCCACAACGGTCACACGCTGCTTATGTTTTTTTGCCCAGTAGGATGCTTCATAGGCTGCCCCGCAAGCTGCCATACCACCACCAAGGATCAACAGGTCGGTCTCAACAATGACCGTTTCAAAACTATCTGTCTTCATTTCAATTCTTTTAAGATTAAAGGGAATCGGGCTCGGTTCTCAGTACGGGTGACTTCAGGTCGTCCGACCCTGTGGAAAATCCGGCATCAGGTTCAATGGTACCTTCCGGTGTGGTACGAATGGGGAATTTGAACCGCTTCACTTTCTTGTTTCGAAACTTCACCGCCCACATGATTGCGTCAGTACTCCTAAGTGGTTGTACCACACCCCCCAGGGGCATGAAATCAGCATATCCCCGGACCTCGATGGCATGGGTGGGACAGATCTTTACGCAGCTATAGCACTCCCAGCACATATCTACCGCACGGTTGTAGGCTTTATTCTTCTCCCTGTCCAGAACCATCAGGTCGTTGGGACAGATATACTGGCATGCAGTCTTATCCTGCGCTTTACAGCCATCACACTTATCGTTAATTACAAAACTCGGCATAGTCAGCTTTTGATTGTGGATAACAAACATAATTAAATATTCCGGTGGGTACCTGTTGATAACCGTAGTAGCCGGATATTTAGAATGTTTTTAAAATCGGAATTAGCTTTCGGAATCAGTCATCCGAAAAGTGCTTGAGCATCTCACGGTAGGAGGAAAAGACCCTTGCGCGGGAGACAAAACCCAGGTATTTGCCATTCTGCAGAACCGGCAGATTGTAACGCCCGCTTTCGGAGAACTGCCGTGCCACCGCCTCCATGGGATCGCTGGTCTGGATGGTCCATTCGGGTGTTATCATCAGGTCCCTGATCTTTGTGGAATCGTACATCTCCTGGCGGAACATGATATGGCGGATATCATCCAGCTTCACAATCCCTTCCAGGTTGTTCTGCTCATCCAGAACCGGGTATATGTTGCGATGCGATTTGGTAATCACCTGGACCAGGTCGCGAAGTGTACTGTTGGATCTGACCGGGATGAAATCGGTCTCAATCAATTCCGACACCTTCATCATCAGCAAGATGTTCCGGTCCTTGTGGTGAGTCATTAGCTCTCCCCTTTTGGCCAGCTGTAAGGTGTAGACCGAATTCTTCACAAATGTCCTGGTGGTACCATAGGAGATGGTGGACGCCAGCATCAGCGGAAAGAAAAGTTCATAACCTCCGGTAATTTCCGCAATTAAGAATATGGCTGTAAGCGGTGCATGCACAACACCGGCTATCATACCGGCCATTCCCACCAATGCCATGTTGCTTACCGAAACATCGATCCCCACCTCGTTCAGGAGTAATCCGAACAGAAGCCCTGTATTCGCACCTATAAAAAGTGAAGGAGCAAAGATTCCCCCGATCCCTCCGGCAGCAAAAGTAAGCGTGGTAGCAATCACCTTGAACCCAATAATCAGTAATATATAGAGGGCCGCCAGCAAAAATGTACTATTCCAGCTCTCGAAAAAGGTGCCCTCCAGCAGGTGCTGAAATTCACCTCTTAAGCCCTGGTTTACAACCTCGTAGCCCTCCCCGTATAGTGATGGAAAAAAGATAATTATGATCCCAAGCAGGCCACCGGCCAGTAGCAATTTTTTCAAGGGACTGTCAAACTTTTCAAAGAGGCTTGTGATGTAGATGTAGCTCCTGGTGAAGTAAACAGAGAGCAAACCAACCACTACACCCAGGATCAGGTACCAGTGGATCTGGCCCATCTTGAAAGACTCGGTAACCTGAAAGGAATAGAGAACATTCTGACCCAAAAACAGATAAGAAGTGAGCGCCGCGGTTGCCGATGAAATTAACAGTGGGATCACTGCCCACATGGTCATATCGAGCATGATCACCTCCAGGGCAAAAACGATTCCGGCGATGGGCGCCTTGAAGATGGCAGAAAGTGCACCGGCACAGGCACAGGAGATCAGTAGTGCGATCTCCTTATAATTAAGTTTCAATACCCTCCCCAGGTTGGCTCCTATTGCTCCGCCCGTTGCCACAGTAGGCCCCTCCAGTCCCACAGAGCCTCCGAAACCAACTGTCAGCGCGCTGGTTATGATACTGGAATAGAGGTTATGCGATCGGATGATTCCGTTATTTTTGGAAATCGCAAACAGAACTCCAGGGATCCCATGTCCCACCGGCCGCTTGTTCAGGTACTTGATATAGAGCACTGTCAGAGCGATACCTACTATCGGCAGTATGAAAATATAGTACATGGAAAATTCACCCTGGAAACCATTTTCAAGTGCTTCACGTATAAAGTGCACGAGGTTCTTGATAATCACAGCTGCCAGTCCAACACCAAGGCCCACGAAGACGGCAAGGATGTACAGGAAGCTGTGACCCTTCAAGTATCTGATTTTGAAATTATTAAGCTTGCTTATGAAATCCTTTTTCGGCATGAAGGACAAAATTAGCATTTTACCCAGCAGTTCAAAAGCGATTTAAGAAAATAGAATGTTTTATCTTTGCCTTATCGAAAGTAATAACAATATAGAAGAACTGGCGTTATTGTAAGGATGAGTGGCATTAGAAATAAAGGAATAACTTCGCAATCAGCGATGATGTCAGTGGTATGGCTGCTTGTGCTATTTCTGTTGCCTGCGGGCATTTTCGCCCAGGGAGATCTTCCTGACACCCCACACCTGATCCGGGTCACAGTCGACCATGCCGACGACGGAGTATTGATTCAGTGGGAAGCAAGCAAGGATACCACGGTTGATATGTACTATATATGGCAAATGGACAATGGGACCGGTACATTTAGATTTGGTATTCCCTCAGAGGTGCTTGAATACAAAATCATGGACAGCAAACTGGTGAATCTGGCTTTCTCGGTCCAGGCCATAGATACACTGGATGGCAATGGAAATCGTGCGAGTTTACTGGGAGAAAACGAACACCAGGCTGTTGAATTAGAGCTGGAGTTTGAGCCCTGCGAACCAGCGATTATAATCAGCTGGACCGGCTATGTGGGCTGGGAAGGGAAGGTCTCGGGTTACAGGATCTACGGGGGACTTACAGGTGATGCCATTAACCTTCTCAAATTTGTCCATCCGGACACCCGCTCTTTCAGGCATTCGGGGGTGAGTTACGATACCTCCTATAGTTATTATGTTGAAGCAGTCAATACTTCGGGAATTACATCACTATCACCGATTGAGGCGGTCCGGACAGCTTTCCCTGATGCCCCTTCAATACTCAGGGTGGATGAGGTATCGGTGATTGACAACTCCTCCCTGGAGCTCCGTTTCACAGCCGATGTAGAGGGGCCGGTCAATAATTTCAGGATACTCAGAAGAAGTGACCGGGATTCACCCTTCATCGAGGTAAATACCATATGGGACTCACATCAGCCCAGCATGAACTACACCGATGTCTTATCCACCCAGAGCAGCAGTTATCAGTACCTTGTGCAATCCATCTACCAGCCTGAAGTGTGTTCAAGCCCCATTGTGGTCTCCGAATCCAACTCAGGAACCAGCATTCTGCTTGAAAGTTCCATTGATGGGCTTATGGCCCATCTGAGCTGGACACCTTATGAGACATACTCCACAGGGCTGTCGGGCTACATAATTCAGCGCAGAAGCGGTTCGGGTGAATTTGTCGACGTCTCTTCGCTTGGTCCTGGAACCACCAGCTGGCAGGAGGCCATTGAATCGGTTATCAACGGCTACCAGCCGGGTGAACTTCAATACAAGGTCCTTGCCCTGGGTAACCAGGTGGAGGGGGCCAACCCGGGCATCAGCATCTCCAATGTTGTAAGTGTGGCCGTGGAGACCAGCATGCAGGTACCCAACGCATTTACCCCTGGAAGGACCACAAACTACTTGTTCAAACCAGTTATTGACTTTGCCCCGGATAAGTATACCATGATCATCTATGACCGGGGAGGAAGGAAGCTGTTTGAGACCAATAATCCGGGAGAGGGATGGGATGGCACCTTCAGCAGGGGCGGATATGCAATGGAAGGAGTCTATGTTTATTTCATTCAGTACACAGACTATACCGGTCTTTCAAAGACACTTAACGGAAGTGTTTCAGTGATCTATCCACTGGAGTATTAAAAAACCTGTCCGGTATCAACAGACTTTCTAAGGAATCACTAATTTTGCCTTGATGGGAGAAATTGTGATCACCGAAGAACAAACAATTGTTACACTGCTGGAGCAGCTGATCAAAAATTGTGCCTATTGCAAATCGGTAAAGGACGAAAAGCTGATCAGAAAAGCCTTTAAAATGGCCAATGAGGCCCACAAAGGTATGCGCCGGAAGTCGGGGGACCCCTATATCATCCATCCACTTGAAGTGGCGGTCATTGTCAGTGAGGAGATCGGACTGGGAGTTACCAGTACTGTATGTGCAATCCTCCATGATGTAGTTGAGGATACTGAACTGACCATCGAGGACATTGAGAATGCATTCGGAAAGAAGATAGCCTCCATCATTGACGGGCTCACCAAAATCTCCGGTGTATTTGACAAGGAGTCCAATTCACTACAGGCTGAAAACTTCAGGAAGATGCTCCTTACTCTCTCCGATGATGTGAGGGTCATCTTTATAAAACTGGCAGACAGGCTCCATAACATGCGGACCCTGGACTCTATGCCCAGGCACAAGCAGATCAAGATTGCCGGAGAGACCATCTATCTATATGCCCCCCTGGCTCACCGGCTGGGCCTTTACAGTCTGAAAACAGAACTGGAAGACCTGAGCCTGAAATACCGCTATCCCGAGGTCTACAACGAAATCGCCGAGAAGATCAAGCTGACCGAAGAGCGCAGGCTCCACCTGATCAACCACTTCTCCCTGCCCATAATAGATTCACTGGGTTCTAACAAATTCAATTTCAATATTTCGGGAAGGCCAAAATCGATCTACTCCATCTGGCAGAAGATGCACCTGAAGAATGTAACCTTCGAGGAAATATATGATCTGTTTGCCATACGGATCGTTTTTGAACCGATACCCGATATCCCTGAAAAAACGCAGTGCTGGAACATCTACTCCATCATCACAGACATCTATCCACCAAAACCGGAGCGGATCAGGGACTGGGTATCGACTCCTAAGGCCAATGGTTATGAGGCCCTGCACACCACCGTAATGGGGCCCGTCGGAAAATGGATGGAGGTACAGATCCGGTCGACCCGAATGAATGAGATTGCAGAGAGGGGATTTGCCGCCCACTGGAAATACAAGGACAAAGCCGCTCCCGAATCAGAATTGGATAAGTGGATTAAAAGGATCAAGGAAACCCTGGAAACCCCTTCCGACAATGCCATGGAATTCCTGGATGACTTCAGGCTGAACCTCTTCTCTTCGGAGATTATGGTCTTTACCCCCAAGGGACACATTGTCACCCTGCCCAAGGATGCAACGGCCCTGGACTTCGCGTACGACATCCATACCGAAATAGGAAACAAGGCAATTGGTGCCAAGGTGAACCACAAACTGGTTCCTCTCAGTCATACCCTGAGCAGTGGTGACCAGGTGGAGATCCTTTCTTCGGATGTACAAAAACCGACTCTGGAGTGGTCCCAGTTTGTTACAACGGTAAAAGCCAAATCGGCCATTAAAAATGCCCTGAAAGCAGAAACCAAAAACCGGACCGAAGTAGGCAAACAGATCTTGATCGATAAGCTGAAGGAGATGAACCTGGCCCCCAGTTCCAGGATCCTGAAGAAACTGGTACCAGCCTACGACTCCACCCACAAAGATGAATTCTACTCCAAACTCGGATCCGGGATCATCAACCTGAATGACCTCAAGGGTATCCTGAGTAAAAACACCAAGAACAAATGGGTCAGGGTCTGGGACCTGTCGCTCGGCCGGGCGCAAAAGAAAACAGGCAACAGGGAGGAGTACGACTCCAGGGGCACACTGATCCTGAGTGAGGCCAATGAGGGCGAAGAGGGATCCTACACCCTGGCCAAATGCTGCAACCCCATCCCTGGTGATGAGGTCGTGGCTGTCAGGCAGGATAATGAGTCCATCCTTGTGCACCGGACCGATTGCAAAGCAGCGGTGAAGATTATGTCGAGCCAAGGTGACAAACTGGTGGCTGCAAAGTGGACTCAACATAAGGTCCTCTCCTATCTTGCAAGAATAAGTCTCAACGGCTGGGACCGGTTCGGGGTCTACAACAAAATCACCAACACCATCACCAAAGAGCTGAATATCAGCATGCGCACCATCAACCTTCACGGACACGACGGGATCTTCAATGGGACCATTGACCTCTACGTTCACAACACAAACGACTTGAATAACCTGATCCTGAACCTTATGAAAGTTAAAGGCATCGATTCGGTCCACCGTGTGGATGTCAGTGAGTAATTTTCAAGGCTTATCCGTTCTAAATAAAAATTATTGTTAACTTAGCCAAGTAATTTTTACTTAGACTAATTATGGTCCAAGACGAAACCAAAGAAACTGTAAAACAGATATTTACAGAGTACCTAGAAAGGAAAGGACACCGCAAAACACCCGAGCGTTATGCCATACTGGATGAGATTTACTCCAGGGACGGGCACTTTGATATAGAGTCACTCTATATCTTCATGAAAAACAAGAATTACAGGGTAAGCCGGGCCACACTTTACAATACCATCGAACTTCTGCTCGATTGCAGTCTCGTGGTTAAACACCAGTTTGGAAAAAACATTGCTCAATTCGAAAAAGCTTACCATTGCATGCAGCACGATCACCTGATCGATATGGACTCCGGAAATGTTATCGAATTCTGTGATCCAAGGATTGAAGAGATCATTAAAACAGCCTGCGAGCTAAATAATTTCACACCCAGTCATCACTCTCTATACATTTACGGACGAAACAGGAGTGACAACGACAGGGATAAATAAACTCACAATAAACGATAATGAAAGTTGATGTTCTTTTAGGCCTCCAATGGGGAGATGAAGGGAAAGGGAAAGTAGTGGATGTCCTGACACCCAGGTATGACATGATCGCCCGTTTTCAAGGAGGTCCCAATGCGGGTCATACCCTCGAATTCAATAATCACAAACACATCCTTCACAACATCCCTTCGGGTATCTTCAGGGAGGATAAATTGAACATCATCACCAACGGTGTTGTCCTGGATCCAATAGTCTTCAAACGCGAGATCGACTCCCTGGAAGCCATGGGCATTGATCTTACAAAAAACCTCTGGATCTCAAAAAAAGCACACCTGATTATCCCAACACACAGGATACTTGATGCCGCCTCTGAGGCAGCCAAAGGGAAATCAAAGATCGGTTCCACTCTGAAAGGGATCGGGCCCACTTATATGGACAAGGCCGGTCGGAACGGGCTCAGGGTAGGTGACCTGGATCTGGATTTTGAAAAGAGATATGAAGCGCTGAAAACAAAACACAAACAGCTCCTGAAAATATATGATTACGAATATGACCTGTCGGAAGAGAAGCTGTTTTTCGAAGGGATCGAGGAAATCAGGAAATTTATCAGGGTTGATGCCGAATACGTTATTAACCAGTTCCTCGAAGAGGAGAGGAGCATCCTGGCTGAAGGAGCACAGGGAACCCTGCTGGATATCGACTTTGGCTCCTACCCCTATGTAACTTCATCCAATACAATTTGCGCCGGTGCCTGTACCGGTATGGGAGTTGCCCCTTCTGCCATCGGCGAGGTATTCGGAATTTTTAAAGCTTATTGTACACGCGTGGGCAGCGGCCCCTTCCCATCAGAACTGCTCGGGGAGGATGGTGAGCAGCTTCGCGAACTGGGGAAAGAGTTCGGATCCACCACCGGCAGGCCCCGCAGATGTGGATGGCTTGACCTGGTTGCCTTGAAGTACAGCATGATGCTGAACGGTGTAACCCAGCTGATCATGACCAAAACAGATGTGCTCGACACCTTCGACTCCATCAAGATTGCCACTGCCTACTCCATCGATGGTGAACTGACAGATCATCTGCCATATAACCTGGAGGCCAATGTGATACCAATCTTCACCGAAATGCCGGGATGGAAAACCGATCTGACGGAGGTCCGCACCAAGGACCAGTTCCCAAAAGAGCTTAACGAATATATACAGTTCCTGGAGAAGGAGCTGAAGGTGCCTATCAAATACATTTCAGTGGGACCTGACCGAGAGCAGATCATCGAGATGTAAAAGGTGCTCCCTGACGTGGGCAATAATTGGGTAAGTCGGTATGTGATTTCATCTCCACTTTTCCCGAGCTCTTTATCTCTTCAAATAATTCACTTAATATCTTCTGATAGTCCATTGGTCTAAAACTATAAATTCTCTGTCTGGGATGCAATCAGACATATTCCTTCTTTTCTTATCTTGGCTTGGATAAACACTCTTTTCATATGAAAACACTGGTTCATTTTTTCGAGGAAAATGTCGACAGGTTCAAAGATAATCCCTACATGTGGGAGAAAAGGAATGGGGAATATTGTTCGACAAGCTATGGCGAGATGCGTGAACAGGTATACCAGTTTGCAGCGGGGCTTATGAATCTGGGGATTAAAAAGGGAGACCGGATCACCCTTATGGCCGAAGGCCGTACCCAGTGGGTAGTTGCAGAAATGAGCATGTTCTACCTGAGTGCCATTGATGTTCCCATCTCTATCCAACTGAATGAGCCTGCCGACCTCACCTTCAGGATCAAACACTCCCAGTCGAGAATGGTCATTACCTCTGCAAGCCAGCTACGGAAAATCGATGCTATCAAAAAGGAGCTTCCCGACCTTGAGAAGGTGATTCTCATGGACCCCAAAGAGAAGTATGAAAAAGACGAGCTCTTTATGGGAGATTTAATGGAGGATGGTAAGAAGATACTGGAAAAGGATTCTGAAGCATTTAAGAAGAGGTATGAATCGGTAAGTCCGCACGATGTGGCAAACATCTGTTACACATCCGGAACCACAGCAGATCCCAAGGGGATTATGCTGAGCCAGAGGAATTATACCGCCAATACAGAACAGGCCCTTTCAATCCTTACAGTACCCGAACATTTCAAGTTATTTCTCTTCCTGCCATGGGATCACAGCTTTACACATACGGCCGGTCTCTTTACCGTCATGCGTGTGGGAGCCAGCATTGCAGCCCTTGAGATGGGGAAAAACGCCATTGAAACCACCAAAAACATTGGTAAAAACATCAAGGAGATCAAACCCGATATGATGTTCAGCGTTCCAACCATCTCAAAGAATTTCAGGAATAACATTGAGAGTGGCGTCAGGGCAAAAGGGAATCTTACCTGGTCACTGTTCCAGGCCGGTCTGAAAATTGCTTACAGGTACAACGGTATTGCATGGGATAAGGGAAAAGGAATGAAAGTTCTTCTGAAACCGATCTATGCACTGTTTGACAAGGTCATCTTCAGTAAAGTAAGGGATGGTCTGGGTGGCAATATGCAGTATTTTATTGGAGGAGGAGCACTGCTTGACAGTGAACTCCAACGATTCTTCTATGCCATCGGGATACCCATCTACCAGGGCTATGGACTTACCGAAGCAAGTCCCATTATCAGTGCTAACGGTGAGAATGCGTATTAGATGGGGTCATCAGGACTGATACCGGAGAACCTGGAGATCAAGATCTGCAATGACGAAGGGACCGAACTGCCCATGGGTGAGAAGGGAGAGATTGTGATCCGGGGCGAGAATGTGATGAAGGGATACTGGAGAAACGAGGAGGCCACAGCAGATACCATTAAAGATGATTGGCTCTTCACAGGCGACATGGGATATATGGATCAGGACGGATTCCTATTCGTGCTTGGTCGTTACAAGAGTCTTCTTATTGCAGACGATGGTGAGAAGTACAGTCCGGAAGGAATCGAAGAGTCATTTACAGACCAGTCGGAATACATCAGCCAGGCACTGCTCCACAATAACCAGAATCCCTATACGGTTGCTCTCATCTATCCGGATCTAGCAGCCTTAAAACGCTATTTAAAGAGCAAGGGAATCACTCCCGATTCGGATGAGGCTGTTGAAGCCTGCCTCACACTGGTGGACGACGAAGTACGTGAGTACCGGCGAAAAGGAAAATACGGGGATATGTTCCCCCAGAGATGGATTCCGGCCAATATCGGAGTCCTTGCCGAGGGATTCACAGTAGAGAATAAACTGATGAACCCAACCTACAAGGTGATCAGGCCTAAAGTTGAGGAGCATTACAAAGAGCTTTTCGGGTTTCTCTACACCCCCGAATCAAAGAAGGCAATAAATCCACGCAACGTGGAGGCGATGAAGCAACTGCTCACCAAATAGGAATCAGGATCATGAATAAATTCTCTACGAGGTGCGTGCATGCAGGAACCATTAAAGACGATGTGAAAAAGGGGATCAACTCCCCCATTTACACCTCCACCTCCTTCGAATACATCGACCAGTCCGATCCGGTCTATCCACGCTACCTGAACACGCCCAACGAAAAGGCGGCAGCTGAAAAAATCGCCTCACTGGAGAATACCGAAAGTGCCCTGATGTTCGCTTCGGGTATGGCAGCCATCAGCACAGTGCTCTTTACCTTCCTGGGAAAGGGCGATCATGTGGTATTCCAGAAGGGGCTCTATGGAGGGACCTCCAACTTTATGGAGCGTGAGTTTGAACGTTTTGGCATCCGGTTCAGCATTGCCAAAAGCCAGTTGGCCGATGACATGAAAGCGGAGATCCGGGAGAATACGGCATTATCTACATTGAAATCACAGACATTAAGGCAGTTGCCAAAAAAGGCTTAAACTGATCAAACCTCCCACAGGCATCTTGGACCCGAAGGGAGAAAGACCGAGGGAATAGCCGAGGCACTGATCAGACTGTCGGTGGGTATTGAAGATGTTGAGGATCTGAAGAAAGATCTGGAACAGGCTCTTGCGTAGTTTCTCAAGTCTGGCCTGGAAAGCTTAGTGGACCACTGCTACCCCTCTAAGCTTAAGCTTCTCCAACTGCCAGTCAGGAACCAGATTCCCCATTACATTCAGGTAGCTCAGGTGGCTAAGGTCGAATAGTGGAGAAAGGTCAGCCACATCATTAAAGGAGATATCAAGCACCTGTAGCACAACCAGGTTACTCAACGCATCGATCATCCCGATGTGGTTGTTGGCCAGGTAGAGACGCTCCACCTGACGCAAATAACCCAGTTCACTAAGGTCGGTCAGATTGTTATTGGTAAGATCCGCTACCCTCGCATACCTGCAGGCCTCAATTCCATCCAGTGATTCCAGATCATAATCGGCCATCTCTATCTCCTCCAGATCCTCCAGCAGATAGATGGGGAAATCCACATTAAGATTCCCGTACACCCTCCGCTTGAGGGATGTAAGGAAGCTCCGGCTGATGTAATCAGGCTCATCATCCATGTCGGGATTTTCCTCCTGATCCGTGAAATAGGAATAACCATCATCCGCCCCGTCCCATCCAAACTCCTCGGCCAGGTCCTCATCACTAAGGATAGAGCTGACGAAGACATGTTCCGGCTCAAGGTTTTTCACATGCAATATGTGGGACATTTCAAAAAGCTTCTCGAAATCACCAGCCTTATGGGCCTCATCCAACTGACCCAGGGCCTGGTTGAGCCGGTCGGGATGGTATAGCATGATCAGCCGGGAAAAGACCTTATTGATCTTCTCCCCGTTGCAGGGTGTATACTCATTAACAACTTTTTGAATCGCCCGTAAACCATCATACTGGTGCTCACGGAACATATCAATGATCCTGCTGGAGACCAGGTGCAGATTTTCGGCTGTGTAAGCCAGTTTCAGATTGTCGTATAGATCTGTAATTTCCACGTTTAACCGGTTTTGAATATCTTCTTATCCTTCCGGCAAAGCAACTGAACAGCCGTCTTCCCGGACTGAGCAGAAGGTGGCAGGCCTCCCCCGGGGTAGAGCCATTGCCCGGCCAGGAAGAAGTTCTCAAGTCCGCCGATGGTCTGCTGCATGGACCTGCCGATGTTGTTCACGGATGGAAGGAAACCTTCATAGGCTCCCTTCCATACGCCTGTATACCTGATATCTGTCAAGGGAGTGGCCACATCAACCACCTCAATGTGATCTTTCACATCGGGGTACAGGGATTCCAGAATGGAGATGGCATCTGTCCTGATTCGCTCCTTCTCACTTATATATTCCCCGGGGTCCATCCTCTCCCACATCTCCAGAGGTGAATCGAAGCTGAGCTTCATCACGCAGTTGCCCTCCCGGGTGATCACCCGGTCGCGGTTGTAATTGGTAATTTTGTACCCGGAGTTCAGATCTGTATTTCCGATCCGTTCCCCTTTCCTGACCACCACAAGGGTATGGTCGCCGCACTCAATGCCCCGGTCGATTCCGAAGGAGACCTGGACAATTGGGTTAAAGGTGGGCCAGCTGGCAAAGGCCTTCTCAATTTCGGGAGTGATGAACTTCCCTTCCAGCATCCCATAGATCATTGTATGCAAATCAGCAGCACCAATGATATTATCTGCAAATTTCTCGGTACCATCGCTCAGCCGGACACCAACGGCCCGTTTCCCCTCTGTAAGAATTTTCTCAACTCTGGCTCCTCCGGAAAACCGGCCTCCAAGTGAGTGGTAGCGACCCATCATGCGATTGATCAGTGGCATGGAACCACCCTCAGGGTAGCCTGCATTTTTCGTTGCAAACCAGGAAAGGGTAAGCAGGAATGCAACTGCTGAAAAACCCTCCATGATACCTGCAAAACTATCAAACTTCCGCTTAAGTACTCCCTCCTCAAATCCAAGCTTGTCAAAATACTCCCTGACACTCTCCCTCCCATGCAAGCCAAACACCTTTACCACCGGAAGGTTTGTCATAAAAAAGCGCATTTTATCCAAAACACTTCCCTTTCCGAAGACTTTATCACCCATTTTCAGGGTAGCCACCCTTCGCAAATCACGGCTCAACTTCTTTACGGGGACCCTATCACCGGGCGACTGCTGAATAAGATACTCCTCCCAGCGATTGATGTCAGTATATACCACGAGGTCGCCATCTTCAGTACGGATGGTCCCATAGGTTTCAGGATCAATCACATTTACCGAACCATCCAATGCACCGGTCTCTTTCCAGATGGAGTTAAAGGGGCCAGAAGACGATCCCACGAGCCAGTGGATGCAGTAATCAAATGTATATCCCTTTCTTACCCAGGATGTACACTGTCCGCCGGGCCCGCTGTGCATTTCCAGAATTTCAGTATCGTATGCATTCAGACGGCTGTAAATACCTGCTGAAATACCGGCTATCCCCCCGCCGATAATTATTGTTGTAGCGCCCATCCCGTGTTTGTATTGATCTGTGGTCTACCTCTAATCTACGGAAAAAGCATGGAGATGCCGCTGAAATAGATTAAATTCGGATTTCACAATCTTTGTTGAGTATGAAATACACCACGGAACTCATCATCAGTTTGCCGCGTGCAGAGGTCATTAAATTGTTCGACAACACTGAGAACCTGTATAAATGGCAGGAGGGGCTGCTTAGCTTTGAACTCATTGAAGGGGAAGCCGCACAGGAGGGCACTCTATCACGGATGGTCTATGCAGGCCGGAAAGGGGACCTGCATATGACAGAAACCATTACAAAACGAAATTTTCCAGATGAGTTCAGCGCCACTTACAAGGCGAAGGGGGTATTCAATGTGATTAATAACTATTTCACCGAGCAGACACCTGGCCAGACCACCTGGAAGATGGTCAATGTATTCAGGTTCCGCGGACTGATGGCATTGATGGCTCCCTTTATGAAATCTGCTTTTGAAGCAAACACTGTTCTCAACATGGAGCGCTTCAGGGCATTTGCGGAACAAACTGAACTTCCGGAAAATCACTCTGACCTTTAAGGTCAACGATTTCCTGTCTGCCTCCCTGCTGACCCGGCTCATCTCCAGAGACAAGAATCCAGTTTAAGGAGCTCTTCGGACTCGGTCTTCCTTTCAGTTTTTCGAAAATACAACGGCCCACTAACAGGCTGATCCTGTGAAGTTATCAATCCCTGATTCTAAATAAGGATGCAGAATTTTTTAGTGTAGAATTTGCAAAAGGTCGACAGATATTCTATATTTGACCCATCAATAGTGCACATCAGTGTATCTGTTATTGAGAAGGGGTAAGAGATTAGGCTCAACGATCCCCTGACAACCCGCCACAAGGCGAAGGTGCCAAAACCTAACCCGAAAGGGAGATAATAACTAAAAAGAAGCAATGAAAAAATTCGCGTCCATTCTGCCTATGTCCATGCCCATGGCAGGTCTCAGTACTCAGTACTCAGTACTCAGTGTTCAGTACTCAGTTCACAGTAGCGCTTAATGCGCTGGTACCTTGATACTGCCTAATCCAGGAAACAACTTTCAGAGTAAATTAAATCTTGTTCTGTGCCTGTGCACAGTGCGCCAAATATAAATATTATGAGTTCAACATTTAAGCATTTTGAAACACTACAAATCCACGCCGGGCATACACCCGATCCAACCACCAACTCCAGGGCAGTCCCAATCTACCAGACAAGCTCCTACACATTTAAATCTTCGGAACACGGAGCAAACCTTTTTGCGCTGAAGGAGTTTGGGAATATCTACTCAAGAATCATGAATCCCACCAACGATGTGTTTGAACAACGCATTGCTGCACTGGAGGGCGGAGTGGCAGCACTTGCAGTATCATCGGGCCATGCGGCCCAGTTCCTCACATTCAACACCATCCTTTCGCATGGTGACAACATTGTCAGCAGCCCCTACCTCTATGGGGGAACTTACAATCAGTTCAAGGTAACCTTCAAAAACCTGGGTTGGGAGACACGCTTCTCACCCTCTCTTGAGGCGGATGAATTTGAGAAACTGATTGATAAAAATACGAAGGCGATCTTCCTGGAAACCATCGGGAATCCGGGTTTCAACATCCCTGATTTTGAAAAATTCGGAGCACTGGCACGAAAGCATGACATCCCCTTGATTGTTGACAACACCTTTGCCGCTGCGGGTTACCTCTTCAAACCCCTTGAGCATGGTGCCAATATCGTGGTGGAATCGGCTACCAAGTGGATCGGCGGTCACGGTACATCCATTGGGGGTGTTATCGTAGACGGGGGGAACTTCAACTGGGGAAACGGGAAGTTCCCGCAATTCACCGAACCATCCGAAGCGTATCACGGGCTGAAATTCTGGGAGACTTTCGGAAGCAATTCACCATTCGGAAACATCGCCTTCATCATCAAGACCAGGGTGGAGGGTCTGAGGGATGTGGGCCCCAGTCAGAGTCCCTTTAACTCTTTCCTTATGATACAGGGACTGGAGACCCTCTCGCTGAGGGTGGACCGCCATGTAAGTAATACACAGGCACTGGCAGAATGGCTGGAGCAGCACCCGGCGGTGGAAGAAGTACACTATCCCGGACTGAAGAGCAGTCCACAACATGCCAATGCGCTTAAGTACCTGCCCCGCGGAGCTGGCGGAGTCTTATCCTTCACTCTGAAGGGAGATAAGCAGGCGGCGATAAACCTGGTGGATAATCTTGAACTGGTGAGCCACCTGGCAAATGTCGGTGATGTGCGGACGCTGATTATCCAGCCTGCTGCCACTACCCACCAGCAACTCTCTGACGAGGAGCAACTGGCCGGTGGTGTTACCCCTACCCTGCTCAGGGTGTCGGTGGGACTGGAACATATCGATGATATTATCGCCGATTTTGAACAGGCCATAAAACAGTAGTTCGATGAAACCTCAGATGTTTCAACATACCGGACCTTTTCAACTTGAGACGGGGGGAGTACTCCCCTCGCTCAATGTTGCCTATCACACCTATGGAACCCTCAATGAAAAGGCCGACAATGTGATATGGGTTTGTCACGCTCTTACAGCCAATTCTGAGGTGGCGACCTGGTGGCCGGGAATGGTTGGAGAGGGAAAACTTTTTGATACGGAAAAGTACTTCATTGTTTGTCCCAATATCATCGGCTCGTGTTACGGGACAACCGGTCCTCTCTCTACCAATCCGGAAACAGCCCTGCCCTGGTACCGCGCCTTCCCGGAGATTACCATAAGGGACCTTGTAAGGGCCCATGAGTTATTGAGAAAACACCTGGGAATCAAACATATCCACACTATCACCGGGGGTTCCATAGGGGGGTTCCAGGCATTGGAATACAGCATCATGTTTCCTGCTTTTATCTCTCACCTGGTATTCATTGCCGGAACGGTGCAGATCTCTCCCTGGGCAAATGCAATCAACCAGAGTCAGCGCCTGGCCATTGAGGCGGATCCCACCTACCTTGAAGAGGAACCCTATGGAGGGAGCGGCGGACTGAAATGTGCGCGATCCATTGCCCTGCTGAGCTACCGGAACGAGCAGAGCTATAACCGGACCCAGCGAGAGGTCAATCCGTCAAGGACAAGTGATCTGAAAGCATCCTCATACCAGGACTACCAGGGAGATAAACTGGTGAAACGGTTTGATGCCTACAGTTACCATGCCCTTACGCGACTGATGGACACACATAATGTGGTCAGGGAGAGGGGATCACTGGGTGAGGCCATCGGGAGGATTGGTGCCAGCGTACTCTCCATAGGCATCTCATCTGATCAGCTCTTCCCCGTTCATGAACAGAAAATCCTGGCGCACATTGCACAGGGAGAGTACAGGGAGATTGACTCCCACTATGGTCATGACGGGTTCCTGCTGGAAGGAGAAAAAATCACATCCATCGTTCGCGATTTCTGGCAGAAGTGCAGGTATGAAAGGAGGGAACTGGAGAGACGGAGGGGAAAGCCTAAAAGAGAATTATCAATATCGGCCTGATCCATTTATTATGTCGTGATCAATCTGACCTGTTTGTTGTTTATCTTTGGAAAAAGATTCACACATAGCATGAATAAGAAGAAAAACAATATACAGGAAATTTTGGAGGAGCGGGTGCTTCTGCTTGACGGTGCCATGGGTACCATGATCCAGCGCTATAAGCTGGAGGAGGAGGATTACAGGGGGGAGAAATTTAAAAACCACCCCAGTGACCTGAAGGGAAATAACGACCTCCTCTCCCTCACCAGGCCCAATGTGATCCGGGAGATCCATGAAGCCTACCTGGAGGCGGGTTCAGACATCATTGAAACCAACACCTTCAATGCCACCTCCATCTCCCAGGCCGACTACCATATGGAATCGTCGGTGTATGACATCAACTACCAATCGACCCTCATCGCCTCCGAAGCTGCAGGAAAGTACAGTAAACTAACTCCCGGAAAACCCAGGTTTGTGGCCGGATCCATCGGCCCCACCAACAAAACCACCTCACTCTCCCCCGATGTGAACGACCCGGGATACCGGGCCACCTCCTTCGATGAGATGAAGGACGCCTATGCTGAGCAGGTAGAAGGACTGGTGGATGGAGGTGTCGACCTGCTGCTGGTTGAGACGGTATTCGATACCCTCAATGCGAAAGCGGCACTGATGGGCATTGAAGAGTTCCTGTCTAAAAAAGGGATCCGTCTGCCGGTGATGGTTTCGGGTACCATTACCGATGCCAGCGGCCGCACCCTGTCGGGACAGACCCTTGAGGCATTTATGCTTTCACTGGATCATGTGGAGCTGCTCTCCATTGGACTGAACTGTTCCCTCGGAGCCAAAGAAATCAGGCCCTATTTGCAGGAGATGTCGGATAAATCCACAAATTTTGTTTCGGTTCACCCCAATGCAGGGCTTCCCAACCAGTTCGGAGAGTATGACGAGACACCCGAACAGATGTCTGTACTGATCAAGGATTTTATCGACTCGGGATTTGTCAATATCGTGGGTGGTTGCTGCGGAACTACTCCGGAACACATCCGGGCTTTCGCCGGGCTCACGGAGGATGCAGAGACCAGGCACCCGGCAGAGCCTGCGCCAGGACTGAAACTTAGCGGGCTGGAGCCGCTGACAGCCTTTGAGGGCTCGAACTTTATCAATGTGGGTGAAAGGTGCAATGTGGCCGGGAGCCGGAAGTTTGCCCGGCTGATCAGGGAGAAAAAATATGATGAGACCCTCGAAATAGCCAGGCACCAGGTGGACGACGGGGCACAGATCCTGGACATCAACCTTGACGATGCCATGTTGGATGCCGAATATGAAATGGTCAAATTCCTGAACCTGTTGCTTGCAGAGCCTGATATATCGAAGGTGCCGATCATGGTCGACTCCTCCAAATTTTCCGTGATTGAGGCGGGATTGAAGTGTATACAGGGGAAAGCTGTAGTTAACTCCATCTCCCTGAAAGAGGGTGAAGAGGTTTTCCTTGAGCATGCCCGGAAGATCCGTAGCTATGGAGCAGCCGTGGTGGTGATGGCCTTTGATGAAAAGGGACAGGCCGACAGCTTTGAACGGCGCATTGAAGTCTGCCAGAGAGCCTATCACTTATTGACTGAAGAACTTAACTATTCCCCCGGTGATATCATTTTTGATCCCAATGTGCTCTCCATTGGGACAGGCATCGAAGAGCATAATAACTACGCAGTCGACTTTATCAATACCACGCGCTGGATCAAGGAGAACCTGCCCAACACACGGGTCAGCGGCGGAATCAGCAACCTCTCCTTCTCCTTCAGGGGGAACAACGTGGTAAGAGATGCGATCCACTCGGTCTTTCTCTACCACGCCGTAAAAGCGGGACTGGACATAGGTATCGTAAATCCGGGGATGTTGCAGGTATATGATGAGATCCCTGCCGAACTGCTAGCCCATACCGAGGACCTGGTCCTGAACAAAAGAGCTGATGCCACCGAACGTATGATCGAATTCTCTGCCACACTCACCGAGGAGGTAAAGAGTGAAAAGGTAAGGGATGCATGGAGGGATAAGGATGTGGATGGGCGCCTTAAGCATGCCCTGATCAAAGGGATCACAGAGTACATTGAGCAGGATGCGTTGGAGGCTCACCAGAAATACGGACTGGGCCTGAAGGTGATTGAGGGCCCGCTGATGAGCGGGATGAATGTGGTGGGCGACCTGTTCGGGGATGGAAAAATGTTTCTGCCCCAGGTGGTTAAAAGCGCCCGTGTAATGAAGCGTGCCGTTGCGGTACTCCTCCCCTTCATTGAAGCTGAAAAGGCCAGTGGAGAAAGTGGGAAGAACTATTCGGCAGGAAAGATACTCATGGCCACGGTCAAAGGCGATGTGCACGACATTGGTAAAAACATTGTGGGTGTGGTCCTTGGCTGCAACAATTATGATGTGATCGACCTGGGAGTGATGGTCCCCACCGATAAAATCCTCGATGAGGCTGAACGCCTTAATGTGGATATCGTTGGCCTGTCAGGACTGATCACCCCTTCGCTGGAGGAGATGATCAATGTTGCAGCCGAAATGGAGCGGCGGAACATGAAACAGTCACTGCTGATCGGTGGAGCTACCACATCCATGATCCACACCGCGGTAAAGATTGAACCCCGCTTCAACCGGCCGGTCATCCATGTGAAGGATGCCTCCAAAAGTGTCGCGGTAGTCGCCACCCTGCTGTCGCCTGACAAACGGGATGAGTATATCAGAGAGATGGCGAGGGACTATGAAAACCTGAGGTCCGATTATGCGGGAGCCGCAAAAAAAGTTGACTATATCAGCCTTGAGGCCGCAAGGAATAACAGCCTTAAGACCGACTGGAGCAGCTCCGCTATCCGGATCCCGGATCTGCCCGGAACCCATACTATGATTGACTTCCCCATGGAGAAGATCGCCGAATATATCAACTGGATCTTCTTCTTTGTTACATGGGAGCTCAGGGGGAAATTTCCGGATATCCTGGAGGATCCTAAATACGGGAAGGAGGCGAGAAAGCTGTACGACGATGCACAGGAGATGCTGGGGAAAATCATCAGCGAAAAGTGGCTCACCGCCAATGCCGTTTTTGGGATCTACCCCGCCAACGCATCGGGCGACGACCTGCTGGTTTACAGGGATAGCTCACGGAGCGAATTGATCTCACGCTTCACCAACCTTCGCAACCAGACAAGTAAAGATAAGCTACCGAACCTCTGCCTGTCAGACTTCGTGGCACCTGTTGAATCGGGTATCACCGACTACCTGGGTGCATTTGCCGTTACCACCGCGATCGGGATAGAAGAGAAGATTCGTGAGTTTGAAGCAGACCATGACGACTACTCATCCATCATGCTGAAAGCACTGGCAGACAGGCTTGCTGAAGCTTTCACTGAATTGGTCCACACAGAGATCCGTAAGACTTACTGGGCATACGCTCCCGGGGAAGCACTCTCCAATGAGGATCTCTTTTTGGAGAAGTATTCGGGGATCAGACCGGCACATGGATACCCCGCCTGTCCCGAACACTCCGAAAAGGAGGTATTATTCAAACTGCTGGAGGCGGAGAGATATGGAATCAGCCTGACCGAATCCTATTCAATGGTACCTGCTGCATCTGTCAGCGGACTGGTCTTTGCAAATCCTGATTCCAGGTATTTCTTCGTGGGTAAGATCGGGAAGGACCAGGTGGCCGACTATGCGAAAAGGAAGGGTTTACCTGTTGAAAGGGTCGAGAGCCTGCTGGCTTCCAACCTGAACTACTAGATATCCTGAACCAGATCGCCCGCCGTAGGTTCGCTGTTGATCTCCAGCCTTGCATGATCGTTCACTAAATCGGCTACGATCTTCCTCCCTCTGAAAGACATATCTTTACGGGAAGTGATCTTTTCGATGCTGATGTGTGGGATATTGTGGGCATCGACAGCAATCCGGCCGCGCGACAACCAGGCCTCCAACAAGTAGGTTCCCTTCATGAGCTTCAGTCTTTTATAACGCCTTATAGACATGGCTCTCACCATGTTCACTTCAGAACTATGAATAACCAGGCTCAGCCTGCTGCCTGAACGGTTACGTATGACAAGAATGCAAGATCCCTCCCTATATGGAGTTCCTCCGTTCCGCAAACCACTGATGCTATCTGTAATTTTCACCATTTCCACAGTCAAGTTAAGGAAATTCCAGTATACCGTGAATAGAAGTTCCCGGAAAAACTTCTATTCATTAAGGAGTGAGATATTTTCATTGATTACTGCCTCACGGTAGGCTGCCCATTCACCCTCCATAAAGCGATTAATCCAGTCGATGGTCTCATCAGCCACCGAATAGAAACGGGCATGCTTATCCAGCTGATTCTCCGTAAAAGGAGTGGCTGACTGGATCCCGTAAGCGCCGGACAACTGTACATAAAGAGCATCTGAAGGATAGTAAATTCCCTGCATGTTCTCATCCCTGAAGAGCTTTTTCTCCAGTTTGTTCAACTCTGCCTCCATCGACTCTGTTGCACTTTTCAGGGCGTCGGACTGATCCTTTCCGGAGAGCTTCTTCACCAGCTGAATCCCCTCCCTGCACTTCCTGATTTTAGAAAGGCCTGCATTGAGCTTCTCCATTTTTACATGAAGCTGATCTGCTATCTCCTGTTTGGCCTCCATCCCGGCCAAATCGTACCGGATCCTGGGATCGGGCTGTACCTCAATGGCAGTCAGAGCTGTATCCCCCCTGTAACTCAGCCGTAACTGGTAGGTTCCTGGAAGTATATTGCCCCCTTCACCATGTTCATTACCTGTTGAGGAGGGCTCTTTGGCACTGAAACTGATCCTGACGCCTTTCCTGTCAAGATACCAGGTGGTCCTGTTGAGCCCATTTGCAGGAATCCGCTTCAGGGTCCTTACCGGCTTCATCTTCGCATCCAGCACCTCGATCACTACACTGTCCTTTTTACCTTTCTCCTCAGTTTCCTCAACCTTTACAAAGTAAGAGATCCTTGCTCCTCCCTGCCGGTTTTCACCTTCGAAATAGGCATCTCCAGTGAAGTAATAACCCGGCGCATTGCCCTTTTCAGCCAGGTAGGCCACTGGCGGTTCAACAGGGAATATCTGAGAGGAGGTGACCACTTCAAAATCCCTTGCCAGTGCTCTCAAAGGCCTGATATCATCAAGGATGTAAGCCGACCTCCCGAAAGTACCAATCACCAGGTCGTATTCCCGGGGATGAATGACCAGATCCATGGTGGAGACCGTCGGGAAACCGTTCGTCCACTTACTCCACTCCTCTCCACCATCGATGCTTACATAGAGTCCGTATTCGGTTCCCAGGAACTGTAGCCGGGGCTCTTCCGGATCCTGTGCAAAGGAGAGGACATAGCCCGGAACATCCGATTCATCAATCACGCGGATCCACTTCTGACCATAATCGGTGGTGTGAAACAGGTAGGGTGCATAGTCGTTGAGCCTGTAGTTGTTCACTACAACAAAGGCCTCACCCGGATTATCTGACGAGGGAACAATCTGAGGAACCCAGGCCCCGGCAGGTAGCTCTTTGATGCGCGGGGAACAGTTCTCCCAGGTCTCACCCCCGTCCCTGGTAAGCTGGACGTTTCCGTCATCGCTGCTTGCCCAGATCACACCCTCTTCGGCCGGACTGGGTGCTATGGCAAGGATACAGGTATGGTTCTCGGCCCCGGTCACATCGAAGGTGAGTCCGCCGCTCTCATTGAATTTCTGCTTGGCAGTGTCGTTGGTGGTCAGATCGGGAGAGATGGTTCTCCACGAATCACCCCTGTCCAGGCTTTTATGTACAAACTGGCTCCCGAAATAGATTACATCGCAAAGAAAAGGATCCTGTGCAATGGCCGCATTCCAGTGGAACCGCAGCTCCACTTCACCTGTTCTGGCAGGTTTGATATCCACCTTTCCGCCCGTTTCCAGGTCAATCCGGCGTATATTACCCTGCTGGGACATACCATAACAGTAGCGTGGATCGCCGGGGACCGGGACCACATCAAAACCGTCACCTCCCATGAGAAAATCCCAGTAGGTATTGATAATCCCCCCTCCTTTCCATGTGTATGCGGGGCCTCTCCAGGATCCGTTGTCCTGCATACCCCCGTATACGTTATAGGGCAGCTCCATATCCACCCCGATGTGGTAAAACTGTGAAACCGGCAGGTTGCTTACGTGGCGCCAGCTCTTGCCCCTGTCATGCGTGATGGCCAGTCCGCCGTCGTTCCCGTCAATCATAAAGGAGGGGTCTGCCGGGTCAATCCACCAGGCGTGGTGGTCCAGGTGGATGTTGTAATCGATCAGAGTTGAGAAACTCTTCCCCCCGTCCTCACTCACATTTACCCGGCTGTAGAGGCTGTAAAGGCGGTTCTCATTGACCGGGTCAACAAATATATCAGCAAAATAGAAGGGACGGTTCCCGATATTCTTTTCACCCCTCTTTTCCCAGCTGTAGCCACCATCGGTGGAGCGGTAGATGGCGTTCTTCTTTGACTCAACAAGCGCATAAACATATTTTGAGTTTCCGTCTGCAATAGCCAGTCCGATCCGTCCCAGCTCCCCTTCCGGAAGACCCTCTTTATGTGTAAGCTGTGTCCACGACACACCTCCGTCAACTGTCATATGCAGACCGGAACCCGGACCACCCGATTTAAAGAACCAGGGCCAGCGCTGATGCTCCCACATGGCCACAAAAAGTTTATCCGGGTTGCCGGGATCCATAACCATATCTGCCACGCCACTGAGTTCATTTACATAAAGAACCTTCTCCCAGCTCATACCCCCGTCGCTTGTTTTGTAGACTCCTCTTTCGGCGTGGGGCCCCCACGGGCTCCCGATTGCCCCCGCGAAAACCACATTGGAGTTACCGGGATGAACAATAATCCGGTGTATATGCCTGGTCTCCTCCAGACCCATCAGCTTCCAACTCCGTCCGCCATCCGGACTTTTATAGATCCCGCGCCCGCCGTTCAGGCTGTTCCTGGGATTGCCCTCACCCGTTCCTGCCCAGATCACATCCTGGTTGGAGGGATCGATTGCCAGCGAACCTATATTAGCCACCTCTTCCTTATCAAACACCGGGCTGAAGTTGATTCCTCCATTGGTCGTCTTCCAGATTCCTCCTGAAGCTGTGCCCACATAGAAAACAGAGGCATCACCGGTTTCCACATCAATGGCGGTTACCCTGCCGCTCATTCCGCCCGGACCAATATTCCGGGCCTTCATACCGTCAAGGTATTCCATATCCAAAGATTGAGAATGGAGAGTAAGGGAGAAGATGGCCAGAAGTGTTGTGAAAAAATATTTTTTCATGGCATCCAATATACTATTTTTCCCGTTTATTAGCTGATGGAACACCCCTTCAATTCATTAAACAATCAAAAGAGATTTGTTACATTTGATCGAAACTGACAAGATCTAACATGGCCTACTCAAAAAGCAAGCTTGAAGTTCACTCTCTGATCGCCGGCCTCTACGACAAATACAGGGAGAGGGGATTTATCCATTTTAAACAGGCCCCTGAGATTAAGGGGACCCAGTACCTTGAACCGATTATCCATGCCATTGATAATAAGAAGGTACTTCGAATTACCTACCTGCCTTTTTATGAGGATAAACCCTATTTCAACGAGGTTCACCCCTACCTGCTGAAGGAGCACGGTTTCAGATGGTACCTGGTGGGCTGGAACGAATTCAAGAGCCGTGTGCGGACCTATGCACTGGACCGGATCCGTAATCTTGAGGAGATAGATAACCATACATACAGGGCGCCGGAATTTTCTGCCTCCGACTATTTTAAATATGCCCTTGGGATCATCTCACCGCCGGGGGCACCTCCACTGATCAAGCTTGCCGTGCAGAAGACTCAGGCCCAGTACCTGATCACACAACCATGGCACGATTCGCAGAATATTGACTCGGAGGACGAGGAGCGTGTGATTTTCAGTTTCAGACTTCATCCCACCTACGAGTTTAAATCGATGGTGCTGAGCCTGGGGAAAGACGGGGAGGTACTTGAACCTGTATCGCTCAGGGATGAACTATCCCGTGAACTGGAGCAGATGATGGTAAAGTACAGGTAGCAGGGCCGCTAGATATCCGGAATAGTTATCTTGGTACTGGCCTCGCGGTACTCCTCCCAGGAGGTGGTTTTATAAGCATCCTCCCTGTAGTATGACAGGAACACCTTGAACTGATCGGGGCCCTGGTAGCCGGGAGCTGCATTGAGCACCCTTCCCTTTTCATCCACATAGGAGATGGTGGGATACGACAGGCGCCCCTTGGTCACAATGGCGGCAAGCTCATGATACCCTCTCCTTCCATTATCCACAAACTTATAGGTGCGGTCGCCGAGGACAATATCCTCTTTTCCTTCTGCATTGAGTTTCACCGGGTAAAAATCCTTATTCAGAGAGGCTGCGACCTCGGGATCGGAAAAGGTGGCGGCATCCATCCGCTTGCACCATCCGCACCAGTCGGTATATACATCGATTACCAGTATCCTCGGTTCCTTTGCAGTCAGAGCCAGGGCTTCTTCAAGGGAGTGCCACTTTACTCCCTCCTGCGCAAAAGTTGCACTCAATCCTAAAAGTGACAATCCTAAAAAAAACAGTGCCTTTTTCATCTATCGTTTGGTCGTTATGGAACTTCAATCCTTACTCCAAGTTGCATGCCACTTAATATAAATATAACTATTTATTGACTGTTTTTTGACATACTTTTCCACTAAGTTCTATAAAATCCTTAACCGAGGTAAATTTTTTCTATTTTTGGTGATTCTATAACAAAAAAAATATGATGGAAACGACAAGAAAAACAATGAGGGATTCAGTTCCCATGCGCTGGTTGATGCTGGTACTTATCAGTATGCTTATGTTAGCAACATACTGGTTCCAGGATTTCTTTGGTGGTCTGAAAGGTCTGATGGAAACCGAGATGGGCTTTTCCAGTGAAGAGTTTGGACGACTCATTGGATTGACCACCATTGCCAATCTATTTGGTATGATTATCGTTGGTGGTGTTTTTCTTGACAAGTGGGGAATAAGACGGGCAGGTTTGCTGTTCGGCTCACTGGCTGCCGTTGGAGCCACGATTACAGCAATGGCTGCACATGGCGTTTTCGGAGACAGTCACAGAACCCAGCTAACCATGATGATTATAGGAAGGATCCTGTTTGGATCAGGACTGGAAGTAGTATGCGTGGTTTCCACGCGAACAGTCGTGAAGTGGTTCAAAGGAAAAGAACTGGCGCTGGCTATGGCCATAAACGTTGGATTTGGCCGATTGGGTTCTGCCATGGGACTTGCATTATCCATCGATATTGGAAAAGGCAGTGTAGCACCTGCAGTGGCATTTGCTGCTACCCTCATAGGGCTCTCTCTAATCGCTTTCCTTGTATACATGATTTTTGATTATTCATTGGACAAACAGGATAAGGCCATTGAAGCTGATACCGGATCTGCGGATGCGGAAGATGAATTTAAGTTTGCTGACCTGGTCGGCCTGCTGAAGAACCGGTCCTTTTTGTTTATAGCACTTCTCTGTGTTTCATTCTATTCAGCAGTTTTTCCATTTATACAGTATGCTCCGGACCTTCTGGTGAATAAATTTGGTTTCTCCTACGATCTTCCCACAAGTGCATCCTATTTCAGCCTGTTCGGAAGTCAATCCATAGGGAATGTGGCCATTTACCTTGGATTGTTTCTATTTGGTCTTGGATTCTCATTGATCCCGTCCAAATTCAAAAATATTGGGGGGAAAATCGGATCACTTGCAGTCATAGGATTGCTGTTCTTTTTGTTTATTAGGGGACTATGGGGATCAACCCTCTCAGTCTGGTTGCAGAACGGACCTAAAACGGCCAGCCTTATACCCATGGGAACCATTTTATTCACACCCATCTTTGGCAACTACGTTGACAAGAAAGGTAAAGCCGCTTCCCTGATGATCCTTGGTTCCATCCTGTTGATATTTGCCCATTTATCACTCTCTCTGTTCAACAGTGAAATACTCGGTTATTTTGGACTCCTGAGCTTAGGTATTGCATTTTCGCTTATCCCCGCAGCTATGTGGCCATCGGTAGCTAAAATTGTAAAAGAAAGCAGATTGGGAACTGCATATGCATCCATGTTTACGATCCAGAATTGGGGACTCCTGTTTTTCTTCTGGGGGATTGGGGCTGTACTTGATCTGGCCAATAGAAAAGACATTGAAACCATCAGGGCAGGAGAGATGAATTATAACTATACTGTGCCTGTATTGATGTTGGTGGTTCTTGGCATCATCTCCATCTTCCTGGCAATTCAGCTAAAGAAGGCTGATGCCAGGCAAAAATTCGGACTGGAATTGCCCAGTGGGCAGAAACCGGAATAATTTGAAAAAACATGAGCGCCAGGTTTCATCATCATTGATCATGTCGATTAAGCCTTGTGCGTATAAATATGTAAAAAAGAGTAGCATGAGTACTATAAAAGATTTAGCCCCACAAGAAGTATGGAAACACTTCTATACACTTACACAGATTCCCAGGCCTTCCAAAAATGAGGCCATGGTAATTGCCTGCATGAAAAAGTTCGGGGAGGACCTTGGACTGGATACCATCGAGGATGAGGTGGGCAACGTGGTTATTAAGAAGCCTGCCACCCCCGGCATGGAGAACCGTAAAACTGTGGTCATGCAGGGACACCTGGATATGGTGCCCCAGAAGAATAGTGAAAAGGACTTTGACTTTGAAAAAGATCCCATTGAGACCTTGATCGACGGAGACTGGGTAACTGCCGACGGCACAACCCTGGGAGCTGATAACGGGATTGGTGTGGCAGCAGCCATGGCCGTCCTTGAATCCAAAGAACTGGTTCACGGTCCGGTCGAAGCCCTCTTTACAATTGACGAAGAGACCGGCATGACCGGTGCCTTCGGCCTGAAACCAGGACTCCTTGATGCAGACATCCTGATCAACATGGACTCCGAAGATGAGGGAGAATTATGCGTGGGCTGCGCAGGCGGCATCGATGTTTCTGCCTCAAAAAAATACACCCCGGAAAACAGCCCGGCCGGCCATCAGGCCTACCAGGTTCACGTGAAAGGACTTAAGGGTGGTCACTCGGGACTGGACATCCCCCTGGGAAGGGCCAATGCCAATAAGGTCCTGTTCCGCTTCCTGATGCAGGCTGAGTGGGACCTGAAGATCAGGCTCGCCTCTGCCGAAGGTGGTGATCTCAGGAACGCTATACCCAGGGAGGCAATTGCCGTGGTAGCTGTTCCCTCTTCTGCTGCTGCAGATTTCGAAACGATGGTGGCAGAGTACCAGACTATCTATCGCCAGGAGTTTGCTGAGACCGAACCCGGTCTCTCCTTCAGCTGTGAGAAGTGCACCGACCCGGCCAGCGTAGTCCCCGTGGAGGAATCACGGAAGTTTATCCGGGCCATTTTTGTCTGTCCCAACGGCGTACAGCGCATGAGCCAGTCTATGAAGGGACTTGTTGAAACCTCCAATAACCTGGCCATTACCAGTATAAAGGATGGCGAATTCATCGCCCTTAACCTGACCCGTTCATCGGTCGACAGTGCCAAGGATGCCACTGCATGGAAGATCGCAGCGGTTTTTCACCTGATTGACGCCGATGTTGAACTTTCCGGAGCCTACCCCGGATGGAAGCCGAACATGGATTCCACCATCCTTAAGGTGTGCCAGGATGTGTACAATAGGGATTTTGGCAAGATCCCCGAAATCAATGGCATGCATGCCGGACTTGAGTGCGGACTGCTGGGAGGTGTCTATCCAAACCTGGATATGATCTCCTTAGGTCCCACCATCCGTTTCCCCCACTCTCCCGATGAAAAGGTGGAGACAGAGACCGTAAAGAAGTTCTGGGATTTCCTGGTGGCGATACTTGCAGCGATCCCTGCGAAATAATTTTCAGGACTCTCCCCCTTTCTTCTTTTTTTCAACTTTTTTTGGATGAAAACGCAATTATGTTGTTAAATTATTGTAAGTAAGCCGAATTTTTTTGAAATTTGAATAAATATCACTCCATGAGAAAGTCCCTGATCATCATCGTCCTTGTTCTATTCACAAGCGTCGGCCTAAGAGCCCAGGAATCACTGGCCCCCAGTGTGGTAGCCTCAGGAGGCGGCTATTTTGAAGCCGAAAACATTTCCATTTCCTGGACACTTGGTGAGCTGGCAGTGACAACCCTTAGCGGTGGGGATATGATCCTGACCCAGGGTTTCCAGCAGCCATTCGGTTCCACTGTAGGAATCAGCGAGAGGGAGTCCAGCTGGGACATTTCGGCCTATCCGAACCCCATGGGTGAAGAGCTCAGGATCCGGTTCAACATAGAGAAGCATGGTGATTACCTTGTGGAGGTACAGGATGTAACGGGCCGCTTGATCACTCAGCAACTTTACCGCGAAGTAAATCCGGGAGATATCATTCTCCTTAACACATCCGCCTACTCGAGCGGGGTTTACTTCTTGAAGGTCTTAACCCCCGACCGCCAACCAGTTCAGGTTACCAGTCTGAGCAAATTATAAGGGAGCTGTGACCAGTGATCCGGACTGGTATACGGAAATTCTCTGAGACGCCAGTTCGGCATTCCCAAGCATAAGTTTCATGTTTACCACATCGGGAATCCTGTAGTAGAGAACATTGCTTTTTTCTCCGACCGCTGTATTGGTGTAATAGGCATTCAGGCTGGTGGTTTTGCCCACTGGTTCCATAACAATTTTCAGTGGGGAACCCTCCTTAATCTCCTCCGGCACAAAACCGAGCAGCTCAGAGAAAATACCCAGGGAATAATTGCTTGAGGAGGATCCGGATTCGGGAATTATGAACCATTCCATAACCTGGGTCTTCCCAAATGTCTTTCCGGTAAACAGGGAGAGGTAGGAGGACTCCATCTCATCCAGCTTCTCCAGTGCGGCCTGCATGGCCTCACCCTGGGGAAAACTTTCATATTCACCTGTCAGCAATTCAAACCTGCGGGTCCGGAGTTCAAGCAGAAAATCGGCAGCTTCCTGTGCCTTCCTGACGGGCGATTTCTGTTCAGTAATGGTACGATTCACCGGCACTTCTACAAAGGAAGTATCGGTCACAATGGTTTTATACATGGTCTCGGTACGCTGCTCAAAATTTGATTCAATTCCCAGGTCCAGGTAGGTGACATAATCCCTGATCACTCCGGTCTCCAGCAAAGGACTTTTCAGCTCTTCAAGCACAAGGCCTGACCCATCCATGATACTCCCTTTTTCAATAAAAGGTTCCAGCAGGGCCGGGTTGAACTCTCCTTCCACCACATTCAGGTGAAACAACATTTCAGGATCCAGCTCGGTATGCGCGGTAATCTTCACATCAAGGATCTGCCAGCGGCTGAAATTCTGTCTGATCACCTCCCGGATACTGAGGTATTTCTCGGCATACTCCATGAACGGCCCGGGAATATGTTTCATCTCCTGGTAGGTAAGCTCCACCTTAAAAACGGTCTGCGGAAGGGCATACAACAACTGCTCACTGGTTTCGGGCACCTCCTCCCCAAAGGGAGCTACTATGACCTGCATGTCGGCGGGTGCAATGCAACCCGCCATCGCTACGGCCATTATTGCGAAAAAAATAGTCTTCTTCATAGATTATACGATCTGATACAGCGCGAAATTAGCACATCGCCCCCTAGTATACAAAAAAACATATCAAACGAAGTGCGGAATTACTGCACCATCACCTTCCTTCCAAGAACACCCCTTCCGGATTCCACCCTGAAGAAATAGCTGCCGGGTTCAAGGTGCCCCACCGGAATCGATGATTCTCCCCTTTTGTGTTCATGCGTCAACACAACCCTGCCTGTTACATCCAGGACAGTCAGCTCAGCATCCTCATTGAAGAGAATATGAACCAGGTCGCCCGCAGGGTTGGGGTAGATCCGGAATTTCTTTGCCCCCGATTCAGAAATAGCAGTCAGTGGCAGCATTGTGATTTCCTCAACTACATCACTGTCGACTACAGAGACAAGACCTGACACAGTTTCATAATCTGTATGTGTAACCGAATAGGAGATCTCATTCTCAGGGATTACCTTATCAAAGACAGCCATCCCAACTTCATCTGTTTCTGATGCCTCATAGCCTGCCAGTGAAATAATAGCACCCAGCACAGGGATCACACCATCGGTCACTGTAAAATTAACTGCATAGGCTGCAGTTAACACAGCAGTATAGCTTGTGGATAAATTCCGAACAGTATCTCCCCCAGAATAAGTAAAACCTTCTCCATCAATCCAATAGTTGAATATGTAGCCAGGGATTTCAGGAATGGGTAGTTTGAAGCTGCTAAGGGGATTCAGAATAAATGCACCTGTTCCAATTGATTTCAAATGAATACAGGCCTCTAAATTAATATTGTCCAGATCATTGTCATAGAAAGCTGTCTCCCCGATGGATTCAACTGAAGATGGCAGGGTAATGCTCACAATTCGATTATGACCAAACACCATGCGTTCTCCCCATCCCCATCCACCAATTGCTGTCACCGCTTGCCCGTCAAGGGTATCCGGCACAATGATTTCCCGCAGGTGAAAGTCATAGGAACAGGTTTCAATAAAGCCGTTCGTGACTTCCACATCCGCATCTGTCAGGATATAAGGGGCAGGGACGTAGTAATACAGTGAATGATCATTTACTGTTTCACCTCCCGCATATTCATTCCCAAGAGGATCTTTCCATCCAAGTTCAATGAATTCATCATTTACGGGTAAATCAAATCCAACAATATTATTGCTTTCAAATGCCTCCCTCCCGATGGTGGCAAGTGCTGTACAAGCGCTCAAATCAATACTGCTCAAGGCATTATCGCGAAATGCATATCGTTCAATTTTGCTTAGTGCCGAACAGTTGTCAAAATCAACATGAGTCAGGGCATTCCCTACAATTGCATACGATTCGATCGCTTTCAAATTCTCACAAGAGCTAAAATCCAAAGACAACAAACTGCTGTTGGAATTGAAAGCATATCTACCCACAATTTCCAGTGTCGAAGGGAAGATAACGCTCGTGACACGGTCCTTATAAAAGACTCCGTTTCCAGCCTCAAATCTGCCAATTCTTTCTACTGCCAGCCCGTGAAGCGTATCAGGGATGATAATATCAGTGTATTCAAAATTATAAGTGCACCACTTAATGGTGCCGCTATCAAAATCTACATCTTCCTCAATAAGCGTGTAGGGTATCGGAATATAATAATTGGCTGAAAGATCAAACACCTCCTCACCCCCAGCATGGGAATTTCCCAGCACGTCTTCCCAGCTCAGATGCTTATAATTACTGTTGACAGGCAGAACAAAACTATCAAACTGATTCTCAGCAAAAGCATCCTTTCCTATCTTTTCCAATGCATCACAGGCAGTCAGGTCGACACCATCAAGCAAATTGGAATGGAATGCTCCTTCTCCAATCTCTAATAATGAAGAATTAGCGCTAAAGTCTATCGAAGTCAGCTTATTAGATCTAAAGGCATGAGGCCCGATCTCAGAGAGGGTGGGGCAAACACTCAGGTTGACAGTTTCTATTAAATTATCGGCAAATGCAGATGTCCCGATTGTTTTCAGGGCACTACATTCAGTCAGATCAATGCTTGTCAATTCATTACCACGGAAGGCGACATAGTCGATTAATGTCAAGGCTGAACAAGCACTCAGGTCAAGCGTGCTCAGATTACAATTGGAAAAAGCTCCAGTCCTGATCTCCTCCAAAGCTTCACATCCATTGAAATTGACATTGACCAAAGAATTGTAGTCAAATGCCTGGCCGCCAATAACTCGTAAGGAAGAACAGTCTGAGAGGTCCAGGCTGGTGAGTCCGTTGCCGAAAAACGACATATACCCGATCTGCTCCAATGCAGTGCATCCGCTGAAACTGGCATATATGATATTATCATCATAAAATACATAACTCCCTATCTCTTTCAATGCAGAACAAGCGCTCAGATCAACACTTTCAAGATTGTAATTGTACCAGAATGCATAGTTTCCTATGGAAACCAGATCAGGACATCCGGTGAGGTCTATGCTATCAAGGTGGTTCTCGCTAAAGGCACAATCTCCGATTCTTTCGAGTGTTGAAGGGAATGTGATCTTATGGATACCCTTCTCAAAGAAGACTCCTTCACAGTATTCCTTTGCTGTGACCTTACCATCAGCTATTCCCGTTACGACCTGCCCGTCAAGCGTATCAGGAATAATAATGTCCTTGATCAGAAAATCATAGGAGCAGGATTGAATGATACCATTCTCCACAACAACATCCTCATCCTGGAGGGTGTATTGACCTGCAAGCGGATTGGATAGGAACAGGGTAAGAAATGCGCAGATCAGTAATGCTCCGTACCGGCAATAGAATTGTGCTGTTTTCATGCCTGTTGGTTTAGGCCTGATTTATTCGTCAATCGATCGTAGAAACCGTATTTCGGTAATCAAGAGGATGCAGCGAATTGTGTATACCAGCAGTAAAATATTCAGCTCATGCACATAGAATAATGCATGTAAGTTACGACCTGAGGCACTGGAAGTCAAATAAATATGACTATTATACTCTTGCTTCACATAAGCGCATCTTAATGGTAGATGAAACAAAATATCCGAATATCCGGGCGATCATAGAAATTGATTAGCGGTTAAAAACAGCATGTGAATACATTGTTTCCTTAGACTAAAAAGACGCAAAAGAGTTGGGCCTTATCGCAGCTCCAGAAAAGCTGCCCCGAGTTTCCGGATCATATCCCCGGCAATCAAAGCCTCCTGTCCCAGCTCCCCTGCTGCCAGGTCGCCTGCCATTCCGTGCAGGTATACCCCGGCAAGGGCCGCATCGACAGGCTTCATTCCCCGGGAAAGCAGACCGGTAATTAAGCCAGTGAGTACATCTCCGCTTCCGCCGGTGGCCATTCCCGGATTGCCGGTTGGATTGAACCAGTATTGGCCATCGGGTGATGCGATACCGGTAAAGGCGCCCTTGAGGACCACCACCACACCATACTTCTCGGAAAATGCCCTCTGTTTCAGGTGGCGTTGAAATCCATCCTTGCTCTTTCCTGCCAGGCGATCGAACTCCTTCGGATGGGGTGTAAGGATAGTCCCCCGGGGAAGCAATGCATACCACTCCGGGTTCTCAGACAGTATATTGAGTCCGTCGGCATCAATCACCAGGGGCACGACGGCTCTTTCAATCACCATTTTCAGCCCTTTGCCCGTATTGGGCTTACAACCGAGTCCGGGCCCGATCCCGATGGCTGTATATGTTTTTAGATCGGGAGGTTCACTGAAGAGGATGTCGGACTGGTCCAGGTTCACAAGGGCCTCGGGAAGTGACGTCTGTATGATGCTGTACCCGAACCTGGGCACATGCAGGGTGGTAAGCCCGGACCCGCCCCTCATGCACGCTTCACCTGCCAGCAGGGCCGCACCCATCATCCCGTAGCATCCCGAGATAATCAATCCATGGCCAAAGGTGCCCTTGTGGGAGAACTTTTTGCGCTCGGGCAGTAAGTCCCTGACCATCTCCTTCTCTATGATCTGGTATGGAGTATCTGATTCTTCAATGATAGCGGGGTGCAACCCGATATCATGGACCCTCCACTCCCCCACGTAAGGCTCATTCATCTCAAAGAAGAAGGAGAGAAAAGGGAACTGGAAGCTAAGGGTAAACGTGGCCCTGATCACCGAGTTGTAATCATTGTCCGAGTTGTCCTCCCCGAATAATCCTGAGGGAATATCGATGGCAACTACAACGCCCTGGTGACTATTGATGTGGCTGATTACCCTGGCCGGGAATCCGGATACCTGCCTGGACAGGCCCGATCCGAAGATTCCGTCCACCACCACCTCACCCTGCCCGATTTCGGGAAGCGGATCCCCATCATCAATCTCACGAAAACTAACCAGACCCTGATCAATCAGTCTCTGCCTGTTGATGGCACAGTCGGCCGACAGTTTTCCAAAAGCAAGCAGGCAGCATTCAACCCGGAACTGCCTCTCAGCAAGCTGCCGTGCCATGGCAAGGGCATCTCCCCCATTGTTACCCGGTCCGGCAAAAATATGCACTTTCTGATCAGTATGATAGTGACGCACATACCAACCGGTAAGCCGAAGCGCTGCACGCTCCATCAGGTCTATGGAGGCCACCGGTTCATTTTTGATGGTATACTCATCTATGTCACTCACCTGAGCTGCTCCGAAAATTCTCATAACATGCTGTTTGAATCAAATTTAAGAAAAACTAAGTATTCACAACAGCTGAATCAGAATCAATTCCTCTCCAGGATTTGCAGGTAGAGACTCAGTGGTGGCGTAATGTCAGGCATCACCGGAGGCACGTTCCAGTTTATTCATGATGGAGTAGACAAAAGCCGCGGAAATCAGGCAGCAAAGGACAAATACTGCCCACAGTTGCCATACCTCGATCCTCAGCCAGAGATAGCTTCCAACCACGAGTAATCCATTCCCTATAG